>JAIXOF010000140.1 GCA_027486935.1 Cyanobium sp. C1_MAG_00004 | reverse complement strand
TTGAGGGCGGCCGCATCAACCGAGCTATCCGTCACCTCAATCGTGTAAGCGTTGCCACTGCCTGCCAGGTTGCCCAGGCTGGCCATGGCGCCATCGCTGATGGTGGCAGTCACAACACCGCTGGTGTTGGCATCGATGACGTTGGCCTGGGCAACGGTGGCGGTGCCGCTGACGGTGGCATTAACAGAGTCAGCAGTTGCAATACTGCTAACAGAGATGACATCGACAATATCTGATGCACTGCCTGTGATAACTGTCACCGCACTGGCGTCTACACCTGTCGTGGTATTGCTGTCAATGATTTTGAGATCTGCAGCAGAAGCAGGCCCAGAATTAATGATTGCCGCAACAGCAGCGGCCGTATCAATGCCTGATGCATTGATGGCGGCGGCGAGATCCGAGGCACTGCCGGTGAGTGTTCCCACAGAAGTCGCGTTGACGCCAAGAGAGCTCAATCCGTCAAGAGTGTTTAACGCAGCTGCCTCAGCAGAGCTATCACCAACCGTGATCGAATAGTCATTAACTGCGCCCCGGTTGAGACCAGCGAGCGTGGAAATCGAGGTATCGCTAATCGTTGCGTTGACAACACCACTGGTGTTGCCATCAATGATGTTGACCTGGCCAACGGTGGCGGTGCCGCTGATGGTGGCAGCAACGTCGCTGGCCGTATCGATCGTGGCAGCACTGATGGCAGTAGCGACATCAGCGGCGTTGCCAATCAGGGTGACTACGCTGCCTGCATTGACATTAACGGTCGTCGTCGAATCAAGGGCATTGAGATCCGCAGCATTAACGGCGGAATCATCTACGGTGACGTTATAAGCGTTGCCAGTGCCAGCGAGAGCACCAAGCGCGGAGATTGAGGTGTCGCTGATGGTTGCGGTGACAACGCCACTGGTGTTGGCATCAATGATGTTGGCCTGGCCAACGGTGGCGGTGCCGCTGACGTTGACAGCAACGCTAGAAGCTGTATCAATCGTGGTAGCGCTGATGGCAGTAGCGAGATCAGCGGCGTTGCCAGTCAGGGTGGCTACGCTACCTGCATTGACATTAATGGTCGTCTTCGAATCAAGGGTATTGAGATCCGCAGCATTAACGGAGTAATCATCAACGGTGACGTTATAAGCGTTGCCAGTGCCAGCGAGACCACCAAGCGCTGAGATTGAGGTGTCGCCGATCGTTGCATTGACGACACCACTAGTGTTGTTATCAATAACGTTGGCCTGGCCAACCGATGCGGCTCCAGTGCTGACGTTGACACCTACGTTGTAGGCGGTATCAATCGTCGAGGCACTGATTGCAGTAACGATATCGGAAGCACTACCCGTGAGGGTACCTACAGAGACTGCATTAATATTGACGCTTGTCACGCCATCCAAGACATTCAGCGCAGCTGCATCAACAACACCATCGGAAACTGAAATGCTGTAGGCATTACCAGTGCCCGTGAGACCAAGAAGAGTCGAGATGTTTGTGTCGCTGATGGTGGCCGTGACGACGCCCTGGGTGCCGGCATCAGCTTCATTAGCCTGGAAAACATTGGCAACGCCAAGGTCAACATTTACTGGGGCAGAAGGATCGGGTCCTTGCGTCGTCAGCCAATACCCCCCAGTCCCCCAATCCATATAGGCCCCAACATCCAAGAAGTAATCAGATGTCGAATACGCGGTGAAATTAATTTGCGAGTTCAGACCATTGTAATCATCGTTCGCAGCAATCAGGCCGCCGCCACTATTCCAAAGATACAAATAGGGATCGGAGAGGCCGCTCCCCCATGCATTGAATTGATAGCTAGAGCCCTCATTTAGAGCTACTTTAAACCAATCATGATCACCAGACCAATCAATGCTATCAAAGATGGATTGATTAATTCCAATACTTGCCCATGTACCTGTGCCAGCGGGGGTTTCTAGCGCTATTTGCAACGCCGCCACGCCAGCGGCCAGCTCAGGGAAGCTGGTGCCCATCAGGGTCTTGCCCAGGCCCAACCGCTCAGCACTGGCGAAGACCCGCGCGCCGCTCAGCTCCTGCAGGGCGCTGACAAAGGCCAGATCGGCGCCGACCCGGCAGCTCCACAGGTAGATGCGCTCGACACCCCAGCGGCCGATCTGCTCGGCACGCTGCAGCAGGCTCATGCGATCGACGCCATGTCCCAGCGAGATCTGGCCAGGAGCGCCGTGAGCCACCAGGTGCAGCTCTTGGCTGGGGCTGCCCTGCAGCCAGGCACTGATCGCCGAGATCGGATCCTGACCGGGGGTCAGGGCCAGCAGCCGTTCGCCACCGAGGGCCTGCTCGATGACCTGCCGATGCTCGAGGTCGCCAGCCAGAACTGTGCAGCGACTCTGCATCAACAGGTCTCGTGGTCGCGGTTGGGCATGCAGATCGGCGTAGCGATCAACCAGAACGTTGGTGGCGGTGCTGGTAACGGCGTTGTCCATGAAGGAAGTGCCTGAGCTGCTGGTCGATGCAATCAGCCTATGGGGGGGAAAACCCTTGCGGCAACTAGGTTCTGTCTATACCCTTGCCTGCATTTCGTATCGATCCTGCCGGCTTCTCGTATTGATGGATCGGACGCCAAGTTCGGCCTGTCCTTGGCAACGACAGGGCGGCTGCTCTGTGTACACGCGCTGCGGTATTGACCCAGACCAACAGTCAGCTGCAACAACAGGGAAGCGGTGGTGCTGTATTTCAAGGGGCGGGAGCTGTATGCCAAGCGTGAAGACCAACAGACCAGGGCCCCGGTGGTTGGCCTTAACCGCACCGTGATTCAAAGGGCCATGCATTGGTATTGCTTATCACCGCCCTGTGGAGCCCCCTAGGATTGCTGGCAAAGGCCTTCAGCCCTGCTCTGGCAATGCGGTTTCACAGCAGTTGGTTGATCGGCCCCACTGGCCTTTCCCTTGCCGTATCCCTGCTGGGAGCCACCGCTGCCCTTGCGGCAACCCCTCTGGAAACAGGCACC
>JAIXOF010000169.1 GCA_027486935.1 Cyanobium sp. C1_MAG_00004 | reverse complement strand
GTTCGCGCAGCTCGAGCTGCTGCTCCAGCAGCTGCTTCTGGCGCTCGGCCTCCTGCAGGCGGGCGTACTCCTCAGGGTTGATCTCCGAAAAACGGGTCAGCTGCTGGCGCAGGCCCCGCAGTTCCTTTTCAAGCTGGTTGCTGCGGCGACGTTCGGCCTTGAGGGCTTCGCTGAGGCCAGCCCCAGTGGGGCCATCGCCAGTGGTGCCGCTGCAGGGCTCGGTGACTTTGGGGTACGCAGCCTCAGTGCCGCCGGTGCTGATGACGCTGTCACTGGAAGGCGTGTCCTGATCGCTGCTCTCGCTGTCGCGTCGATCCAGCAGATCGCTGCCTTCACCCGCGCTGCGGGCCGATGGGGCGGATGAGTTTGCAGTGGTGGAGGCCATGACCCGTCTCGGCTGTCAGTGGGATCGGCAGCCCATCGCGGCGCTGCCATTCCCTGTTGCCGAGGGCCATCGCTCAAGCACACGTCATGAGGGCTCAGCCATCGCCGTGACTGCGGTCCCACTGCAGCACGATCCCTGCCTGGCCCTGCTGTTGTGAGCCTGGCAAAGGGTCTGCCACCAGCTCGCTGTGGCGGCAGGCATCGATCCAATGGCGCAGCAGCGGGTAGCGCGACACCATCTCTGCGTACTGGGCTGAGCGGCGGTAGTGCTGCTCCAGTTGCCGGTAGTCCTGATCGCATTGCAGGGGCAGCTGCTGGCCGTGAACCAGATCTGCATCAGGCCCGGGTTCCGGCCTGGCCCCCATCGGGGGACTGTGATCAGCTGTTGTCATGAGAAGCCTGCGGGCGATCAAGGTGCTGCAGATCGCCACATCTGCACGCTGGTTCCGCTGCCTGCCGCCGTCTGCTGTGCAGGTGCCCCTGTCAGCGGGAGCAAACCGGTGCGGTTCAGCTCAACAGCACAGGCTTGAGCGTCCCAAACACCCGCTCACCGATCAGCGGTTGCACCAAGGCGCCAATGCCGCCTGAGCCGTAGCTGGCGCCAAACTCCAGCGCCGTGAATGGATGGAGGAGGGCATAAGGATCCACATCTGCATCCCCCGCTGCATTTAGCAGCGACAGATCTCCCAGCCAAATCTGGCCCTCACAGGGTGCCACCACCGTCAGCCCGGCCGAGGCGACACGGCGGCCGTTCTGCTGCCACACCAGATCACGGCTCAGCCAGATCGCACCGGGCTCAGGCGGCAGCCGGCTGGCGCGGCAGATCATGCCGCCGTAGGTGAAGTCACCGGTGTCAACGCCAGGACCATTCTCCTTGGCGGAGATGTAGCGCTGGCGCACCAGAAAACACTCGAGCGCATGGGTGGCGACCACCGCCGAGGTGCTGTCAGCGGGGATCAGGGTCTGGCGCAGCAGTAGCCGGGCATTGGCATAGGGCTGCAGGGGCGTTGGCGCCCAGGCCGTGGTGCTTACTGATTGGTTGGTGTTGGTCGTTGTGGTGGTCATGGCTCAACCCCGCTCCATGGCCGTGGTGCCATTCCCCTGGGCGACCACCACCCAGCCCCTGAGCCCTGGCAGCAGCAGCAACAGCTGATCGCTCCAGCGCCTGCGCTGCAGCAGATAGGCCGCTGCGGTGGACGCCGGGTTGGCAAACACCTTCTCGCTTTCGGTGCGCAGCAGGGTGGTGTCGTAGGCGATCACATCGGCCTTCTGCAACGGCGCTTCTCCCGCTGCGGCGCTGGAAGTGGCCAGGGGCCCTGAAAAGCTCTGCTTCTGCACCGCCTGCTCGAACTCAGGTCCACCAGCCAGCAGCTGCAGGTCGATCTGGCCTATCGCATCGAGCAACCGCCTGGCCTGCAGCACACCCGGTGGGTGTTGCTGCTCCAGATCCGCCATGGCGCGGCTGATGGCGTCCAGGCAGGGAACAGTCGCCAGCAAACCCAGTGCGGAGCGAATCAACTCCTGATCGTTGGGCTGCCAGTTGCTGGCGCTAAGGCTGGTGCTCAAGGTCATGCGCTTGCCGGCGCCAGGCCGGCCAGATCCCCTAACCATTGCCGCAGGACCTGTTCGCTCACGATGCCGCGCTCATGCAGCTGCAGCATTTCGGCCACGGTGGGTTGCGGCTTGGGCGCCGGTGCCAGCGGGCTGATCTCCACCAGCAGCGCCGGGCCCTTCTGCTCAGGGATTGGTTCACCGGTGATCGCGCACCAGTGCTGCAGCAGTGAGGAGAACATCGAGGCCTTCTGAATCGCCTGGCTCTGCAGCAGCGCATAGGCCTGGGATGCCGCCAGGGAGATTTCGGTGGCGGTGCGTGGAGCCCCTTGAACGCCGGAGGGGATCAGGGCGTCACGGCGCATCCCTTGATCCAGAGATTCCAGCCAGGCGCGGTGCTCAGCAAGCGAACGGGCCTGGATCTCGACGAACTGAAAACTGGCGCCCTCCGGCAGATCGATCACGCTGTTGGGCCCCAGCACCACCGGCTCGCTGGTGCCACTGCCCATCGGGCCCACGACCCCTGTACGCACACCCACCGGCAGAGCCGTTCGGTACAGCAGCTCCTGGTAGTCGCTCTGGCAGCGGAAGTGGTTGAGGTACTGATGCGCCAGACCCAGATGCGGCAGATCGCCCTCCCCAAAGGCAGCACCATCGCTGGCGTACCAGATCAGGGGCAGCTGGCTGATGCCGCGGTAGTGCTGTAGTTCAGAGCGTTGCGGGCGCCAGCCGGTCGGGGCCTGCGGGTCTGCCATGAGCTCGATGGTCTCGACGCTCATGCCCTCGCCATCGAGGGCAACGGAGCCGTAGAGCCATGGATGCTGAGGTCGATCCGGATCCAGGGGCTCGTCTTGGGCCTTGGGGTTGGGCAGCCGGAAGCTGACCGCGTCAGGCAAGGACTGAGGGCCAGGCAGGTGCCAGTTCAGGACGTCGCGGCGCTCCAGCAGAGCAAGGCGCGGCAGCGAGAGACGATCACCACGGCGCAGGGCCTGCTGGCGGTCGCCCTCGCTGGGCCAGAGGTGCTGCGGTGGCAGCACGCCAATCAGTGCTGCACCATCGCGGAGCACCAGCACGTCGGCGCGCTCGAGGAACACACCCAAGTCGGTGCCGCGTCCATCCACATCACTGATCACCGCCTGCAGCGAGGCCGGCAGCTCACGCCAGTGGCTGGAGGCCAGCATCCCCGCGAAGGTGCGCAGGGCATCACGAAAGAACCCCGAGGGCAGAGCCGCCTCCAGCCGGCGTCGGTAGGCGCTCTCTGGCTCCCGTTCACCGCGGGGAAGATAGTGCTCCTTGCGGCCGGAGAGGAGGTCCCAGCAGTGCTGGATCAGATCTAGCCGGGAAAGAAGATCCAGTAAGACTCGATGCCTGCGTAGAGGCAAGCCCAGGCTGCACTCCTGAGCCCGGTCGCTGTTCGTGATCTCAGCCGGCAAGACGGGATAACAGCTCTTCCGCTGTTGCCGAGCCGATTCTTAATCCTTCAAGCCCGCTGCCTGACGCGCGTTGACAGGGCCTTGAATGTCCACGACAGCTGGATGGCGTGGTCGTCCCAGAACCCAGCACGGCACGTAGTCGGGCTGCCCCCGGAGACAGGCCTCGTACTGGGGGTAGTCGTCAGACATGACAAACCCCTCGCCTGCTTCGTAAACCCAAAGATGAGGGAAGCGTCCTTGCCGGGCATCAGCAATCAGCACATCAATAATGGCCTCAGCATTAGGTGTTTCCAGGAAACAAAAATCTGACGCAAAAGGCTTGACTAGAGAGAGGGGAATGGCTGCGAAATAGACATGTAGATCTCCCTGGATTGCCAGCCCAAAAAGAGCGTCGAAGACTGGGTCCTTGGGCGGCTTAAATGGATTGCCTGAATCCTGCGGATCCAGATCTATCGGGTTGATGCTTGGCATTGCGTTGGCTCGGTGCCTGGGCGGGCCTGCTTAAGCACCATCTTGTTCATGGGCGGTCATTGCAACCACTCGCACCGAGCATGCAGTGCTGATCTCGGCCCAGCGCCGAGGAGTGAGGCCTAGTTGCTGAGCCACATGAGTTGGTGCCGCTCCCTGCCGCAGCAGCTTCTGCCCGCGTGCGTGCAGCTCCCGCCAGCGGCCAGGTACCGAAATCAGGAATCCCTTGTCGCGCAAGTAGTGGGTGATCTCGCCGTTCACAAACGGCCTGGCGTAGGCGATGAAGTGATTAGGGCTGCGGCCGGGGTGCTGGGTGTTGTAACGACGCGAGGCCTTGATCAGCCCGATCGCCGCCAGCTGCTCCAGGTCTTCTTTGGGATGACCAGTCCGGCGCGCGTAGTTGGCCGCAACCTTGGCCGCGAACGGCAGGTGCTCCACCACCAAAGCATCAGCAGCGGCATGGGGTGAGCGCAATGGTCCTCGCAAACGACCGGATGTCGTCACGCGAGCAGTGGTCTGCTGGGGCCTGGGGCGGTGGGCTTGTGGTGTGGAGCTCATCAGAAACGGGGGGATGCCCCTCAGCGGGAGAACAGCAGCGGC
>JAIXOF010000010.1 GCA_027486935.1 Cyanobium sp. C1_MAG_00004 | reverse complement strand
TTCCACAATCACGCCCGATTGACCAACGCATCTCAATACCAGAAAGCAGGGCAACACGACCCTGATCTACTGCCCTTGGAACACCATTGCCCGCCACCTTGACCAGCGTGCTCCTGGTTGGCGCTGGGAAGTTCAGACGGTCCAGGAGGTCGGTGGTGCTGTTGTGGTCACAGGGCGTCTGACCATTCCCACTGCTGATGGCGACCTGCTCCACTACTCGGCAGTTGCCTCGGAACCGCTGGAGTCAGCATCCAAGGCGCCCCCTGCTGAAGTTGCCGCTTCCTCTTGTCTGAGGCGAGCAGCGGCGTTGGCGGGTTTGGGGTTCGAGTTGTGGGGATGATCGAGCACAACCTCGACGTGATCCGCTGCTCCGACTGGATCATTGATCTGGGTCCAGAAGGTGGCGACAAGGGCGGTCAGATCGTGGTGAGCGGCACCCCAGAAGAGGTGGCGGACCATCCCACCAGCCACACTGGTCGGTATCTCAAGCAGGTGCTGGCGCAGCATCCTCCTGAGGTCTTGGCTGGTTGAGGGTGGCTTTGCAGGGGTAGGGGAAGAACTGGGACTGGCTTGGGTGGTGGCTACGGGAGTGGCTTGGGCGAGGGAATGCTGAGGAGTGCGCAGAACCTCTGATGGATAGGCGATGATGGTGGCATTCTCACCGCACTTCTCAAGCGATGTCAGAAGAGCAGCTCAAAGCCTTTCAGGAGGCTGTCCAGGCTGATGCTGATCTTCAAGAGAAACTCAAGGCAGCAGGTGATGCTGATGCCGTTGTGGCTATTGCCAAGGCAGCAGGGTTTGTAATTTCTGCTGAGGCAGTCATTGCTCTCAATCAGGTGGAGGAGCTTTCTGATGATGAGCTGGAAAGCGTGGCTGGAGGTGTTTGGGGGAATGATGCACAAGCGTGGGTGGAGGGATCGGCGGGACTTTTCTGCCAAAAACCTGCTGTCCCAATCCAAACATATAAAAAATGCTAACTCCTCATTAACTCCTAACATAATCCAATCCCTTGCCGCCCCTGAAACCACAGGGGCTTTTTATTTATTCATCACTCCCAAAGTGCCAAAGACGCCGTCCAATACCTGGAACCTTTACCCACCTTCGCCGCAGTTTTTGTGCTGTTTCGGTAACTGCCAGGAAAGATGATGCCCCTGCTGCCGTTCAGGCAGCCATGGCAAACGTAACCGACACCGATTCGATTTCTGGTGGAGGCGGGTTGATCCAGACCACCTCCGGTTGTTGCCAACAACGGATGGATCGCGACCAGCGGCGGGGATGCCGTTGCCGGGCCTGCTTGTAGACGAGAGTCCGATGGCGGCAGATCTCCACAGCCTGGCCGCTGTGGCGCTGCTGGGGCGTGACGAACTTGATGCCGCTGTGGCGGTGACGGTGGTTGTACCAGTCGAGAAACGACGCCACCCACAGGCAGGCCTCCTCAGCGCTGGTGAATGGGCGGCTCGGGTAGTCGGGCCGGTACTTCGCTGTCCTGAACAGCGATTCGGAGTACGGGTTGTCGTTGCTGACGCGCGGCCGTGAGAACGAGCGCAAGATTCCCAGCTCCTTCAACCGGCTCTCCAGCGTCGCTGCCCGCATGGCGTTGCCGTTGTCGGCATGCAGCACTAGTGGTTGCTTGCGGCCCTTGCTGATGCGCTCGCGCATGCAGGCCCGACTCACCAGATCCGCTGCAATGGCTGCGTCCTCGCGTTCGGCGACATCCCAGGCCACCACCTTGCGGCTCCAGACGTCGATCACCAGATAGAGGTAGAGCCAGACGCCACGGACGCTCGTGGGCAGGTAGGTGATGTCCCAGCTCCAGACCTCATTCGGTCCTCTGGCCTCGAGCCGCGGCACCGGCCGAGGCTCCTGGGGCGGACGGGCACGGCCACGACGATGCGCCTGACCATGGGCATGCAACACGCGATAGAAGCTGCGCTCTGACCCGATATAGAGGCCTCGATCAGCCAGGATCGGCACGATCTGCCCCGGTGGCATCGCCGCGAATTCCGGCTGGTTGCAGGTGAGCAGAATCCGCTGACGCTCCTCCTCCGTGAGGCGGTGAGATACCAGACGGTGGCTGCCTTTACGGCGATCCAGACCGTCCCCATCACCTGTGAACTGACGTCTCCAGCGCTGCAGTGTTGTCAGCCCCACGCCCAGCAGCTCGGCCAGCTTGCAGGCCCGTGCACCCGCCGACATACCGGCATCAAGAATCTCCAGCGCCTTGTGCCGATCCTCGGGAGAAGTCAATCCCCCTCGTCCTCTCCCCAGTAGGCCTGGATCTTTTTTGAGGCGATCAGCAGTGCTGCCGCCTCCGCCAGGGCCTTGTCCTTACGGCGCAGCTCCTGTTGCAGCCGTTTGATCTCCCGCTGGTCCTCCTGGTGGCGTTTCTGGAGGTCCTTCTGATCGGCCATCGTCAGCAGGGGCTGGGCATTGGCATCCTGGGCGGCCTGACGCCAGCGGTCCACCTGCTCGGGGAACAGGCCACGCTCTCGGCAGTACCCACCCAGTTCAGTCGCATTGAGGCCGGCGGTCTCCAGCACCACTGTGAACTTGTCGGCTGGGCCCCATCCCTCGGGATCCTTATGGGTGGCCGGCACCACCTCCCCCTGCAGACGCCAAGCCTTCCGCCACTTGTAGAGGGTGATGACGTGGATGCCCAGCTCCTTGGAGATTTCGGCCACGCTTTGGCGATGGGGAGGCCCCATCCGCCGGCGGACATCAGCTTTGACAGCCTCGCTGTAACGACGCATCGATTGACTCCATCAGGCCCCCTGATGGTTGAAGTGGTCGGAATGAAGAGGCGTCAACTTTCCTGGCAGAGGGGGTTTTGCCTCCTCAAGTAAACCTCAAATATTTCCACCCGTAGCAAAGCCATCTGCCGTCATATTCCACCTCTGCTGATACTTCTATTTCACAAACGCAACCACCAAATACTTCGCTCTCTATCGCCAGCACGGATGCCATTGGCTTGTCTAAATCTCACCGCAATCTGGTGCTACTCCTCAGGGATTTGATTAAGGCAGATATCAAATGCAAACGGCAGTAACTGCTGAACTGGTGATACCCGTTTGCTTCTTCATCTGCCTTTCTCCACCGTCATTTCAGCATCCTTGAGCCCAAGTGGCACTCAGCCGCTCCTTTGGCGCATCATCAGAAGGCAGCCAATCAAGTTCAGGCGGCACCTCTTCTGCGGGACGTGCGAAGAAGGATTGGGGATGTGCTGGGACGCTGTGGTGGCGATGGGAGAGGCTCTGTGAGGTTGTGCTGAGGAATGCTGACGAGTGCTTGGGAGAAGTACTATGACTGGTTAGTTGTTGCGGTTTCACGCAATGTTAGAAGAACAACTCACAGCCCTGCTTGCAAAGCTCAAGGAGGATGCGGGGCTTCAGTAAAAGCTCAAGGGCGCTGCAGACCTTGACGCCGCTGTAGCGATGGCAAAGGAAGCTGGTTTTGATGTCAGCAAGGCGGATTGGCTCAAGAGGCATCAGGCGAATCAGACCCTGGTTGAGTTGACTGATGCGGAGCTGGAGGAGGTTACTGGGGGGACGGGGGGAAGGACTCAGGAATGTAGTATGTTTTGCTTTGCGTAGAATACTTGTCCTGGGGGTTGATATTATACCTTATACCCCCAAAGCCCCTGTCAGCGCAGGGGCTTTCTATTTGTTCAATATCCCACAAAGACCCCTAATTCACTCGCCAATACCTGGCACCATTGCCATCAACGCAGCCTGACAACAGACCCACGAGGCACTGAGCGTCCAACCGAAAAATGCAGGGTCACACCAAAACCATCCCCAATACTTTTCTCCTTATTTCTACCCTAATCCCTCATTGCATTCACCAATAACTTCGCCCCTTATCCCCATCACGGAGCCATTAGCCCGTCTAAATCTTACTGCTACCTGTTGCCAGTCCTGTGGGATTTGATTGAGGCGCCAATCAAAGGGCACGGGTAGTAACTGCTGATCTGGTGAGACCCGTTTGCACCTGCCCTGGCGAATACGCCTTCGTTTCCACAACAACCCCCCACAACAGCTCGCCAATGGGTTGCCGTTTCACCAGCAGGCAGCCAAACAGCTCAGGTGCCGCATCTTCTGGAGCGCGGCAGAAGAAGGATTTGAGCAGAGCTGGGGGTGGCTGGAATGTCGTGGTGGTTATGGAGGTGGCTGGGCAAGGAAGTGCTACGGGATACTGACGGGGCTTGGTAGA
>JAIXOF010000211.1 GCA_027486935.1 Cyanobium sp. C1_MAG_00004 | reverse complement strand
GGGAGGAGCGGAGACGAGAAGCAAGGGGAAAACTCTCGCAACACGGTCGGCAACTTACCCGTTTTGCGCGCGGCGGCGGCGACGACTTCGAGGACCTCCGGTCGGAAAACGTGGCGTGGCTCACTAACCACCCTGCCCCGCCGCGCACCGAGCTGGCGGGGCGACGGCGCGCGGGACCCAAAAGCGGGTTGTCGTGCGGGCGGGGAGGGGATCAACAAACGGCAACCCCACCACCACGTTCCGAGAGCCCGGGGCGGGGGCTGATGATAGCCCATGTTCTTGCACTTGCACGCAGCCCGTGGCGCCAGACGAAGGCGACGCATGACGCCGTCCCCTAGGATGGGCGGGGTCTGCGTTCGGGCTCTGGGGTGGGTTTGGCCGCCTTCCCGGAGCGGGTATCACGCCCGCGCAAGAGGGGGGAGACACGCAAGCCGAGGGGGAAGAGAAGCGCGTAGGCCCTCGCGGCAGCCGCACCCGCGGCAGACAGGGGTAGACAGTGGATAGAGGATGCATGGCGGGGACGGGCAATGGAAAGGAAGGCCGGGAAGGGCAGGAGCGAGCTGCGGGAGGGAGCGAGAGGTCTGCCCTTCTCGGGGGGGGCGGCCCGGGCTGTCCCCCCGCCCCCTCCCGTCGCCGCGAGCGAAAGTGCAAGCTCCGGCCAGCGCTCCATCGACTAGCACACCAAGCCCCGTCCATGAGCCTGGCCGCCGCGTATGCGGCCCATCGCTGGCGCAGCGAGGCCTCCGTTGTCCCCGATCTGCCCGAGCCGCGCTCCTCCGAAGCGGCCAAACCCACACACCCGCACCCCTTACTTGCCCTACCCCTTCCCATCTTGCGCCCGATGCGCCTCCTCCTCCACGCACAGTCCGGCAACGACGCCGCGAGCATACCTTTCCCGCACCACCGTCCCGCTGTTGGCGCCGTCGGAACAACAAGGAGGGGCTGGGAAGGGGGCGGAACGCCCTCGAGTTGGAACGGCGGAGGATAGGAAGGGATGCGTGCGCACCGTCGGCTTTGCGCGCCCTGGCTGCGGCCCAGGGCCGAGCTCCGGCGCGCATCTAGAGCCGTATCGCATCAGGCGTACGTACCTGCCGCGCCTCCGCGCGGGCTTCGGCGCTAGCTTTCGCATGCGGTGGGGTGAATCAGAACGAGCGAGGGGAGGCGGGAGGCGGAGGGAGGGGGAACGAGGGCAAACGTGTCGTCGACCCGGCACGGGGTGCCGGAGGCGCAGACGATGAGGCCCAGCCGCGGCAGAGGCGATGCGGGACGGAGACTCAGTCGGGGTGCAGGGAGACGAATGGGGCCGCCGCAGAAGCAGCGCGGAACGACGGGGCCTCGGGACAGCGCCCTGCGCATTGGCGGGGAGAAGGGGAGGGGGGGGAGAAGGGGAGGGCAACGCCGGTCCGGGCGCTCGCTGCGCTGTACGCGATTGCACGGGGAGTGCCCTGATTCTGCGCCCCGCGCACGGCCCTGGGTGCCGCAGCGACGTAGAGTGTGTTGGCGACGTACTGGAGCGGAGCCGAGGAGGCGGACCCAGTGTGTGCAGGAGAACTGCAGAAAACGAGGGGAGGCAGAGCGGGGTGGGGTGGGAGGGAGAGGGAATGTGCAGGGAGCGCTGCGGGGTCGCGGGGTGGCGCGGCACAAATGGAGCGCTGACAAGCGCTCGGGGACACAGTAGAGTAGGGCAGCCCCGGGACGGCGAGGCAAGACGGCGGCATTGGACGAGGAGGAGCAGCAGGGTACGGAGGTTTGGCAGGCGTAGCGGGCTTGGGCTCATGCGCCCCGAGTCCGACGGAAGGGCAGGCACAGGCACGCACACCACTCCCGACACTGTAACACGCACGAGAGCATCGCGCTCGTCGACGTGCACGACGCAGAGAGGTAGACGGGAGCTCGGGGCGGCCGCGGCGAGAAGAAGAGCACTGGAGGACAAACCCCCACCCCCCGACCCCACCGCCGATGTGCGAGCCTGCTCCTTCCTGCTGCCCGGGAGCCTTGGTTTCCGACGACCAGGCGCCGACACGAACGACTATGCCCGCGCAGATTCCGTGGGCTCGGCCCCGGCCCGGAGTTTGCACGGCCGGAACAACGACGGGGCGGTGGGAGGATGGGCAGGCACACAGCAGCGCCAGAGTACACGCGACGAGGACGGCCGAGACGCAGCGCTGACGGACGAGGGAGTTGAGCAAACGCAAGCACCCTGACGATTGTGGCCACCACGGCGAGGATGCCGATCAACCGCGGCGGGGGCTGGCCCGTGCGGGCCTCCTGACGCCGCACGGGGAGGGAGGAGGGGAGACTGATGGGGGCGAAAGAGATGTGCACGCGCGAGGTCTGTGCGCGTCGCACAGGCGCCTATTCCGCCGGCACGTCCCGCTACACTCTACACGACGGATGGACGTGGCACTTTCAGTCGTACCCGCGCAAAAACGGGCGGGTGGCCTGCCGCCGGTGCGTGAGCGGAGGCGGGGGGGGAAATGGGTCTTCGGTGTGTCGAGCAGGCGTCCCGCGGGTTGCGGGACGAAACGACACCCACCCACGCGGTACGTCCCGCGCAGTGCGCTCGCACACGCAGATTCCGAGCTGCACGTCACACTGGTTGACGCACGGTGTGCGCGCACAGACCCCCTTTGCTTCGCTCCGCACAAGGGGAAGGAAAGCTTGCGTCGTAGCGTACGAGATCGGGGGCGGTTGCGCGTGGGGGTCCCCACGCGCAAGGCTGAGAGACGCATTCAGGACGCTCACCGCGCTCGACGGCCCGTTGCGTGGCGTTCCGCGCGGATTTAGGCTCGTCGTGCGGCCGGGATGGTGCGGCCGCGCTCTACGATGTCGGCGAAAGAAGGCGTATCT
>JAIXOF010000235.1 GCA_027486935.1 Cyanobium sp. C1_MAG_00004 | reverse complement strand
GGTTGGCGATCACTGTCTCTAAGTTATCCCCTCAACCATGCCTCTACCGCTGCCATGGTGTGCCTGACCGATCCAGAACTGGGCTGGCAAAAGGTTGCTGGATTGCGCCTGCTTCACCTGGACCGCACCGGCGGTCAGTCGTTGCTTCAGCGGTTGACACTAGTTACGACGCGGCTGCAGCAGTCGCAGCGTTTTACTTTGTTGCCATGGAATGAGCTTGCAGCCGAAGCACAACAGCAGCTTGTCGAACAGTTACAAACTCCGGGATTGACCTGGCCCCTAATGCAGGATCCTGATCAGGCGTATGAACGGCTTGATGGAAACATCAGCACCTTGCTGCTGGATCAGGGCATCCCGGCGGGATGGCTACTAGCCCACCAGATCGGGCCGTCACTGTTTCGTGTAAGCCATTGGTTGGTCGCACCGGACCATCAGCGCCATGGCATCGGCTTACTGCTCCTGGGACACACGATTGAACAAGCCCTCTCCAAAACACTCCACTACACTGCGGGATGCTTTGGCGTGAATCCTGCCAACAGACCGATGCTGCGACTTTGCAAACGCCAGATTGAACCTTTTGCTCGCAGCATTCAGGAAAACATTCGCTGCTCTCTTTCAACAGAGGTCTTAATTTAATGGGCTGAATAGACAAGATTAGTCCAAGACCGAACTTTCCCCGACGGTGACCTCTATTACGGTTTGCAACGGAATCCACCTGTCGCTCGCGAAGTGGCTCATCGTTTCAGATGACTTAGTCTTTAGAGCTTTGGAAGAGCGAATTGCGCTAATTGTTTCTAGGCTGCGGCAGTCTCCGGAGTTAAAAGAAAAACTGTTATCAGCGCAGAGCGTTGACGAGGCCATTAATCTTGCCAATGAGGATGGGCTTGATCTTGATCTTGATTCCATTTTGAAGCTCAGATCGTATATGGTCGCTGAATTGAGTGACCAAGAACTTGAAGGAATTGCAGCCGGCTTTGGCCCAACTAAGCTTGGCCCAAATTGTTATTGATATTCGGCGTGTGTTGATCTTTGCTTTTCAGAAACAGGCAGCAGAATACCGGTCTCCAATGTTCAATGAATTCACGGCATTTAAGCGTCATTTTGTAGATTTTCAAAAGACAGAGCTTGATGACTTAGAGCGTTATTGCAGGTTTGTCCTGGATCACGTGCCTGTGATTGGCTTCGTCCCCTTCTCGGGATCTTTATCAGTTATTTCTGGCCATTCAACGTCTTTGATTTTGCACCGCGACCCGCCTTATCAGGCTCAGTTGATTCTGAAACAGCCAAACTCAATTATTCCTCCCCATAGCCATCCTAATGTGGACAGTATTGAGGTTTATGTCGGTGGTGACATGCGCGCGGCCATTGACGGCGACTTCATTTCGCCAGGAGCTTCTGTGTGCGTCAATCAATCGCATCCATTAAAGATTGCCGCTCATCGAGGCCAAGCCGTCCGAATTCATCCAAATCAAGTTCATGGCGGGGTGATTGGTCCGAGTGGGGGTGCTTTTCTTTCTGTTCAAAAGTGGCTCCATGGTATTTCTCCCACTTTTGTCCAATGCGACTGGTCAGGTCCCACGCTTCACGCAGAGCATTTGTCGATCATCACGTCTGGAGTTCCCCTTTCGCAGGATTGAGTCCCATGACGGCATTAGTGCTCCCTCCGCCTGCATCTTAACGAGAGTATAATTGGAAAGGTTTCAAGAACGTGTGCTCAGCATTGGAACGAGTGTGATAGCAAGCCAGTGCTAAGCCATTGGGATTGTTGATTTGTGCATTTCTCTGGCACTTGCGATGCTGAGGTGGTGGCATGAGCGAGTCGATCATTGATTACGTCTGCCGCGTTACTGACCAACGGCGTGCCATCACGCCTCAAAAGGTCTTCGATGCCATCCAAGAGGTCGGGATGCCCCCATCGGTGCGTGTTGCCCTGATCGAGCGCCTGAAGGCTGCAGGGGTGCTCTGATGGCACGCGCCGAGACCCATCACAGGCGGCAGGAAGCCCTACGGCTGCTGGGTGAGGGTTATGGCTGCAGCGAACTGGTGTCGCTTCTGACGGAGCGCTGGGGGTGCAGCCGGCGCACGGCGCAGCGCTATGTGGGTGCTGCCTACAGCGCGCTGGTGTCAGATCTCACGCCAGTTCAGGCATCGGACATGCTCGCCACCATCGTGGGCAGGCTTGAGCGGTTGGCACGCAAGGCGGAGGCTGATGGCCAATACGCCGCTGCTGTGGGCGCCTGCCGGTCGCTGCTGGACGCGGTGGTTGAGCCAAACCGCAGCCAACACCACCCAAGGGTGCGACGGTGGACCTGAACGACGCACTACTCGAGCTAGAGCACCAGGCGGCGATCGTTGCCAGCTTCATCGACTTTGACGACGCCGACTTGGTGCAGCAGATCGCAGATGCCTGGGCGCCGCTGCCTGATGGCTATCAGGCAACCCCGATCGTCAGAAACCGTTGGCGGCGGCAATGGGTTAGCTGGCTGCGTGACTGCGCTGAGCGGTGGGAGGCAAGGCCGGTAGAAGGCTTGGAGTTGTGGTGAGGACGTGGCGGATCAGCGGTTGACTTGGCGCCCGGTTTGGCGCATTAGCGAGCCCCCCTAGGCCGCTTTGCTCAGTTAAAGCAGTCAGGTTGCAGCATCTGACACGCTGCTGGCTAGGTAGGGGGTTTGGTCTGAAGGTAGGTCGGTAGGCACGGTTGCCTACCTTCAGATCCAAGGCGCTGGAATGGATTTGGCTGAATGTAGGTTGGTAGGTCGGTAGGTGGTGAAAAACAGAAAAGGGATTGGGGGCAAACAGAAAAGAGAAAAACAACCTACAGACCTACCTAATGCCTAGATCACTGTCCTGGCCTTCGATTTGAAGGTAGGCCGGTCCGCCTACCTTCGACCTACCTACCTACCTTCACGGCAGCGCCTTGGTAGCGCGGTAGGTGGTTCCACCACGCTTGCCCACCTCCACCACCCCGTAGCCTGCATCGGCCAAGGCCTGCATCGCTGCAGCCGCAGCTGCTGGGTCGGTGCTTTTCCGTTGCGCATGGCTCAGTCGGTTTTGGATGTCCTTCCAAGCGATCGGTCCCTTGGCTGCCACGGCAGCCCGGTGAACGGTTCGCATCAGCTGGCTACCGCCTCCAGCGGCCACCTCGGCATGGAGTCCCAGAGCCCAGGCATCCAAGTGATCCACCAACGCGGTGGCCCGTTCGATGCAGCTTGCGGAGATGTAGTCCTCCCGTACCGCATCGCCTGCAGCAAGGTGCAGGAGGTGGAGCACCCCAGCCACCCTCAGCACCTTGCCCGCTGATTTGCCGTAGAGGGCTGATTGGGCGCCAATGGTCGCCCGGTGGGCCGCCTGTTGCCGCTGGTATTCGTACCGCACAAACAATTCGGCGGCATCGGCATCCAGCTTGTAGGTCGCCTTGGGCAGTTGGTAGATGGTGCGGCAGGTATCAGCCAGCGTTGCGGCGGATGCCTCTACTTTTGACACATCTGCGGGGGTGGTAGTTGTTGGCAGCGCAACGGCTCGCTGCGGTAGCGGTACAAACAGGAACCGCGCCCATAGCCCTGAGGCGTCGCCCTTGGCCACCAGCCCGCGGAGCACCTCCGGCTGAATGGTGCCGTAGATCGACACCTGGGAGCGGGTATAGACCCGATCTCCTGAGACTCGCAGGCTGGTGAGGCCCCCACCATCGAACAGCTCCAGGAGCTGCTGCTCATCGGCACCCCTGCCGCCTCGGTATTGATCGAGGGAGCCAAACAGGCCCGATATCTCATCGCGGTAGATGAGCAGGCCCAAGCCGGATTCCTCCTGCGCTTGCAGCTGAGCTGCCAATGCCTCCCCGGTGTATTCGCTCACCCAGAGGCGCTTTTGGGATGGCGGCGAGGGCTTGTCAGCCCCTCTTTTCTGGCCTTTGCAGGATTCTTGCCAGGCCTGCAACTCTCGTTTGTAGGCCTTGGCCATCTCTGCCACCAACTCACTGGTTGGCGACACCACCACCAAGCGCCCAAGGGGGCTTTTCTTGGCGCCGCTGTTAGCCACGTTGCAGGCAAACAGGTTCACCGGGACGCGGAGGGCAGCCACTGCGCTGCCCTCCACTTGGGTGCCGAGCTTCACCAGTCCGGCGATGTTGGCCAAAAACGGCAATGCAGCCGATGGGCCATCTGTTGGCAGGTATTGGCACCGCGTCTCAAGTGCTGAGGCGATGCTTGGCGGCAGGAGGTAGTCAAGCGTGAGCACCTGGCCGATCTCTTGGCGATCGGACTCCGCCGCGAGGTTGGCCGCCTCAGAAGCGATCGCGGCTCTGTCTCGCTGCT
>JAIXOF010000126.1 GCA_027486935.1 Cyanobium sp. C1_MAG_00004 | reverse complement strand
GCCGGCGCGGAGTGGCTGGCGCGTGAGTTCGATTTGTAGGGGTGAATTCTTGCGATTCTTTGAATCCCCTTCCAGCGCAGTCCATTTGCCCCTCTATGGCGGGATGACACATTGGGGATTTTTTGGATTCCTTGCTGGCGACTCCCTGTCTTCCGTTGCTCAGCCGCAGCTCGATGCGAGTGCTGGAGAGAGAGCTGAATTCTTTGTCTTCTTCACCCTCCATTGCGCCACAGGCGTTCTGAGCGATTTGCGTGGGTGTGTTTTTCTCGCCTTCTTTGCCTTCTTTCAGGGGCGTCGTCCTGGTCTCCTGGGTGCCAAAGAATGTCAAAGAATCGAAAGAATGTTCCGGGCCCAGATCCCTTCAAATCCATTGCGCCAGAGGGGAATGCAAAGAATCGAACGAATTTGGTGTATCACGTGAGGTTCTGGTGATGACGACGACAACCTCAGCGCATCCATTCGATCGCCAGATCGACGAAGCCAGCTGGTTGGCGCCGATCCCAGGCCTGCGGCGCACGGATCCGGAGCACCGTTACTGGCTGGGGGATCACTTGTTCGCGGTGTCGGTCACCGGCGTGGTCGGCTCAGCCAAGAGCGACTGGGCGATGGCCCGCATCGAAGCCACCCGCCACCTCTGGGAGCCGCGTGGCCACACCGTGCACCTGGCGCTGGAGGCCCTGGTGCACAGCCGCTTCCATCCGCAGCCCCGAAACCGGCAGCAGGCGGCCGAGCTGCTTGAGGAGCTGCGGGCCTCGGACTACCGGGCCTGGATCGAGCCGCTGCTGGCCCACCCCCACTGGCAGCAGGTGACGGTGATCGCCTCGGAGCGGCCCACCTGCTGCCTGGTCCGCAACCTGGCCGGCACCTACGACACCGGCTACATCCAGCACACCAACGGCCTGCGGGTGCTCGCCGACCTCAAGACCCTCTCGCGCCCCGGGTCCGGCGGTTACTGCACCCGCGCTCAGCTGGGCGGCTACATGGCCCTGGAGGCGACCTGGGGCGTGCACTACGACGCCGGCCAGACCATCTGGGCCAGGCCGGGCGAGACGCGCTTCTCGCCGCTGTACTCCCGCGAGGAGTGCCTGGCGGCCTGGGCAGCGGCGTGGGCGGGCTACGTGAGCCGCTTTCGGCCGTGGTGATCCACTGTCCGAGCCAATGTGTTCGGACTATCGAGCCGCTATTGTTTGTTGTAGGTCGCTACTCGCGCCCTTTGCTCCTTCGCTGGCTCTGCTGATGGCTGCCACCACCGCCAGCTCTGCTCCCCTGGCCGGCGCCGTTCTGGATGCGCTGCTCGATCGAATCACGGTCCTGAAGCTGCAGCAGAAGGCGCTCGAAGCCGAGCTCTCGCCGCTGCTGGAGCAACTCAGCGAAGCCCTGGAGTCCGGCGAGCTGGATGCCTCCTTCTCCCACAACGGCTGCAGCTTCTGCTGGTCGGCCGGACGCACCAGCTACGCCTATCCCGAGCCGCTGCAACAGCAGGAGCAGGCGCTCAAGGAGGCCCAGCGGCTTGCGGTCGCCACCGGCGCCGCCACCGCCAAACACGGCAAGGCCTTTTGGACGATCAAGGCGGGCCGGAGCTGAACCATGGCCAATCCCCACAAGCGCAAAGGGGATGCGGCCGAGCGAGAAGCGGCCCAGTTGCTGAGCGATCTGCTCGGCCTGGTGGTGCGCCGCAAGCTCGGCGCCGGCCGCACCACCACTGCCGGCGGTGACACCGGCGATCTCGATGGCGTGCCGGCCCATGTGATCCAGGTGGCCAGCTGGGCCAACACCGCTGCAGCGGCACGAATCAAGCCCGGTGAGGCCGCCCTGCAGGCCGAGCACGCTGCTTCGGCGTTCGCAGCGACGTTGGTCCGGTTCCGCGGCGGCACCTGGCGGGTGGTGCTCACCCCCGAGCAGTGGGCCGCGTATGTGCGGCTCATCCTGCGGGAGGGACTGCTGTGAGCCGCCGTGCCCCAGCCAAGCCAGCCGGCAGCGGCGAACCACAGACCGCGGATGGGTATCAGGCGCTGCTGGAGGAGCTGCGGCAGGCGCCGCCCCAGCAGGACGACGACGGCCAGCCGTTCTGGCCGGCCGCCGATCCCAGCAGGCCGGTGGGAAAGGGCAACCCGCCACGGGGGCGCCGGTGCCAGACCCATAAACCCCGTGCCACCCACATGGAGGTGGAGACGCGCATTGCCGAGGCGCAGCTGTGGATCGCTCAGCGGCTGCCGTTGGCGCAAATCAGGGAAAAAGCAGCCCAGAACTGGGGAATCACCAACATCAAAACGATCAGCCGCTACCTGGCCCTGGCGCGGCAGCGGATGGTGGAAGAGCTGATTTCTGACCGGCGTCGCCATCAGGCCGAGCAGATCTTTGCGCTGAACGACTGCGCGCGCAGGGCGATGGATGCAGGCCAGTTCAATGCGGCTGTCGGCGCGTTCAGGGTGATCGCGGAGATCGGCGGGCTGCTGCGCGCTCCCCTCAAACCACCGGAGGCGCGATCGTGAGTGGCCTGCTGCTGGATCCGGCCATTGACCTGTGGTCCGACTGGGGCCTGTTGGGTGTCCCCGATCCCGCCAAGGACCAAGGAACCCTGTTCGATCTACCGCCCTTCCGGGATTTCATTGAGGCTGCCTACCCCGGCTACGCCTTTCACACCTGGGCCGAGCGGCTGATCGCCCTGCTGCAAAGGGTCGCTGATGGCGAGCTCAACCGCCTGATCGTCTGCTGCCCCCCGCGGCTTGGCAAATCGCTACTGGTCTCCAAGCTGTTCCCGGCCTACTGGGTGAGCCGCTACCCCACACGCTTCTGCGCCATCGCCTCGTATTCGGCCGAGCTGGCCTATGCCCATAGCCGTGAGGCACGGCATTACTACCGATCGGTCGGCCACCCTCTCTCCAAGGACTCCACTGCCGTGGGCAACTGGCTCACCCCTGATCGCGGCGGCTGTATCGCCGCCGGCGTGCGCGGACCCTTTACCGGCAAGGGCTACGCGCTGGGGATCATCGATGACCCCTACAAGGGCCCTGAGGATGCCAACTCCGCCGGCCAACGCCAGAAGCTGATCGAGTGGTTCCAGTCCGTCTGGCACACCCGCGCTGAACCGGGGGTGAACGGCAGTGCTGGTGCGGCGCAGGTGGTGGTGCTGACCCGCTGGCACCAGGACGACCTGATCGGCTGGCTGCTGCAGCAGGAGAGCGGAGAAGCCCCGCAGCAGTGGCACGTGCTGAATCTGCCGGCCATTGCCGAACCGCCCCAGCAACAGATCAAGTTCCCGGCCACCTGCACCATCGAGCCGGACTGGCGCCAGCCCGGTGAGCCACTCTGCCCGGAACGGTTCCCGCTGGTGGAGTTGGAGCAGATCCGCATCCGCGCCGGCAGTTACTGGTGGAACGCGCTGTATCAGCAGAGGCCGTCACCGGCGGAGGGTCTGCTGTTCCAACGCGTCTGGTTCCGCACTACAGCGGGCACCCATGCCCATAGCGGCCGGTCCTTTGCCGCAGTGGTGCTCAGTTGCGATCTGAGCTTCAAAGGGGGAGCAGAGAACGACTACTGCGGCTTCTGCCTGCTAGGCCTGCTGCCGGATCAGGAGGCCCGCCACCCGGCGGTCCAGGCCAACACACGGGGTGAGCAGCTCCACCCCAGTGCCGCCCGGGTGCGCTTAACGGCCGAGCCGCAGGGGGGCGTTGTCCACCGGATCGAGGTGATCTGGAGCCAGCACCACCGCCTCGACCTGCCGGGGGTGGTCAACTTCCTCGGCCAGACCCTGGCGTCGCTGGGGCAGGGTCTGAGCCCTGACGCGGTGCTGATCGAGGACGCCGCCAACGGCCCGGCCGTCTGTCAGCTGTTGCAGCGCCAGATCCCTGGCCTGATTGCTGTGCGGCCCAGCGGCAGCAAGGTGAGCCGCGCCCATGCCGTGGCCCCGTTGCTGGAAGCCGGCCAGCTGGCTTTTCGCAGCGGCAACGAGGCCCTGATCAGCGAGTTGTTGGGTTTTCCCAACGGGGCCCATGACGACCTGGTGGATGCGTTCTGCCAGGGCGTGATCTGGCTGCAGACCCAGCACTGGCGCAGCCAGGGCAAGGCCACGCCCCGGCCGCTGCTGTTCTCCCGCTGAG
>JAIXOF010000179.1 GCA_027486935.1 Cyanobium sp. C1_MAG_00004 | reverse complement strand
GTGCGGGCCTGCTCGGCCCGCTGGTCCAGCCCCTTGAGCGCCAGAAAAGCCGGATCGTCGCGGTTGCCCTGACGGTCACTGCGGGTTTCGCCCTCAAGGCAAGCCTCCACTGAAGCGATCGTGATCTGCTCAGGAACCCGGGCCAGCTGAAACCCGCCGTGGGGTCCGCGCACGCTCTTGAGAAACCCCGCCTTGCGCAAGGCGGTGAGCATCTGCTCCAGATAACGCTCTGGGATCCCATGGCTGCGGCCGATTTCCCGGGTTTGCAGGAGCTCCCCGGTCGTGTGAGCTGCAGCCAGATCAAGCAGGGCCACCAGGCCGTATTCCGTCTTGGCGCTAAATCCCATGTCCCCACCGGCCAACTGTCCCATTGTGCCAGGCAAAACACGGTGAGCGACTCGGGAATAAAAGGCCCAGAGGTGCCCGCAGGCACACCCGCCGCGCTGAGCAAGCTCTACCTTTTCCTAGTTATCTATCGAAATACCGTGAAATTACCCTCCATTTTCGGAGCCCGCGGTGCCACCGCCCTGGGCCTGGCCGCTGTGCCCGTGGCTGGAGCCCTGGGGACTGCCCTGGGTGTCCTAAGCCCACCGGCCAAACCGCAGGAAATCCTGCTGGTCAGCTATGCCGTCACCAAGGCCGCCTACGACAGAATCATTCCCCAATTCACCGCCGACTGGAAAAAGAAAACCGGCCAGACCGTCACCGTCCGCACCAGCTATGGCGGCAGCGGCAGCCAGACCCGCGCTGTGATCGATGGACTGGAAGCCGACGTGGTGGGTCTGGCCATGGAAGCCGATGTCAGCAAAATCGAAGCCCGAGGTCTGATCAAGTCGGGCTGGCAGAAGGAACTGCCCAATAACTCGATCGCCACGAACTCGACCATGGCCGTGTTCGTGCGCCCCGGCAATCCCAAGAAGATCAAATCCTGGAAAGACCTCGACAACCCCAATGTGGAGGTGGTCCTGGCCAATCCGAAAACGTCGGGTGGTGCCCGCTGGAGCTTCATCGCCCTGTGGGGTGCGGTGACCCAGGGCGGCGGATCGGAAGCCGAAGCACGCAAGTTCATCACCGGCGTCTACAAGAACGCCGAGGTGCTGCCCAAGGACGCCCGCGAAGCCACCGACACCTTCGTCAAACGCAAGAAAGGTGACGTGTTGGTCAACTGGGAATCGGAAGCGATTCTGGCCAAGCGCAGCGGTGAATGGACCGCTCCCTACAAGCTGTTCGGCCCCAACGTGCGCACCGAGATGCCGATCGCTGTGGTCGACAAAAACGTGGACAAAAAAGGCACCCGCAAGGTGGCCGAGGCCTTTGCTCGGTTCCTGTACAGCGACACAGCCCAGAAAGCCTTTGCCGACAACGGGCTCAGGCCGGTTACCCCGGCGGGCCGGGCTTATGCCAAGCAAAAGTTCCAGCAGCTGGACTTTTTCACGATCGGCAATTTCGGCGGCTGGGCCGGTGCTGACAAGAAGTTCTTTGGCAAAGGGGGCCTCTGGGATCAGATCTTCGCCAGGAGCCGCTGAGGGACAGGGAATCCCCAGACCGGAGGACACCCCCCCCCGAATTAACAGCATTCCCGACCGGCCAACCGTGTTATAGTGGACGCAACAGTTGTGTTGCGTCCATGGAACCGTCAGCTCAGCGCCTGACTGCCCTGTTGGCCGCGGGGTCCCTGTTGACCCTGGTGGGGTGCAGCAGACCAGACCAACAGCCACAAGGCACAAGCCCAACCGGTGAGCAGGAGCTGCTGCTGGTCAGTTACGCGGTCACAAAGAGCGCCTACAGCCGCATTCTTCCCAAATTCGTGGCCGAGTGGAAAACGAAAACCGGTCAGAGCCTCAGGATCAACACCAGTTATGGCGGCAGCGGTAGCCAGACGCGAGCTGTGATCGACGGGTTGGAAGCCGATGTGGTGACCCTGGCCCTCGGTGCCGATGTGCTCAAGCTGCAGCAGGCGGGACTGGTCGATGCAGGCTGGGAAAAGGAATTGGCCAACGACAGCGTCATCACCAACTCAACCGTTGCCCTGTTGACCCGGCCAGGGAATCCCAAGGGGATTCGCGGCTGGAGCGACCTGGCCAAGCCGGGCGTCACGGTGGTGACCGCCAACCCGAAAACCTCGGGTGGTGCCCGCTGGAACTTCTTGGGACTGTGGGGTTCGATCACCCAGACCGGTGGCAATGCCCAGCAGGCCGAGACGTTTGTCAGCAACGTCTATAAGAACGTCGACAACCTGCCCAAGGACGCGCGCGAGGCCTCGGATGTGTTTTTGATGCGCAACCAGGGGGATGTGCTTCTGAACTACGAGAATGAAGCCATCCTGGCCACCAGGACAGGCAATCTCAAGGCCCCCTTCACCGTGCCCGAGCTCAACATCCGGATCGAAGGGCCGGTGGCCGTGGTTGACAAAGTCGTCGATCGCAAAGGCACCCGCAAAGCGGCCGAAGCCCTGGCTACCTATCTGCTGAGTGAGCCGGCGCAGCAGATCTTTGCCGACGAAGGTTTCCGTCCGACCAACCCAACCGTCTGGAACCGCGTCAAATCTCGCTTTGCGCCCGTCAAGCGCTTCTTCACAGTGGCTGATTTCGGCGGCTGGCAGAAGGTGGATGCCACCTTCTTTGCCAATGGCGGCGTCTGGGATCGTCTCTTCAGCAACTCGCGCTGACATCCCATGTGCGAACTGCTGGCCCTCAACGCCAACACCCCGACCGACATGGGGTTCTCGTTTCGAGGGCTCAGCCGTCGCGGCGGAGCCACCGGCGAACACGCCGATGGCTGGGGTTTGGCCAGTTTCACACCCGACGGATCTGGGCTCAATCTGATCCGCGAGGATGCCCCCGCTGCCTTTTCGGCGCTGGCCGACCAGCTGGCTGACCGCTCACCGAAAGCGCTGGTGTCGATCGCCCACATCCGCAAGGCCACCCAGGGAGTGGTCAACCTTGAAAATTGCCATCCGTTCAGTCGCACCTGGCAGGGGCAACGCTGGGTGTTTGCTCACAACGGCGATCTCAAGGGAGACATCGACAGCGGCGAAAGCTACCGGCCCCTTGGGTCAACGGACAGCGAGGCGGCGTTCTGCTGGATCCTGCAACAACTGGACCAGGTGAACGCGGATCCCAATGAGCCAACCGAACTGTTCACCCTCCTGAACAGCTGCGCTGGACAGCTGGCCCAGCGCGGCACCTTCAATGCCCTGATCAGCAATGGGCAGTGGCTGTTCGCCACAGCCACCACTCGCCTGCACTGGCTGACCCGGCGTGCCCCCTTCACCACCGCCACCTTGGCCGATGCCGACCTCAAGATCGATTTTTCGGCCCTGACCAATGCGTCAGATGTGGTCACGATCCTGAGCACCGAGCCACTGACGAGGGATGAGCAGTGGCAAGCCTTTGCCGTTGGCGAGTCAATGCTGTTGATCGAAGGGGAAATCGCCCACCGCCACCTGCCGTGACCCCACAGGCCGTCACCCTCGCTGAAGCCTCCCGCTTCTGGCTGCAGCTGGGGCTCGTGAGCTTTGGCGGACCGGCCGGCCAGATCGCCCTGCTG
>JAIXOF010000221.1 GCA_027486935.1 Cyanobium sp. C1_MAG_00004 | reverse complement strand
GCACCTTGTGCCCGCGTGTCTCCATGTGCCTGCAGGCGTAGCTCTTCCCGCAGCCAGGGGACTCTCCCCGGATCATCACCCGCCGCTTCTCCTCGAAGTGTCCGCACAGCCTGTCCAGGTCGTACTCGTCCTCGGGTGTCAGGTCAATTGGCTGCGTTTCGTGCGCTTTCACCTCAATCAGGCAATTCTCCCGCTTCGTCAGCAGGTTCTCCTCGTTCGGCGTCTTCAGTCCCTCCGTCCGGTTCAGCCGCCAGCTCCCGAGTCCGCTCTCCCAGTTCAGCAGCTGCTGCGCCAGCTCCAGATCCTCGGCAGGTATCGCGAAGGCGTCCGTCTTCACGAAATACACCTCCACTTTGTTGCGTTTCAGCACGTTCCGGCAGTTGTTCAGGTAGAAGTTGTGGTGCTGCATGAGCAGCTCCTTGATGTAGCGGAACCCGTTGCTCAGGGAGCACTCGGCAGACAGGTTCAGGATGAACAGGGCTTTCCCCGTGGGCACCAGCTCGTGGTCGTGCAGCCTCATCTCCTCCTCCTCGGCACTCACCTCCCACCAGCCCTCCCGCATCTCATACTGCTTTATGAAGGTGATGTCTCCGCCGTACTTGGTCTGGAAGAACTTGGCGTCCTCGTAGGTGTCAAACAGCTTGCTCTTGCGCGTCCTGTTGAACTGCTTCTCCAGCATCCCATAGTTGCAGTTCGCAATGGTCTTCTTCAGCACCTGGTCCTCCTCGGGGTCGTCGCTTATGTGGGTCTTCCAGAGGTCCTCCACCAGCTGCTTGTAATTGACTTTCTTGATGATGCTCGGATGCTTCACCGCCAGGATCCTCATGGGAGCCCTCTCCACCAGGGGATCCACCTTCAGGAACTGCCCGTAGCAGAGGTTGTAGCGCTTGTTGCAGTAGAGGTCGAACTCCTTCACCTCCACCATGTAGAGGCTCAGGTTCTGCAGGGGCTCGCCTTCCTGGTAGGGCTTCCAAACGTCGAACTCGCTGAACACAGGCACGGCCGTGATTCTCATGAACGCTCCAGTGTAGGCCTTCGAGATGTCAATCTCCACCAGGTCGGACAGCCGCACCCTCTTGGGCAGGGCTTTCTTCGGCAGCAGCGCTTTGGCTTTGGTGTAGGACGGGGCGATGTTCTTCAGCCAGCCCACGTTGGCGATGCTCCGGCACTCGTCCAGGATCGCCAGGTCCTCTGGGTTGTAGTAGCTCTTGTGCTCGTTTCGGAACAGCTGGTAGTGGAACTCCACTTTGGCATCGTGCATCCTGTTGAAGACTCCGGCGTCCGCCACCTCCATGCCTCCGTCTATCGCCCAGTCTATCATCTGCTGGGACTTGAAGATGAAGGTGTGCTCATTCACCTTCAGGCTCACCCAGGTCAGCCTTCCAGTGTCGTACTTGATAATGGGTCGGAGTCCCGCGTCGTGCAGCTGCCACACGATGGCCTCCAGGTTGTCGTCCCTGTGCACCAGGTAGGTCATCCCCTCCGTGTCTCCCTGTTGCTGCTGCTGCTTCTCCCGCAGGATCTGCAGGGTCTCGTCGATGTGCTCCACCACCACGTAGTTGGATTTCTCCTTGGGCTTCTCTGGGATGTGGAAGTTGGGCGAGGAGCGGACCTGGTACTCGTCCGCGTCCGTCTTCTGAGCCAGGCTGTCCAGGTCCCTGTTCAGGGTGTAGATGTGGTCCCCGTCCGTCACGCAGAACATGGGGCGGTGGTTGAAGTTGGGCACCTCGGGGTCGTACTTGTATATCAGGTTGTAGAAGACGTCATACACCCGCAGCTTCAGCTTGTATTCCTTGAAGAAGGGGAGGACCTCCTGGATGGTCAGCCCCTCCTTGATGTCCTCCTCCGTCCTCCCCAGGACCTTCAGGATCTTCTGGCGGGTGATCAGGTTCTTCTTCTTCTCGGGTCTCAGCAGGGTCCGCCCGTAGTTGTCGTAGAGGGTGTTTATCCAGCACTCGCTCTCGTGGTGGTTCCCCTTCCGCAGGGCGTCTCGGAAGGTCTCCTGGTTCAGGTCCAGGGTGTTGCTGCAGTACCTGAACTGGATCGCCACCTTCTCGCCCGCCGCCCGCTTCCGCACCTCGGCGGGGTCTCTGTGGGAGAAGTCCCTCACCGCCTCTCCCTCCTTGTTCATCCTCCCCACGTCCGTCCAGTCCAGCAGGTAGACGGCGTCCAGGTAGCCCGGGTACTCCATCTCCCGCTTGGCGAAGTCCTTGTCCTTCATGAGGATGGGGTAGAGCCAGCGGAACTCCTTCGTCCCCCGCTCCGTCAGCTTCCATCTCTGCTGCTCCAGGATCTTGCTGTTGTAGTGAGACACCGTCAGGTCGCCCTTCCAGAACTGTGTGTAGCCCTTGTGCTTCTTGTTCTTCCACACGGCTTTCATGATCCTGGGATCCACGTAGTCGTTCTCCGGCGGGTCGCGTCCGGGGTCCAGCTTCCGGGTCTGCGTGAAGAGCACGACCTTCACCTTGTACCTCCTGCCGCGCCCCAGCACCCTGTCCCGCCGCTCCTCCTCCCGCTCCCTTCCCTTGAGCCCACGCATGTAGTCCTCTGGGTACCTGGTCTGGTTCTCGTACTTGCTCAGGAAGTTCTGATACATCTCGTCCACCTTGTATTTGTCCTTCTTGGTGTTGATGAGGCTGGGGGAGTAGAGGGCCACGACCATGTTCTGCACTGTCAGGAAGGGCACCCCCGACCGCTGCCTATAGACATCCAGGACTTTCTTGATCTTGGCTCGGTTGCGCTCCGGCGCACCTTTCATGAACTTGTTCTCGAGCTCATCCGCGCGCTTGCTTATACTGGGCATGCTTTATTATTGCTTATATATTTATAATATATTTATATTAAATAATTAAGAATTTAACCGAAATGTTTGAATGGCTTAAAGGTTTGCCCAATATAGTATAAAAAATATAGCATGGAATATTATATTGGTAGCGACATGGAGAACGAAATACAGGATACCCCAGAGGAGCGGGAAGCCACAACAACCTCTGACGAGAGACCCGTCAAGAAGCCGCCACCCCGGAAGCGGGAGCGGAAGGAGTACATGCAGCAGTATTACCAGAAGCACAAGCAGGAATCTGAGTGTCTGGGCTGCGGTCGCGTCTTCTCCTGCATCAGGGCGCTGAAGCATCACGAGCGCAACAACATCAGCTGCCAGCTGGCATGCCTTGAGGGAATATACAGGGACGCCCTGAAGGAAGGGATACCCCTGGAGAAGCAGGAGCCACTTCTGCTCCAGATGCAGCAGCTCTTTGAGCTGAACCAGCAGCGCAAGGCAAGGAATCGTAAGGAAAATCTCAAAAATATAAATTGAATGTAATATTATATAACCCTAATGTATTCCTTCTTCACATACCTGCAGCAGCAGATGAGAGACATGGAAGAGGAGGAGAGAGAGCAGAGCTACCTTGCGTCCGAGAAAACCTACCCCTACGGACTCTTCAACCTGGTGTCCAACCCATCCTTCTTCAGGTTCTCCCACGCAAGGCGCATGAAGGCGATCCG
>JAIXOF010000154.1 GCA_027486935.1 Cyanobium sp. C1_MAG_00004 | reverse complement strand
CCGGGAACCGACAGTGCCATCCACTTCGGCAAGTACAGCATCCATGTGGGCGGCAACCGTGGCCGCGGCCAGGTGTATCCCACCGGTGAGAAGACCAACAACACCGTCTACACCTCCCCAGCTGCCGGCACGGTCGCTTCGGTTGAGCCCGGTGACAATGGCGCCACCGTCGTCACCATCTCCACGGCAGACGGTGGCAGCGTCACCGAGACCATTCCGGCCGGTCCTGCCCTGATCGTTGCTGCTGGTGAGACAGTGGCCGCGGGTGCGCCCCTGACCGACGACCCGAATGTGGGTGGTTTCGGTCAGATCGACACCGAGATCGTTCTGCAGAACCCGGTTCGCATCTACGGCCTGCTGGCCTTCTTTGCCGCCGTTGCCCTGGCCCAGATCATGCTGGTGCTCAAGAAGCGTCAGGTCGAGAAGGTCCAGGCAGCTGAGGGCCTGGTCTGAGTCTGGCGATTCATCCCTTGCTCGCTGCATTCGCTTCACCGGGGCCCCTGGTTTTCCAGCTGGGCCCCTTTGCCTTGCGCTGGTACGGCCTGCTGATCGCCCTTGCGGTCCTGGTCGGGCTTGTTCTCTCGACCCGCCTGGCCAGGGCCAGGGGCATTGATCCAGCCCTGGTGGCTGATCTGCTGCCGGTGCTGGTGTTGGGGGCCGTGATCGGCGCGCGCCTCTATTACGTGTTGCTCGAATGGCGGCAGTACAGCAGCGATTGGCTGGGGGCTCTGGCGATCTGGCGGGGCGGCATCGCTATCCACGGCGCCCTGATCGGCGGCACCCTCGCCACAGTGCTGTTCTGCCGGTGGCGGCGGCAGCGGTTCTGGTCCCTGCTCGATGTGCTCGTTCCGGCCGTCGCCCTGGGGCAGGCCATCGGTCGCTGGGGCAATTTCTTCAATTCAGAGGCCTTCGGTCTGCCGACCGACCTGCCCTGGAAGCTGCGCATTCCATTCGCCAACCGTCCGCCCGAATTCCAGGGGGAGCTCTACTTCCATCCCACCTTTCTGTATGAATCCCTCTGGAACCTCGGGGTCTGCGCTCTGCTGCTGCTGTTGTTCAGGGCCGGGATCCGCGGCCGCATCAAGCTGCCGGCAGGTGCCCTCAGCTGCATCTATCTGATGGCCTACAGCACCGGTCGGGTCTGGATCGAGGGACTGCGGCTCGATCCCCTTTGCCTGATCGGCGTGCCGCCGTTCTGCAGCGGCGGCCTGCGCATGGCCCAGCTCATGAGCCTGGTGCTGATTGCCCTCGGGGGCATGGGCCTGTGGTGGCTCTATGGCCGACACCGTTCATTGCCCGATCCCAGTGGGGTTCCCCTATGACCCAGTCCCATCCCGTCTGGATTGTTGGCGCCGGCCCTGGAGCCCCCGATCTGCTCACCCTGCGCGCCGCCAGGTTGATCGAGCAGGCCGAAGTGCTCGTCTGGACCGATTCGCTGGTCAATCCCCAGATCGCAGCCCTGGCTCCTGAAGGCTGCGAGCGCCTGCGCACCAGCACCCTCACCTTGGAGGAGGTGATGGCCGTGGTGCTCGACCGGGCCCGGGCCGGCAAGCGGGTGGTGCGCCTGCATGACGGTGATCCCTGTCTCTATGGCGCTCTGGCTGAGCAGATCACCCGTCTGGCCGATGCTGGTCTGGCGGTCGAGGTGGTGCCTGGCCTCAGTGCCTACCAGGCAACGGCGGCCGCCCTCAACCAGGAGCTGACGATCCCGGGGCTGGTGCAGACGATTGTGCTCAGCCGCGCCGGCGGCCGCACCGGCACTCCGGAGCGCGAGTCGTTGGCCCGCCTGGCGGCCCTGCAGGCCTCGTTGTGCCTGTATCTCAGTGCCCGCCATGTGGACGAGGTCCAGGCCGAACTGCTCGAGCACTATCCCCCCGAGACCCCGGTGGCGATCGGCTATCGCATCAGCTGGCCCGATCAGTGGCTGGCCGTGGTGCCTCTGAACCAGATGGCGGCCGCCAGCCAGGAGCGTGGTCTGATCCGCACCACGCTGTACGTGGTCAGCCCCGCCCTGGCCGCCTCGGCCGAGGCCCGCTCCAAGCTCTATTCAGCCAGCCACAACCACCTGTTCCGCGGTGGTGCCTGAACTCTCGCCGTAGAGCTCGCGCGCCAGCCGTCCACGATCGAAGTGGCAGCCCAGCCGTTCAGCGATCGCCTCAACATCGGCGGCGCCGTTGCCCAGGCAGCAGGTTCCCCCCGGCGAAGGGGTGACGTTGAACACCAGTCCCGGCAGGGCCTCGATGCGGGCCTCGCCCAGCATCAGCCGGCGCTCGCGTTTGTTGATCAGCTGGGGCCGGACCCCGCCGTAGCCCTTGGCAAAGCTGAGATCGTCCAGGCCCATGTCGGGCACGATCTTGCGGGCATCGGCCAGGAACAGCCAGCGCCTGAGCCACGGCACCTCGAAGAGCAGGTTCTTGACGATGTAATTGCGGATGTCAGCCACCTTGAAGAGCTGCCAGAACACGGCCAGCACGGCCCAATCGAGGCGAAGAACCTTCAGAAACTCCCAGAAGGAGGCGGGTTTGTAGCGCTCGAGCAACGGCAGCAGCAGGGCGGTCGGGCCGAAGCGGGTCTTGCCGGGGGCGCGCACATCCGGGTCGCCATGGATGGCCGCAAACGGCAGTTTGTCGTTCTGCACCGTGTAGACCTTGCCCTTCAGCAGGTCGGGGGTGAAGTAAAAACTGCCCGCCACCGGCAGGCATGAGTAGTCGAGGCCGTACCCCATCTGCTGGGCCATCAGCAGGCTATGGGCACCGGCGTTGACCACCACATGCCGGGCCCGCACCTGACGGCGCTGACCCTGACCGATGCCAGGCGTCGGGCCCAGGGTCACCAGAAAGGTCGTGTCGTCGTGGCCCTGGTGCCCGCCCAGACCGTGCTCAACGCTGATGGCCTCGACCCGGGTGCCTAGCTCGACATCGAGCTGGCGATCGCTGCCGGCCACCGCGGCCCTGGCTTCACTGACGAACGAGGCAGCCAAGGCTTCGTAGTCAACGGCGGTGTAGGTGCTGCGGATGCCGATCGCCACCAGCTCTTCGTGGCGCAGCTGGCCATCGCGGTGGGCAACCCGGGGCTCCCAGTCGGCGATCTGTTCTTTCTCGAGCAGCTCCATCGCTGGAAAGTGGGGCGAGAAGGTCTCGAAACGTTCCCGCAGAAAGCGGCACTCGCGTTCACCCACCCCCAGCACCATCTTGGGGGTGCGGAACACGCAGCGGTCCCGGCTCTGGGGATCCAACAGCTCGGCGTAATGCACGATCATTTCGGCCGTGCGCTTGACCCGGATCGCCTTCTCCAGGGTGTAATTCGTCTCGATATCGCCGCAGTGAATGGTCTGGCTGTTGTTGGTGGCCCTTGAGTTGACCTGGGCCAGTTCGTCGTAGCGCTCGACCAGCAGCAGCCGTTGCAGGTCGGTGTAGCGCGCCAGCTCGAACAACAGGGCGGTGCCGCAGACCCCGCCACCCACAATCAACACGTCGAGGCAGTCGGTGCTGCGCAGGTCGCTGCTGCTGTCGGTGCTGGGGGTGCTGGTCGCGGTGCTGGTGTCGTTCGGTCCCACGCCTGCCGTGCGGTGATTCAGCAGACCATGCTGACCTGTCACCGGGCCGGGGCCGTCGGTGTTTTAGGGTGTGAAAGCAACGGCCGAAGCCGTTCCTGGGCGATTAGCACAGCGGTAGCGCACTTCCTTCACACGGAAGGGGTCACTGGTTCGAATCCAGTATCGCCCATTCATCTGATGTCAGGTGGTCTAGATGTGTAGTCCCACCAGGTTGTTCAGCAGCTGACAAAGGGGTGTGAGCTCGTCAGGGTCGGTGTGTCACCTCCTTCCCCAGAGCTCACACACCATGCATACCCACCCGAATGCCCGGCT
>JAIXOF010000130.1 GCA_027486935.1 Cyanobium sp. C1_MAG_00004 | reverse complement strand
CTTTTCGATGTTGTCCGCTGCGACATTTTTTAAGAGCAGCAGATCCCTGTCGAAAGCCATCACGCCACCTCCGCCAGCCAGTCGGCCAGGTCGACATTGGTGGCCACCACCGCGTGGATCGCGGGGTCTATGACATAGAAGCGGCCCAGCGCGGCTAGGTCGCGGGAGTCTTGGCGGCAGCGGTGCAGGTGCTGCCCTTGATGCTTGAGCTTGCGCTGCAGGCGCTTGAACAGGGCCGGCTCGGTTGCGCCAGCCGGAGGGGCTTGGTTGCCCATGGGGAACGTATGCGAGGGAACCGGCTTCGCAGATCACCAGAGCCATGAGGGGCCAGCCAGCTCCCTCGCGTTCATTGTGGCTTTGGTGTGGTTCCCACGGGCAGTTCGGACCCGCAGTTCTTATGGGCTGACTATAGCGGCCTTAGGTCACAAATGAAAACTCATGCCTCAACTGGATGCACCCCAGCGTTGAACCGCTCCAGCGCCTCCTCTAGGGCGGCCTCATCAGTCCATTGCCCGTAGTGCTTGAGGTGGGTTGCTGTGTTGTGCCCCATCAGGGCCGCTGCAATCCGTGGGTGCATCGGGTTGGCGCTGCAGCAGTGGGCCCGCCAGGCATACCCATGCCGCAATGAGTAGGGGGTGAGCCCTGGGCACCGCGCCACCAGCGCCCGCCATGGCCCGTAGCGCCGCAGCAGTTGGGCAAACTCGCGGCCCACGTCTTGAAACCTGTCCTTCACCTCCACTGCCGCGATCTGATTGCGGATCGACTTGGGCAGCTTCACCTCCTCGCTGCCGTAGAGCTGCAGCAACCGATCGCCTTCGCCCTCGCGGCCCGCAATGTCGAGGGGCAGCAGCAGACGTAGTGGTTTGGCCCGGGCGCCCATATTGGTGGTGTTGCGCTTCACCTGGCCCACTCGGCCTTTGCCGTCCTCTCCCACCTGCAGCACCGCCAGCTCAGCGGGCCGCAGACCATAGAGGCCCACCAAGCCCACTGCCAGCCGCAGCTCGTGCTCACCGTCGGCCTCAAGCTGATCCAGTAGGGCGGCCAGGTCCTCGGGCTTGATCGGTGGGGTGAGTTGTTCGCTGGCGGTGGTGGTTGCGCTGCCGATCAGCTCATTGATGACGGCCCTGCTGGGCGGCATGTATCGGACCGGTGCGCCGCACTGCTCAACCGCATAAGAGAGGAACCGGGCCACGTCCTGCAGGGCACGCTTGCGGCCCACGCCACCAGGCGGGCAGTCGGCAAAAAACCGATCCGCATACCGCCGCATCAGGGTGGCGCCATCGCGGGGCGCTGGCTTGCCCTTAAGCGCCAGCACGGCCCGCTCAGTTCTCTTGGTGATGTCTCGCAGGGTGGAGCTGCGGCGCCCCTGCAGTGACGCCAGAAACCGCTCAGCAACGGCATCCCAGCCGCTGAAGCCAGCCTCACCCTCTTGGGTGCCGCTGTGGGCCTCGGTGTTAAGCCGCATCGCATCATGCAGGCTCAGGTTGCGCTCCTCCATCAGTGCGCGCAGTTGGCCCACCGTGGTGAGGATCGCGGTTGAGTTGGTGGCCTTCCATTCCAGAGGCAGGGTCACACTGGACCGGTCGCGGTTCTCAAGGATCCGCGTGAGCTGGGCGCGGCCTATGGGGTTTCGCGGGGTGACCCCCACTTCACGGATGCTCCAGCCCTTGCCGTGCTCCTGGTGAAGCTGCAGGCGAAGGGTTTCAAACCACTGCTGACGGGCTGCCATGGGTCAAACAAGCGCCAAAACGGTTGGTCGTGAGGCCAGGCCCAGGCTGTGACTGGGTTCTGAGCACATCCATGATGCGCCAAATCGTGCGCCAAGAGGGGGTAAAAGGGTGTCCCTGGGTGCATCTGACCCCCTGCGCGGGGTGCGCCAAAGCATTAAAAAACCCAGGCCTGGCCTGGGGTTTGCTGATGCCCGGTGCCGGTTTCGAACCAGCGACATCCTGCTTGTAAGGCAGGCGCTCTACCGCTGAGCTAACCGGGCGGCTGCCCCATTGTGCCTGCGGGGGCGGCACACTCGGGCTTGCCGAGCTGAGCAGCCGCGTGGCCAGTGGCCGCAGCCATGACCGGGCCACCTGGGCCCTGGCCCTGCCCTTCGGCGCCCTGTGGTGGCCGTGGCTGGGGCTCACGGGCATGGCCGTCGCCAGTGGGTGCTTTTTGGCGGGGGGGCTGCTGCTGTCGCCCGATCTGGACACCCGCTCCAATGCCACGCGCCGCTGGGGACCGCTGCGGCTGCTGTGGTGGCCCTACCGCCGCTGGCTGTCCCATCGATCGCTGCTGTCGCACACGCCGCTGATCGGCACCGCCGGCCGGTTGCTTTACCTGCTGGTGCTGACCGCGGCGCTGTGCCTGCTGGCCCGCCCCCTGGGCGCACCGACGCCAGTGCAGCTGCTGAACCGGGCTCAGAGCGTCTGGCAGCAGCAGCGGCCCCTAGTGATCACAGCCCTGGTGGCGCTGGAGGCAAGTGCCTGGCTGCACCTGATTCAGGACGGGGACCCGGTGCCGCGGCTGCCGCGGGTGTTGCGGCGTCGCCGCCGCCGGACAATGGGTCCGCGTCGACGCGCGTCATGACTCCTGCATCCAGCCAACCCAGCGCCAGCGACGCCCTCAACGACCTGATCGCCGTGGTAGCCCGGTTGCGGGATCCCCATGGCGGCTGCCCCTGGGACCTGGAGCAGACCCACGCCTCCCTGGTGCCCTATGTGCTCGAAGAGGCCCACGAGGTGGCCGACGCGATTCGCCATGGCGACGATGCCCACCTGGCCGAGGAGCT
>JAIXOF010000157.1 GCA_027486935.1 Cyanobium sp. C1_MAG_00004 | reverse complement strand
CCAGGGTCGAATCGCGGTCAGATCGCCGCTGAGCAATCTGAGGCTAAAAGCAGAAGTTTTGCCACCCTCCGTCGGATCGAGTTGTTCGCCTCCTTGCGGGATGAGGAGCTGATGCAGATCGCCGAAGACGATCCGGTTCTGGAGTTTGCCCCCGGTGAGGTGATTATTCGCCGCGGGGAATCGGGGGGCTCGATGTATGTGATTCAGCAGGGTAGTTGTTCGGTGCTACTGGCGGATGCGTCCGCTGCTACGGGCGAATCCGAGATCAGCCAACTCCACAGCGGTGACATTTTTGGTGAGTACGCGGCCTTGACCAATTCAGAGCGCACCGCGACGGTTAAGGCCCTCACCCATGTGAGTGTTCAGGAGATCTGCCAGGACAGGATTGAGAAGATCTTCCTGGCCAATGCCTCCGCCATGCAGGATTTCGCGGCGGTGATGTCCCGTCGCGAGGCCGAGCGTTGCGCCTTCACCCCGGCTCAGCAGGAGCACTACGAATCGGGCTTGGTGCAACGGATGTTGCAGTCGTTCGGCCGCATGCTGGGGGGGTGAGCCCCTGTTGGGCAGGGATCAGCCAATGGTTCGCCTGTTTTGTAACACAATGTGCCTGTTGGGGCATGGTCTCGGAATGGCCACCTCAGCTGCCTTGCGCAGTGCGGAAGCTCAGAAGGCGATGCGGGTGTTGATCGAGACCACTTGGCCCGTGGGCTGAGTGGGATTCATGGTGCCAAACAGACTGGGGCTGATCACATATTGGTAACTCGCGATCAGCATCAGCCAGGGGGTGAGCTCTGCCAGATAGACCGCTTCCAGGGCTGTTTCCGAAGAGCTGGCGACTCCATTGAAGGCGTTGGCGTAGTAGCGCGATGCGGCGCTGTTAAAGCCTGCATAGGCAATGCCAATTCCTGTCATGTCTCGATCACGGCCAGGAATGAGGCCCGCATAGGTAAGGCCGGAGCTGGCCACCAGGTTGACGATGCTGTTGTTGCCGAACGTGCCGCTCAGTTTGCCGAAAGCGAGCAACCCCTGGGTGCGCGGAATTTCTGTGCCCGGTTCGGCGTAGAGCATCTGCTCCACAGTGATGTACCCACCGTAGTTTCCCCACGAGCTGAGCCCTGTTGAGAAATCGGTGAATCGGCCAGTGTTGCCCTGGAAGCCGATCTTGTAGTAGCCGGGGAGAGCCTTGGGGTTTTTGCTGTGGTTGAGATAGGCGTATTCGGCGATGATTTCAACGCCGTCATCGCGGTTGAGGGTGGTATCGGCTAACGAGATGCGATAACCACCTGTGGCGTCGTCCTTGCCATCGCTGACGTTGAGGAGAAACTGGTGGTGTGGATTGGGGTTGTAACTGAGCTGGATGCCCAGGGGTGCGTTGGCATAGGGAAGAAAGCTTCCACGATTATCGGTGCTTCCATAGACTCCCGGATAGTCAAAAATTGCGTTTTGAAAAATACCTGAGGTTTGGTGTGATGCAAATCGCACCCAGGGATAGATTTTGCCGATACGGACTTCAAATTGAGGCGTGAATTTCTGGCCATACCAGAGTTCAAAAATGCGCCAATTCTCCAGCGGGGGTGCTCCTTCAAATCGGGGCGGATGGTTTGCGGTGGTGTTGATGCCGGCGCCGGTCCATCCAGAGCTAGAAAAATGAAGTTGGCCGTCGGGCCAGAGGTAACCGGTCTTGCCGGTGTATAGGTCTGCAGCCTGAAGATACATTGAGCTGTACCCGGGCTCCCCGAAATTGCTCCAGCTCATGTCTGGGTAATAGGTGGCCATGAAGTCCCACCCTTTGTCGGCTAGCTCCCTGAACCCTGGTGTGTCGGTCAGCATGAAATCGCCCTCGAGCCAGCTCTCCTGGTGACAGCGGATGCCAGCGATGTAGGTGAAGCTGTCGAGTGGGTTGTTGGTGGGGGGGCGTTTGACGGCTTTGGTCACCCCCAGATTCAGGGCCCTGCTGCGACGACAGCCGGTCGTTGCGGGTTTCGCTGTTGGTGCTGCCGGTGTTTCGCTCGTGGTTGGCAGGGCTGTGCTTTGTGGTTGCGCGCTCTGTTGTTGTGTTTCTTCTGGTGTCGGATTCAATTGCACCAGTGGCCCTTCAGAGCCGAAGGCGCCCAGCGGTGTTGCCGTGGCTGCCACCACGCACAGCCCTGCAGCGGCACGCAAAAGCCTGGGCATGGGACCAATGAAGTGCTGCCGGATTGTCGCCAATGTCGCGGACTGTTGGGGCCGTCGATCCGCCTCGCTCTGAAAACCGACACATCCAGCCAGGCTTTCCTTACGAACCTTGAATGGCGATACCGCCGCCAGGTTCAATTCCTAACCTTTTTTTGTGGTCTACCCTCTTTGGGGTCAACGCCCCCTGAGCGTTCCTGCCACCTTTGTTCTTCGGTTGCTCGCTGTGAATCTCTCCTTCCGCTCTGGCGGTCGCATCGTTGCTCTGGTGTGCGGTCTGTCCATGGCCACCGTCCTGGCGCCCGTGGCCCCGGCAGCACTCGCCAAGCCCGCTGCCGCCCAGCTCAGTTATGCCAATGCGCCGTGGTACGCCTGCAGCAAGGCTGGCAAGAGCCTGGAGTGGTACAAGCCCGGTGTTCCTTACCCCTGTGCCACGCCCGTTGATCCCAAGACGTTTGCCAACCGGGAGCTGTACTACGACTTCATGCACCGCGCCTGGGTGAACGGTGACCTCTCGGTGCTGGATCGCTATGTCGACCCCAACACCTACGACTACTCGCCGTTGCATCCCCCCGAGAAGGGCACCCAGGGTTTTGCCGGCATCATCAAGACCTTCAGGGGTGCCCTGAGCGACATCCGCCTCGATTTCTCTGATACGGCCGAGGGCAATCTGGTGACCCACTTCTGGAAGCTGAGCGGTGTCCACAACAAGGCACCTCTGTTCGGAGCGCCAGCCAGTGGCCGCCGGGTTTCGCTCAGTGGCATCAGCACCGTCGAGATCAAGGGCAAGAACGTCGTGGGTCGCTGGTCCCAGCTCGACATCCAGTCGCTGATGATTCAGCTCGGCCTGATGAAGCCCCCGGGCGGCAAGGGCTGATCAAGGCCGAGCCTTCAACCCTTCAGGTACGTGGTCTGGCCCAGGCTCGCCTCGAGGTGGGCCATCAGCCGGCTGGCTTCGCTGATCTTCAGCTGGCCCCGGCCGATGGCCTCCTCACTGGCCAGGCGCAGCCGCTCGAGCAGCAGCTCGGGGTTGTGTTCCATCGCCTGCATCACCTTGGCGTTGGTGTCGCCCCGCACCACGTGATCGACCGTGTAGCCACCTGAGGGCAGCAGCCGCAGGTGCACGGCATCGGTGCTGCCGAACAGGTTGTGCAGGTTGCCCATCACCTCCTGATAAGCCCCCGCTAAAAACAGGCCGATCCAGTAGGGCTGCTCCGGTTGCAGGTTGTGCAGTTCCAGCAGGGACTTGACCTGGCCGCGATCGATGAAGCGCTCGAGCTTGCCGTCGGAGTCGCAGGTCAGATCGGCGAAGCTTCCCAGGGCCGTCGGCCGCTCGTGCAGGCGCTGGATCGGCAACACCGGAAACAGCTGGTCGATCGCCCAGGTGTCGGGGGCCGAGCGAAAGATCGAGAGGTTGGCGTAATAGGTGCTCGCCAGCGAGGCCGGCAGGCGCCGCAGCTCTTCGGGGACCTGGGCGTCCGCGGGCAGGGTGCCCAGGTACCTGGCGATCGCGGCGCCACAGGCTGCGGTCAACTGTTCGGCGATGGCCCGTTGCGGCAGGTTCAGGTAGCCCAGGCGAAAGGCGGCCAGGGCGTCGTCCTTGAACTTGAGGGCGTCGTTCCAGGCCTCCTGCAGCTGCTCGAGTTCCTGGGTTGCCTCGACAGCCTGCAGGGTGTCGCGCAGGTTGCGCAGCACCAGTGGTTCGTCCTCGGCCGGGGCGGGCAGGGCCGGCTGGTGCTGGCCTTCGGCCCCCAGCACGTCAAACACCAGCACCGAAAAGTGGCTGGCCAGGGCTCGGCCGCTCTCGCTCACCAGGGTGGGCACCGGCACGCCATGGGGCTGGCAGCACTCGCGCACCGTCGCCACCACATCGTTGGCGTAGTTCTGCAGTGAGTAGTTGGTCGAGGCTGCAGTGGCGGTGCGGCTGCCGTCGTAATCGACCCCCAGGCCGCCACCCACATCGAGATAGCCCATCGGCGCGCCCAGCCGGGTCAGCTCGACATAGATCTGACCGGCCTCCTGCAGGGCGTCCTTGAGCACGGCGATGTCGCTGATCTGGCTGCCGACGTGAAAGTGCAGCAGCCGCAGCTCGTTCAGCAGCCCGGCGTCCCGCAGGGCTTCGACACTGGCGAGCAGGTCGGGCAGGGACAGGCCGAACTTGGCCTTCTCTCCCACCGAGCTGCCCCAACGGCCACTGCTGCGGCTGGACAGCCGCGCCCGGATGCCGATCAGCGGTGCTGCCCCCAGGGCCTGGCTGGCTTCGATGATGCGCTGGGCTTCGTCGGCCTGCTCGATCACCACCACCGGTTGGCGGCCCAGGCGCCGCGCCAGGATCGCCGTCTCGATGTAGCGCCGGTCCTTGGTGCCGTTGCAGATCAGCAGGGCCTCGGGGTCGCTGAGCAGCGACAGGGCGATCAGCAACTCGGCCTTGCTGCCGGCTTCGAGGCCGAAATGCCAGCGGCGACCGCTTTCGACCAGCTGCTCCACCACATGGCGTTGCTGGTTGCATTTGACCGGGAAGACCCCCTGGTAACGGCCGCTGTAGCCGTACTGGGCGATCGCCCGTTCGAAAGCGGCGTGCAGCCGTTCAAGCCGGTCTTCGAGAATGTCGTCAAAGCGGATCAGCAGCGGCAACCCCAGCCCCCGACCCTGCAGTTCCTGAACCAGTTCCACCAGGTCCAGCGCCCCGCCGCGATCGCCCTGGGGCTGCACCATCACGTGGCCCCGCTCACTGACACCGAAGTAGGGATCACCCCAGCGGTCGAGGCCGTACAGGGCGGCGCCATCGGCGGCGGTCCAGGTGTTGTTGTTCGCCTGAATCACCACAGGGTTTACACGTGGGAGTACTCCCTAATCTTGCTGACTGCCGTCACCCGTCGACAGGGGCGGTGATTACGGCGACAGCGCTCTTGCCAATGGGCATGGCTGGCGCGGACGATGACGCGATCCACGCCTGACTTTCATGGCCGCCGAACGCACCTTCATCGCCATCAAGCCCGACGGGGTGCAGCGCGGCCTCGTGGGCGAGATCCTGGGGCGCTTCGAGCGCAAGGGTTTCAAGCTGGTGGGCCTCAAGCAGCTCACCCCCAGCCGCGAGCTGGCCGAAACCCATTACGGCGTGCACAGCGAGCGTCCCTTCTTTGCCGGCCTGGTGGAGTTCATCACCAGCGGCCCGGTGGTGGCCATGGTCTGGGAGGGCGACGGCGTGATCGCCAGCGCCCGCAAGCTGATCGGTGCCACCAAGCCGCTTGAGGCCGAACCTGGCACGATTCGCGGTGACCTGGCGGTCAACATCGGCCGCAACGTGATCCACGGTTCCGATGGCCCCGACACCGCTGCCTTCGAGATCGGCCTCTGGTTCCAGCCCTCCGAGCTCAGCGATTGGACCCCGGCCGACCAGGTCTGGCGCAGCGAGGGCTGATCGGCGCCTGGCCCTGCTGGGCGGCTTGCTGCTGCTGGCGGCGGGGCTGCTCAGCGGCACCCAGCCCGGGCCGTGGCGTCTGGCCGAACGGGGTGTCGATGATCAGCTGATGCGACTGCGGGGCCCCCGTACGCCCCCACACCGGCTGTTGCTCGTCGAAATCGACGATTCCACCCTTGAGCAGGGCAGCTGGTTCGCCGACCAGGCCGTGGTGCCCAACTGGGCCCGCGGCATCGCCACCCTGCCCTGGCCCCGCGCCCGCTATGGCGATCTGAGCGATCGTCTTTTGTCGGCCGGGGCCGCTGCGGTGGCCATCAATGTGGTCTTCGCCGGCCCCAGCGGCCAGGGCGTGGCCGACGATCGGGCCCTGGCGGAGCAGTTGGGCCAGTGGCCCGGCCGTCTGGCCCTGGCCGCCGAGATGCTCGAACCTGCGGACCAGGCCGTGGGCAGCGGCCTGACGCTGGTGCAGCCCGATGGGTTGATCGGCGCCCTGAGCCGGCCGCCGTTGCTGGGGCTCAGCAACACCGTGCCGGCCGCGCCCGGGGAGCCTGCCCTGCATCCCGAGCATTACGGCCAGCGGCTGCTGCCGGGCCAAGGCGCCGCCGCATGGCCCTCGTTGGGCAACCGCCTGCTGCAGGCGGCGGGCCTGCGCAGCCGCCAGAACGACGCCGAACGCTGGCTCAACGTTTATGGGCCGCCGGGTCGGTTTCGCCATGTCCCGGCCTGGCAGGTGCTGGATCCGGCCCGCTGGGCACTGGTGCGCCGGCAGCTTGACCTGCGCGGTGCCCTGGTGCTGGTGGGGCCGACGGCGGCCGATGGTGGCAGCGGGTTCGCCACCCCCTTTGGCCGGCTCAGCGGCCTCGAGCTGATGGCCACCGCCGTGGCCAATTCACTCGATGGCTCGGGGTTGCGGCCCTGGCCGGCCAGCCCCTGGGGCCGCGGTCTGGCGTCGGCCACGCCCGGTCTGCTGGTGCTGGTGCTGGCCCGCTGGCACCGGGGGCTGGCAGCGCGGCTGGGCATCGCCGCAGCGGTGCTGGGGCTCACATTGCTGACCACGGGCCTGGCCTTCAGTCAGGGGGCGGTGCTGTTGCCCGTACTCGGGGCGGCGGCGGCCGTGATCGGCCTGGGCCTGCTGTTCGCAGGCGATGCCTACCTGGGCGAACTGGCCGAGCGGCGCCGGCTGCGGCGCACCTTCGAGCGCTATGTCGCCCCCAGCCTGGTGCGCGAGATCCTGGCCGATCCCGACTCGGCCCAGGGGCTGCTGCGGGGCGAGCAGCGGCCGGTGACCGTGCTGTTCTCCGACCTCAAGGGGTTCACCCAGCTCACCACCCGTCGCACCGAGCAGGGCCAGATCCCCCTGCACCTGCAGCAGCTCAACACCTATCTGGGCGCCATGGTCGAGGTGATCAGCGCCCACGGCGGCACCGTTGACAAGTTCATCGGCGATTGCGTCATGGCGGTGTTTGGCTCGCCGCTGAGCCGGGGCCCCCAGGCCGAGGCGATCGCGGCGGTGCGTTGCGGCCAGGCCATGGCCGCGCGGCTGCAGCAGCTCAACGCCAGCTGGGCCGCCGAGGGTCTTGAACCCTTGGCCAGCGGCATCGGCCTGGCCAGCGGCGAGGTGGTGGTGGGGCAGATCGGCAGTCCCCAGCGGCTTGATTTCACGGTCATCGGCCACACCGTCAACCTGGCGGCCCGGCTCGAGTCGTTGACCCGTCAGGTTCAGGCGCCCCTGTTGGTGGACCAGGCCACCGCCGCGTTGGTGACAGGCATGTTGGCGCCGATCTCAGTCGGTGTTCACCCGATCAAGGGCATCGGCGCGGTCGAGGTCTTTCGCCTGTAGGCCGGCTGCCGCGAAGCGCTGCCAGCCAAAGTTCTGCAGCAGCTCTGGGGCCTGGCCGTCGATCGCCCCGGCCAGCAGCTCGGCGGTGATCGCCGCCAGCAGCACGCCGTTGCGGTGGTGGCCGGTGGCCAGCCACAGCCCCGGCACAGGGCTGGGCCCCAGCAGCGGCCCCTGGTCGGGGGTGCAGGGGCGAAAGCCCCACCAGCGCTCCATCGGCGGCCAGCTGGCCGCTGCGGGCAGCAGCGCGGCGATGCCCTGCTGCAGCTGGCGCTGGCCGGCGGGGGTGAGCCCCTCGTCAAAGCCGGCCTGCGGTTCGCTGGTGGCCCCCACCACCAGCAGCCCGTCGTCCCGCGGCACCAGGTAAGTGCCCGGCCCGAACACCACCCGGCCCAGGGCCTGCTTGGGCCCCTGCAGCGACAGCATCTGGCCCTTGACCGGAAACACCGGCAGCTGGGGCAACAGCCGGGCGCTCCAGGCGCCGCAGGCGAGCACCGCCCGGCGGCAGGGCAGCCGGCGCCGCTCGCCGGTGGCATCGAGCAGCTCCACGGCTTCCAGTGCTGCGGGCTGGCCGTCGCCTGCCGCGGGCGCGGTGATCAGGCGTTCGACGCTGCAGCCCTCTTCAAAGGCAACCCCCAGCTGGGTGCAGGCCCGCTCGAGTGCCCGCATCAGACGGCGGCGGTTGTCGATCTGGCCGTCCTGGGCAAACAGCAGGCCGGCCTGCCACTGCGGGCCGATGCCGGCGATCTCGCGCTCGAGGCCGGCGCGATCGAGCGGCTCACCCCAGGGTGCCGTGGGATAGGCGTCGCGCTCGGCCGCCGTGGCAAATGGCACGACGATGCCGCAGGGCCGGTGGCCGCAGGCCAGGCCGCTGTCGGCTTCGATCTGGGCCACCCAGGCGGGGACGCGCGCCAGGCTGGCCTGCCCCAGTCGCAACAGGGCGCCCTCGAGCCCTTCGGCGTGGGGCGCCAGCATGCCGGCCGCCACGAATCCGGCGGCCTCCTTGCGGTTGCGGCTGATCACCCGCACGGCGCGGCCGCCGCGGGCCAGCTGGTGGGCGATCGCCAGGCCGATCAGGCCGCCCCCCAGCACCAGCAGGGTGTCGGCGTCAGCCGGCCCGGAAGCCATAGCCCTTGGTCAGGCGGAACACAGTCGCCGACAGCAGCACCAGGGCGATCACATTGGGCAGGGCCATCAGGGCGTTGAGGGCCTCGGTGGTGGTCCACAACCAGGGCACGCCGCTGACGCAGCCCACCACCAGGGCACCGGCCCAGACCAGTCGGAATGGCTGGTTGCTGCGGCTGCCGAACAGGTATTCGAGGCAGCGTTCGCCGTAATAGGCGAACACGATGATCGTGGTGAAGGTGAACAGCAGGGTGGCCAGATCGCCGACCCAGCCTGAGCCGCTCAGGGCCCAGTCAAAGGCTCGACTGACCATGATGCGCCCGTCCTGCTGGGCGACATAACTCTCACTGCAGAGCACCACCAGGGCCGTCATCGTGGCGACGGTGGCGGTGATCAGGCTGCCGAGCATGGCGACCATGCCTTGCAGCACAGGATCGTCGGGCCGGGCCACCGCATGGACGATCGGGGTGGTGCCGAGTCCCCCCTCCTGGGTGAACACCGCCCGCCGCACCCCGGCGGTGATCATGATCAGCACCGACCCGCCTGTGATGGCCTGACCGCTGAAAGCATCGTTGACAATGGCTCCCAGGGCCCGGGGCAGGGTGGCTGGGTGGGTCAGCAGCAGGAATGCTGTGAAACCCACGTAGCCCACCACCATTACGGGCACCACGAGGCAGCTGACTTTGCTGATGCGGCAGATTCCGCCGTTGATGATCAGCAGCGTCACAACGGCTAGCAAGGCCCCGCTCAGCAGGGGCGGCAGGCCCACCAAGTGCTCGAGGCTCTTGCCCAGCTCCATGGCCTGGATGCCATTGCCCAGGCCAAAGGTGGCCAGGCTGCCGATGCCGGCGAACACCAGTCCCAGCCAGCGCAGGGACGGTGGCAGCCCGTCGCGCATGAAGTACATCGGCCCGCCGACCAGGTCGCCCCTGTCGTTGCGGCTGCGGTAGCGCACGGCCAGCAGGGCTTCGGCGCATTTGGTCGCCAGGCTCAGCAGGGTCACGACCCACAGCCAGAACAGCGAACCGGGGCCGCCCACACTCAGGGTGATCGCCATGCCGGCCAGGGAGCCCGTGCCGATGTTGCCCCCCACAGCGGTCATCAGGGCTTCAAAGCTTGAGATGCGGCCTTCACCTTCGCTGTGGTGCAGGCTGCGCCAGGCCTGGGCCACGCCAAAGCCCAGGTGGCGAAGGGGCAGAAACTGCAGCCCCAGGGTCAGGTATAGGCCCAGGTAGGCGATCCAGTCGACCAGCAACCCCCACAGGAAGTCGTTGGTCTGGTCCATCAGGATCGGCAGGTTCATCGCGGCTGGCGGGGGCGTGGGGGGGGGATGGCAGTCGGCTGGGTTGGTGTCAGGCGCGTCAGGCAGCTGTTGGGCTGGCTTCGGCTCCCTCGCCCTGCAGCCCAAGACGGCGGCTGAGCACCGGCAGGGTCAGGCCCTGCAACGAAAGGTTCAGCAGCACCACCAGAAAGATCAACCCCTCCACTTCCAGGCTGTAAGTGCGGGTGGTGGCGGCATCGATCCCCGGCAGTTTCGGGATGGCGTGAATCACGGTGTAGCTCAGGGCCAGTGGCACAGCCCCGCGCAGCCCGCACCAGGCGATCAGCACGTTTTCACGCCAGTTGAACGGTGAGGCCCCGCTGAAAGCCAGCACGCTCAGGGGTCTGGCCACCAGCATCAGGGCCAGGGCGCAGAGAATGCCTTCAGGCAGCACCAGACGAATGCTGGTGGGATCGATGATCACGCCAAACAGCAGGAAGACCAGCATCTCCATCATCGTGTTGAAGGATTCGAGGCTGCTTTCCAGGGATTCGCTGGTGATGACAGGGTTCTCGTAGATGTTGTTGGCGAGAAACAAGCCGGTGACGTAGGCCGCAATGAAACCGGATCCCAGCAACAGGGTCGACAGTCCGTAGGCCGCCACTGAGATGGCGATGCCGACGATCAGGATCTGGTCCTTGCTGGTGATGAAATGGCGCAGGATGTATTGGCCGACGTAGGTGAGAATCAGGCCCACCATGATGCCGCTGCCGATGCTCTTGATGAACGCCTGAATCTGGCCGGCCACGCCGGTCATGGTCACGTCATTGAGGGCGCGCGCCGCCTCGGGTTGCGTGAAGCTGAGGCCCAGCACCAACAGCAAAAACAGGATGGCGGCGGGGTCGTTGACCGACGATTCAAACTCCAGCAGCGAACGAACGCGCCCTGGTACGTAACGGCTGACTGAGCTCAGCACACTCAGGGTGGCGCCGGCATCGGTGGAGCCCAGGCAGGCCGCCACCAACATGCACAAGCTGAGTGGCAAGGGAATAAAGCCGGCGTGGCCGAGGGTCGACCCGAACAGTTGATAAATGCCGTAGATCAGAACCCCAAAGATCAGCGAGGAGACGGCTACTCCGCCGATGGCCAGCAGCAGTCCATAGCCGAGAAAATGGCGAATCTGCTTGATATTGGTCTTGAGGCCGGCATAAAACAGCAGCAGCGTCAGGCTGATGATGTGCAGATTCTCGACAGCCTCTGGGCCAAAGATGCGCTCTTCGGGGTTGATCGCCGCGCCCAGCAGCAACACCCCCAGAATGGCCGGCACCTGCAGCTTGCGGGCAAATTTGCTGGCCACCAGGGTGGCTAGAAATGCCAGTGCCGCCACCGTCATCAACAGCGGGAAAGGCACCCGCTCCATCACGGCCATCATTCCTGTGGCCTTTGGGGTGCTTGGGGCTGCCTCCTGAACCGCCGCCAGCACTGGAGCGGTCCACGTTCCCAGCCAGCCCATGCAGACCCACAATTGCGACGACCCACCCTAGGAGGCCTGGCCAGGTCCGCCAGCGGAACCACGTCGCCTCCATAGGATCGGACGCAGCAGATGCAGCGAGGTCATGGTCACAGCGGCAGCAGCACCGGAAGCGGCACCGGCAGTGGCTCAGTGGGAAGCCGTCATCGGCCTCGAGACCCATGTGCAGCTGGGCACCGCCAGCAAGATCTTCACCTGCGCTTCCACCGCCTTCGGCGACGACCCCAACAGCCACATCGATCCGGTGGTCTGCGGCCTGCCCGGCACCCTGCCGGTCCTCAACCAGAAAGTGCTCGAGTACGCCGTTAAGGCCTCCTTGGCTCTGAATCTCAACGTGGCCGAGCACAGCAAGTTCGACCGCAAGCAGTACTTCTATCCCGACCTGCCCAAGAACTACCAGATCTCCCAGTACGACGAGCCGATCGCCGAGGACGGCTGGATTGAGGTCGAGGTGGCTGAAAAGGGCAAGGAGACTTACCTCAAGCGCATCGGCATCGAGCGCCTACACATGGAAGAGGACGCCGGCAAGCTGGTGCACGCCGGCAGTGACCGCCTGGCCGGCTCGACCCATTCGCTGGTCGACTACAACCGCGCCGGTGTCGCCCTGGCCGAGATCGTCAGCAAACCCGACCTGCGCACCGGGCGCGAGGCGGCCGAATACGCCTCTGAGATCCGCCGGATCATGCGTTATCTGGGTGTCAGCGACGGCAACATGCAAGAGGGCTCCCTGCGCTGCGACGTCAACATCTCGGTGCGGCGAGGCCCCGATGCCCCCTTTGGCACCAAGGTCGAGATCAAAAACATGAACTCGTTTTCGGCCATTCAAAAGGCCTGCGAGTACGAGATTCAACGGCAGATCAAGGCCTACGAAGCCGGCGAGCCGGTGGTGCAGGAGACCCGTTTATGGGATGAGGGAAAGCAGCTCACCAAGAGCATGCGCTCCAAAGAGGGTGCCAGCGACTATCGCTACTTTCCCGATCCTGACCTTGGGCCCATTGAAGTGAGCCCGCTGCAGCGCGAGGCCTGGCTGGCCGAGTTGCCCGAGCTGCCCGCCGCCAAACGCCACCGTTATGCCGACGAACTGGGGCTGTCGATCTACGACGCCCGCGTGCTCACCGACGAGCGCCCGATGGCCGAGTACTTCGAGGCGGTGGTGGCTGCCGGCGCCGATCCCAAGGCTGCCGCCAACTGGATCAGCGGTGATATCGCCGCCCATGTCAACGCCAACCGCCTCAGTTACAACGCGCTGCCGTTGCGGCCCGCCCAGCTGGCCGAGATGGTGCAGCTGATCGAGGGTGGTGAGATCAGCGGCAAGATTGCCAAAGAGATCCTGCCCGAGCTGCTCGAGCAGGGCGGCTCGCCCAAGGCCATCGTTGAGGAACGGGGCCTGGGCATGATCAGCGATCCGGCGGCGATCACCGCCATCGTCGACGCGCTGCTGGCGGCCCATCCCGACGAGGTCGAGGCGTTCCGCGCAGGCAAGACCAAACTGCAGGGCTTCTTCGTCGGTCAGCTGATGAAGCAGACCGGCGGCAAAGCTGATCCCAAGCTGTCCAACCAGATCCTCAACACCCGGCTCAAGGGTTGAACTCCTGCTGCCCCCTCAACGGGGCAGCAGGCCGCAGGCGAACTTGGGGCCGTCAACCCCGCGGTGCACGATCACCGACCGTCCCCCAATCTGGCTGAGGCTGCTCAGCCGGGTGGCCACCACCACACTGGTGCTGACGCCATCGGCAGCGGCGATCAGATCGGGCAGATCACCCAGGGGCAGGGTGTTGCCACCCGTTGCATGGGCCCCATGCCCGTGGCTGCCATGGCCGTGGTTGCCATGGCCACCGTGGGCCATGACGCCGGTGGGATCCCAGTGGGGACCGGCCCCTGCCCCAGGCACCAACCGGCCCTTTTCGACGGCAGGGTCGCACGAACGGAACTGGTGGATGTGCATGCTGTTGCGACCCGGCAGCAGGCCCCGCACTTCGGCCTGGACCACCAGGCCACGGTTGGTCTGGCTGAAGCGCAGGCTGCCCAGGCGCATGCCGGTGCCGTTGGCGGTGACCTCGTAGACGGGGATCTGCAGGCTGGGCAGGGGTTCGGCGGCGCGAGCCCCGCTCGCCAGGGCCGTGGCCGAGCCAAGGGCCAGGACCAGGGCCGCGAGCCGAGCAGTCGATGGGATGGGTCGAGCCGGATGCGCCATGGGCGTGACCGCAGGAACGGAGCAGCGTTGCCCTGAGGCTGGCAGCATTGTCCCGCCGTTTGGTCGCCTGCAACGCAGTTGTGATCTGGCCTTAGCCGCCCCCCAGGGCCCGCGCCACCTGGTCCCGCAGTGCCTCGGGCTGGCCGCGGTTGTCGATCAGCACCTGGGCCAGGGGGCGTTTGCGGGCCAGCGGCCACTGGGCGGTGATGCGGGCCCGGGCGTCGCCATCGCCGAGGCCGTCGCGGGCCATCAACCGTGCCAGCTGCTGCTGCTCGTCGCAGTCGACCAGCCAGACCTCGCTGCACTGATCCTGCAGACCGGCTTCGAATAACAGCGGGACCACCAGCACCACCACCGGGGCCGTAGCCAGGCCCTGCAGCTGCTGCGCAAAGCGGGTCCGCACGATCGGATGCACCAGCTGCTCGAGCCAGGCCCGCTGCCGCGCGTCGTGGAACACGATCTGTCCCAGGGCGGCCCGGTTCAGCACCGCCGCCGCCGGCGCGCTGCCCGGCGCCACCACAGCTGGGCCGAAGCGGTCGATCACCGCCCGGGCGCCGGGGCTGCCCGGGGCCAGGGCCTGGCGGGCTTCGACATCGGCGTCGAGCAGGGGCAGGCCGTGGTCCTGCTGCAACAGCCGGGCGACGCTGCTCTTGCCGCTGGCGATGCCGCCGGTCAGGCCGATGCGGCGTTGGTGGCTAGCGTCCGGTGGACCGGGTTGATCAATGCCCATGGGTGGGCCCTTGGTTCAGGCGTTCTGGCGCCAGCTCTACCTCATCGGTGGGCAATCGGCCGGCATCGTCATGCTGTTGGCTGCCCTGGCAGGCGGTGGCTTCGTGCTCAGCCTGCAGGCGACCCTGCCGATCGGCCTGACCACCACCCTGGAGCTGCTGGCCGCTTTCATGGTCAAGGTGCTGGGGGTGTTGTTCACTCTGCTGGTGCTTGCGGCGCGCTCGGTCACGGCCATCTGCACTGAACTGGCGCTGCTGCGCGCCAACGGGGAGGGCCCGATCCAGCTGCTGGTCAGGCCGCGCCTGCTGGCGCTCGTGGTCGCGGGGTTCATCCTCTACCTGTACTTTGTGCTCACCTCTCTGTTGATCGGCGCGTTGGTCAGCAACGGCACCTTTGATGTCTGGGAGTTCGCCCAGATCGTCAGCACATTGCAGCCGGGTTTGATCCTGCTGGGCATGCTGCGCACCGGGCTGTTGGCCGGGTTTGGGCTGGCTGTGGCGCTGCGCCTGTCGGTGCGTCCGGTGCGAACGTTTGACGCGGTGCCTGGGGCCGTGGCCAACGGCGTCCTCCAGGCGATCGTGGTGATGCTGGTGCTCGAGCTGGCTTTTCAACTGGTGGCCGCCATTGGCTCCCCGGTTCACAACAGCGCAGGATCGTGATGACTGAGCAGTCGGCCGATCGGCGCGCTTCGCTGCTGTTTGCCCTGAGCGGTGGGCTGCTGGTGGCTGCCGTGCTGGCCCTGGTGGTGGTCCAGCAGGGATGGCTCGAGCGTCAGTTCAGGGTGCGGGTTGTGGCCCCCACCAGCGGGGGGCTGACTGTCGGCGCGCCGGTGCGCCTCTCGGGTCTGCGCGTCGGTGTGGTCGAGGCGATCGACCTGCTGCCGGATGGGCGCGTCACCCTGTCGCTGCGCATCCCCGACCACTACAGGGCCTGGATCACCCCGCGCAGCACGGCACGTATTACCGCCGACAGCCTGTTGGCCAACGGAGGGGTTGATCTGGTGGCGGCGCCCATGGATCGGGCAAAGGTGCCGACCCGTTTCACCGTCGCCTCCAGCCGCGCCGCCGGCCTCGAAGACCTGATCAGCGGGGCCGAAGCCACCCGCCGCGAGCTCAACGCCCTGGTGCGCAGCACCCGTCGCATCGCCGATCGCGAGCTGCCGGCGGCCTTGCGGGGGGTGCAGGGTGCGATGGCCAGCAGCACCGCTCTGGCAGGCGCGATCGAGCGCGAGATCCCGCCCACCACCGCCGACTTGCGCCGCACCCTGCAGACCTTTGACCAGACCGGCCGCTCTGCTGCCCGCACCAGCGGCGAGGTCGAGCGCACCCTGGTGGAGCTGCGGCCTGATCTGCGTGCGGCCCTGCAGGACCTGGCCCAGCTGCTGGCCCGCAGCAATGCCCTGCTGCGGGGCCTGCAAGGCTGGTTGGAGCCCGCGACCGCCCTGACCACGGCGCCCAAGCCCTGATGTCCTTCCCATTTCCCGCCCCCTGGCAGCCGATCACCGGCGGCATCACCGCCCCCCAGGGTTTCCAGGCTGCCGGAATCACGGCTGGGCTCAAGCCTTCGGGTAACCCGGATTTGTCGCTGCTGCTGGCCCCTGCCGGTGCGGCCTGTGCCGGCACCTTCACCACCTCGTTGGTGCGAGCGGGCTGCGTCGATCTGTGCGCCCAGCGCCTGCAGGCCAGCGGCGGTCAGGCACGGGCGGTGCTGACCAACTCGGGCCATGCCAACGCCTGCACCGGTGAGCGCGGACTGGCCGACAGCCTGGTGGCCACGGCTGCGCTGGCGGCGCGCTTGGGCCTGACGCCCGACGCGGTGCTGATCTGCTCGACCGGTGTGATCGGCGTGCCGATCCCCATGGACACGCTGCAGGCGGGGTTGGATCCCCTGGTGGCGGCCCTGGCGTCGGATCAGGCGGCTGGCGATGCGGCGGCCCGGGCGATCCTGACCACCGATCTGGTCGATAAGCAGATTGCGCTCGAGGCCGATCTGGGTGGCCGGCGCGTGCGCATCGGTGGCATGGCCAAGGGCTCGGGAATGATTCATCCCGACATGGCCACCATGCTCGGCTACCTGAGCTGTGATGCCGGCCTGCCCGCCCAGGCCTGGCAGGCCATGGTCAGCCGGGCGGTGGACCGCTCCTTCAATGCGATCACGGTGGACGGCGACACCAGCACCAACGACACGTTCCTGGCGTTTGCCGCCGGCGAGCCCTTGAGCCCTGAGCACTGGGACACACTCGAGGCCGGCCTGACGGCGGTGTCGCAGCACCTGGCCCGGGCCATCGCCCGCGATGGCGAAGGCGCCACCTGCCTGATCGAAGTGCAGGTGCAGGGGGCCGGCAGCGACGCCGAAGCCCGCACCATCGCCCGCACGGTGTGCGGGTCGTCGCTGGTCAAATGCGCCGTGCACGGTCGCGATCCCAACTGGGGCCGCATCGTCGCCGCCGCCGGCCGCGCCGGCGTGGCCATGGACCCGGCTGCCGTGGCCCTGTGGTTGGGCCCCCACCAGCTGATGGATGGCGGCCAGCCCCTGCCGTTCGACCGGCCCGCGGCCAGCGCCTATCTGCGTGATCGCGCATCCGGTGCCTACCTGACCGATGACACCGCCGAAATCCGCCTCCAGGTGGGTACGGGTTCAGGACAGGGCGTGGCCTGGGGCTGCGACCTGTCAGACCAGTACGTGCGCATCAACGCCGATTACACGACGTAGGGCCCTTAGAACAGGAAGCGGGTCTGGATCAGCAGGCCCAAATTGTTGAGTTGTAATCCCTGGCCGGCGAGCACCTGGCCGAGGGGATTGGACAAATAGAAGAGTGCTGGCGTGATCGAGATGGCGTCACTCACCCGGAATCGGTACCAACCCTCAAAGGCAAAGTTGCTGTCGGCCGGTGTGGCCCCGCTGCGCAGGGCTGTGGCCATCGTGCCTTGGCCGACGGCCAGACCGGCAGCGTTCCCGCGGCCGGCAACATTGTTCCACTGGACCATGGCAGCCCAGGATTGGGTGGCACTGACGACCGCGCTATCACGGGGGTCGCTGACCAGCTCGGCTGACTGGTTCCAACTGCTGTAGCCCCAGCCCAGGCTGATGGCGGGCCACCAGCCGTTGTTCATGGGCTGCCAGTAGCCCCCCAGGCTGATCGAGTGGCTGCTGGCATTGTTCCCAGGCGCATACCAGTTGCAATACAGCGTCCCAATCGCCATCACCAGGGCCGTGCCGCTGCGACTGTCGGTGAGACAGGTGCCGTAGCGGTAGCCGGCTGCCAGGGCCCAGTTGTTGCCCCGGCCGCCCAGCTGCAGGTTGACGTTGTTG
>JAIXOF010000133.1 GCA_027486935.1 Cyanobium sp. C1_MAG_00004 | reverse complement strand
GGCATGTACTGCTTCACGCCCAGGTACTTCTGCAGCTCCCCGGCGAAGCCAGGGAACAGCCGCAAGTCCAGGCGGTGTAGCAGGCAGTCAGGCCGCTCCAGCCGCTCGGGATCGTAACCGTAGGCTCGGATCTCGTCCATTTTCTTATTCGACGACCATTTCGGCATAGTCAACCTCCATGAAGTTGTCATGGACGTCACCCTCCCAGAGATCTTCGTAGAACTCACGCTCCCTGCGCTCGTTATCGGCGGTCATCATCTCCATGACTTCGTGCTCATCAGGGGAGTACTCCGAGAGCTCGTCATAGTTCGAGTCAACTGCGCACCACTCCATGTGTGCTTCAATACCATCCTCGTCATCATTCTCTACGGCCTGGTTGAATCGGGCAATGCCCTCCAGCCGCTCTTTGCGTCGTGCCAGGCGGCGATCGTTCTTCTCCTTGCACGTCGAGCACATGCCGTGCTGGCGGTAATGCTCGTACTCCTCTGCGGAGCCAGTAATCAGGAACAAGCCGTACAAGGAGAAACCGAGCACGCATCCGCCAGAGTGAGGCTTACAACGGGATTTGTAGTGTTCACGCACATCGTCGGACGTGAATGCGTCGCTGAAAACCTTCTGCTGCATATCAGGCGGAAGGCTGTAGAAGATCTCCAGCTGGGTAGGGGTGGCGTCGCACAGCGGGATGCTGTATGACAGCACCATCCCCTGCAGCTCAAAGGGAAGCTTGTTAAAGAGCTCCATGGCTGCTAGCGTAAGCGGAGTAGGGGTCAGAACCCTCTTTTTCTTATGCCTGGGCCATTTTTTTTCCAGCCTCCGGGACCCTCGATTTGAACGCACCTACCCGAGGTAGTGCCCGAGCGGACGGTTCAGCTGGCCCTCGATGCTCAGCACCTTGTTGTTGTTGCCGCGCATCACGACCTTCTTCAGCCGAACGTGCTCGGCGCAGGCGGACTTCATGCGGAGGGCGTTGAACTGTACGCTGTGCACAGTCTTTTTCTCCGCCGCCGCCTTCACGTGCTCGAAGAACACGCTCTTCTTAGCCGCATGCTGCGGGCAGCCCTTGCAGCGGAGGTACGTCGCCTCGCCGGTGAGGGTCTGGAGGCGCATGGCGTACACTTTCGCCTCGCTGCCGGCGTACTCCAGGGCGACGTCCATCTGTCCGTTCAGAGGGTCGTTTTTGTCGCCCTTGTGGATGAACTCGTATTTGAAGTAGCCGGGCTTCCCGGAATTCTCGTTTGCCACCCAGCCGAGGTCCTTGCCGTTCTTGAAGTCGAACCACTCTGGGGCGCGCCGCATGAGCTCGTAGGGGCAGCTGCCCGGGATCAGGTACACGAAGCTGTCAGTGTCCTGATAGAGGAGTAGGGGCCGACAGATTTTCTTCATGCACTCGTAGTGGAAGTTCCACATGCGCACCTTGGAGTGGTCCAGAACGGCCGAGCCCACGAGGCGGGCGGAGTCCAGGCAGACGCCCTTGGTGCCGACCCGGCGCTCCCGGAAGCTGAGGAAGCAGCCGTCATCCTCGTTGTTGTAGTGGACCCAGGTGCGACAGCCTGGCTCGTAGAGCCGGGCCACGTCGCTCTCCCAGCGGTCCTCGTCGGTGTAGAGCACCCAGCTGCGCCAATCCTTCTTGTTCAGGATCGTCATGCCGTACAGCGCGTTGGCTGACAGCTTGCAGGCCGCCTTCAGGGACTCGCTCTTGGCGGCCGCACGGCGGGCAGCGAGGTCCTCGAGGATGGGCTTTAGCCAGCGCGTCTGCTCGTACTGCCAAATGCGGTGCACCTTGGTGAACACCACGCCCTGGCGGAAGTAGGCGACGAGCAGGGACAGGTGCGCCCGGTACTCCGTCTGCTCCCCGAGGTAGGGGAACAGCTTGACCACACCGTCGATCTCGCCCTTGCGCGTAGGGGCCAGGTCGAGCGTGTCGTGGAGGTGGTCGGGGACCATCATGTCCACCACGAAGTGCCAGCTTACAGGCGCGTCCTCGTCGTAGTCCCGCAGGCGAGCCTGCAGGAAACCGTCCATGTCGTCGCATTCGTAGCGTTTGTAGCCCCGGATGGGGAGCCGCTGCATCATCGCCCACGGGTACAGGGAGTTAGCATCCCAGTAGCCGATGAAGCTGTGGGGCTCGGTGGTCTCCTGTACCGTAGTCTCCTGTGCGGTAGTCTTCACACGCGGGTCGTTGGCGACCGCATGGCTCTGGTAGGGGACGCAGACGCCGCCGCGTATGCCAGCCTCGATGTCGTCGTAGAGCTCCTGATCGGTCACGAGCTCGATGTGGACCTTCGTAGACTTGAGCATGCCCACCCAGCTGGCTTTGGGCAGCGTCAGGTTGTGGAGTAGGTCTATGCCGTAAACGCCCTGGAAGCTGCGCCGGAAGCCCTCGATGATGTCAGCCAGGGCAAGGACGTCAGTCGCCAAGTAGAGGTTGTGCATCCCGAGCCAGTCGCGTATGCCGGCCTTATCGCGAGCGGCCTCCCAGCAGGACCACTCCTCCTCGTCCACATCCTCCTCGCTTAGGTCGTTGTAGAAGGCTGCCTTGGGAGGAATGCGGTAGCCGGGACATAGACGGGACCGATCCGTCAGGTCATTGTAGGGGAAGGGCATCTTCCGCAGTAGCAGGTCCAGGCCGACCTGGCGATAGGGATGCAGCTGAGCCATCAGCGGGAAGGTCTTTGCTAGATCGCCCTCC
>JAIXOF010000081.1 GCA_027486935.1 Cyanobium sp. C1_MAG_00004 | reverse complement strand
GGATCAGGCTGAAGAGGCCGATCACCGCCAGGGCGATGGCCTTGGCACCCCAGGTTGCGCTGGACGCCATCAAGCCAGCCGGCAGCAGGTCAGCCGGCAGCAGTGCGGCAGATAGCAGCCCGGCGCCGTAATCGCCGGCGGTGGTGGCCACCCAGGCCAGGCCAATGCAGTGGGCCAGCCAGTCGGTCCAGCCGGTGACCAGGCCCGCCCGCTTGCCAAAGGCGCGCTCGGCGTAGACCCACCAGCCGCCGGCCCGCGGCAGGGCGGCGGCCAGTTCGGCCACGGCCACGGCCCCCAGCAGCGCATACAGCCCGCCGATGATCCAGGCGCCCCAGATCAGCCAGGGCTCGCCCAGCTGGGCGGCCACCAGCCCGGGGGTGCGCAGGATGCCGGCGCCGATCGTGCCCCCCACGGCGCCCGCCAGCCCAAAGCCCAGCCCCAGCACGCTTTGCAAGCGGCCGGGGTTGGGGGCTGCTGGGGTGGCCATCGGCTGGCTAGTTGGTCGGTTTGGCCAGAGAAGCCCCAGCGCTCTGGGCCAGCAGTTGCATCGGATGCTGAACCGGGATGGGCTGCTCACCTGAGCGCTCAGATCCCTGCAGATGGCGCCTGAGCTGCAGGCTGCAGCCGATGTTGGCGCTGACGGCGATCTGGGCGCCGGTGCCGCGCAGATCATCGGCCTTGCGCGCCCCCAGCAGCTCGGCTTCGGCCGGCTGCACCAGGTTGTAGATGCCGGCGCTACCGCAGCACACCCCCTGCTCGAGCGGCTCGCGCAGCCGCACATGGGGAATGGCCCGCAGCAGCTGGCGCGGCGCGGCGCTGATGCCCTGGCCGTGCAGCATGTGGCAGGCGTCGTGGTACGCCAGCGTCAGCGGCCGTTCGGCGCTGGCGGGGCTGCCGTCGGGGTGGGGCAGGGGCCGCAGGGCCGTTTCGAATGCCGCCGTCAGGCCCACCTTTGCCAGAAACTCCTGCACGTCAAACGCTTTGGCGGCCAGCTCGTCGGCGGCAGCGGCCAGCGCGGGATCCGCCTCGGCCAGCAGGCGTCCGTAGGCCTTAAGACTGTGGCCACAGCCCGAGGCGCTCACCAGCACCGCATCGAGCGGGCCGGCGGCGGCAAAGCTGCGCACCAGGGCGGCGGCCAGGGTGCGGGTCTGGGCCTCTTCGCCCTGGTGGTGGGTGACGGCGCCGCAGCAGCCCTGATCGGCGGGGATCACCACTTCGATGCCATTGGCGGCCAGCACCGCAGCCGTCGCCTGGTTGACCGCCGGATCAAACACCCGCTGCACGCAACCCAGCAGCAATCCCACCCGGTAACGGCGCTCGCCCACGGCCGGCACCACCCGGGGCAGGCTGTCGCTGAAGCTCTCGGGGGCCAGGGGCGGCAGCAGCTGTTCCATGGCCGCCAGCTGGGGCCCCAGCACCCGGGGCAGGCCCGTGCGCCGGATCAGGCCCTGCAGGGGTGTGCCGGCATAGGCCCGCAGCGGCTGCAGCAGGGCCCGCAGCCGTGCCGGGTAGGGCAGCAGGCCAAACAGCAGGCGCCGCCACAGCTGCTGGGCCGGGCTGCGCAGCTCGGGCGCGTTGAGTTTGGGCCGGGTGGCTTCGAGCAGCTGGTCGTAGCGCACCCCCGAGGGGCAGGCGCTGACGCAGGCCAGGCAGCCCAGGCAGCTGTCGAAATGGCTGGCCACCGTGGCATCGAGCGTCAGCTCGCCGGCTTCGATCGCCTTGAGCGCATGGATGCGGCCCCGGGGCGAGTCCATCTCGCTGCCCAGGGCCAGGTAGCTGGCGCAGCTGGGCAGGCAGAAGCCGCAGTGCACGCAGGGGTCGGTGCTGGGGGCGAGCACGGGGCTGGTCATCAGGCGGGGCCTTGCAGCACGAACCGGTAGCGCACATCGCCCCGTCGCAGGCGCGCGATGGCGGTGTTGATCTGATCCATCGGCAGCACCTCCACCAGGGGCTGGATCTGGTGGCGCGCGCAGAACTCCAGCAACTTGATGGAGTTGGCCGGCGTCGAGGTCAGCGAGGCGCGAAAGCTGAGGTTGCCCTTGACGAACGGGAACACCCGCAGGGGGATCGGCGTCGGGCACAGCCCCAGCTGGTGCAGGCAGCCATCGGGGGCCAGGGCCCCCACCACCGCGTCCCAGTCAAGGGCGTGGTTGCTGGTGTTGATGATCAGGTCGTAGGCCCCCTGCTGTTGGTCGAGCTCGCCCAGCAGCTGCACCTGGTGGGCCCCCAGGCTCAGGATCTCGTCCCGTTTGTTGGCCGAGGTGGTGATGCCGGTCACCTCACAGCCCCAGGCCCGGGCCAGTTGCAGGGCCAGGTGGCCCAGGCCGCCCACACCGATCACGGCCACATGGGCGGTGGGCGAGATGGCACCCCCCAGCAGCGGTTCGAACACCGTCACCCCGGCGCACAGCAGGGGGCCGGCAGCCGCCGGGTCCAGCCCGTCCGGCAGGGGGAGCACCCAGTCCTGGTGGGCTTTGACGTGGCTGGCGAAGCCGCCGGGACGCCCCAGGATCGTGCTCTCAAAATTGGCGCACAGGGTCTGGCGGCCGCTCAGGCAGTAGCGGCAGTGGCGGCAGGTGCCGGCGATGAAGCCCAGGCCGCACAGCTGGCCCAGACGCGCCGGGTCAACCCCCTGACCCAGGGCCACCACCCGGCCGACGATCTCGTGGCCGGCCACCACCGGCGGATCGGTGGCCGAGCGCGCTTCGTCGATGTGGCCCAGGTCGCTGTGGCACAGGCCGCAGTAGAGCACTTCGAGCAGCAGCTCGTCAGGCCCGGGTTCGGCAATGGTGAGCATGTGGCGGCTCAGCGCGGCCCCGGCTTCGGTGTTGCCCCAGGCGGTGATGGTCGGCATCGCTCAGAGGGCTCCGACGTAGGACTGGGCGACGATCAGATCGTGTTCGATCACAAAGCTGTCGACCCCCTGCACCACGCGGCCGCCGGGGCTGGTGGCGGTCCAGGTCAGCAGGGCCAGGCGCCCGGCCACGGTCATCGTGTTGCTCTGGGGGGTGAGCCCGGCGAAATGGGCGAACACCTCTTCGAACATGGCGCGGATCTCGGCGCGGCCGCGGTACACCTTGCCGGGGCGCACCAGCACGGCGTCCTCGGCGTAGTTGGCCATGACCCCGTCCAGGTCGCCGCGGCCGAAGGCCGCTTCGTTGCGGATCATCACCGCTTCGGTCTGAGCCGTGAGCGTGTCGTCAGCGGCCATGGCGCGGGCAGGCAGGGGGATTCAGACGCTAAAGGTGATTGCAGAGGCCTGCTCGGCGACGTCTTGAAGTCGCCGTTGCCTCAGAGATCGATCCCGTCGTCGTCGTTCTGGCGGCCACGGACCTCAAAGTGGCTGATCACGGCATCGGCGAAGCCGCTGCAGCTGACCGGCTCGACCGGCGGTTCCATCAGCCGGGCCAGGTCGTAGGTGACCTGCTTGCCGGCGATGGCGGCACTGAGGCCCCGGGTGATCAGGTCGGCAGCCTCCTGCCAGCCCAGGTACTCGAGCATCATCACGCCGCTCAGGATCACCGAGCCGGGGTTGATCCGGTCCAGGCCCGCGTGCTTGGGCGCGGTGCCGTGGGTGGCTTCAAAGATGGCGGCGTTGTCGCCGATGTTGGCGCCGGGGGCCATGCCCAGGCCGCCGACCACGGCGGCGGCGGCATCGGAGATGTAGTCGCCGTTGAGGTTGAGGGTGGCCAGCACCGAGTAGTCGGCCGGCCGGGTCTGGATCTGCTGGAAGATGCTGTCGGCGATGCGGTCGTCGACCATCACCATCTGCTTCCACTGGCCCTTGCCGTGGCTGGCGCCGATGGCATCGAGCACGCCCTGCACTTCGGCGCCGATGGCTGCTTTCTTTTCGGGCGTAAGGGCGTCGTAACCGGGCTCGATCATGCGGGCATTGGCTTCGACGCTCAGGCCCGGATTGCGGTCCAGGTTGTCGAGGATCCAGCTCTCGCGCTCGGTGACGCAGACGTCCCGAAACTCGGTGGTGGCCAGCTCGTAACCCCAGTCCCTGAAGGCCCCCTCGGTGAACTTCATGATGTTGCCCTTGTGCACCAGGGTCACGTGGCGCTTGTCGCCCTCGAGCCTGAGGGCGTGCTGGATCGCCTTGCGGATGTGGCGCTGGCTGCCGTGCTTGCTGACGGGCTTGATGCCGATGCCGGCACCCGCCGGGATCTGGCGCTTGCCCAGCTTGCCGTTGGCCGGGATCACGACCTCATTGAGGTGCTTGATCAGTTCGAGGCAGACGGGGTCTGTGGCTTCCCACTCGATCCCCATGTAGATGTCCTCGGTGTTTTCCCGATAGACGATCACATCGAGATCCTGGGGCCGCTTGTGGGGGCTGGGGGTTCCCTCGTAATACCGACAGGGGCGCACGCAGCAGTACAGATCGAAGATCTGACGCAGGGCCACATTCAACGAGCGGATGCCGCCGCCGATCGGGGTGGTCAGGGGTCCCTTGATGGCGACCCCATAGGTGCGAATCGCTTCGAGGGTGTCCTCGGGCAAGTACTGGTACGTGCCGTACAGGTCGCAGGCTTCGTCACCCGCGTAAACCTTGAACCACTCGATGCGGCGTGCGTTGCCGTAGGCCTTGGCCACGGCGGCATCCAACACCTTCTGGGTGGCGGGCCAGATGTCGACGCCGGTGCCGTCACCGCGAATGAACGGAATGATCGGATCGTTGGGCACGACCGGCTGGCCGTTCTCAAAGCGAATGGCCGTGCCTGAGGTGGGGGCGGTGAGCTTCTCGTAGGTCGCCATGACGAGCCCTTGCGCAGTCGGTCGTGGGGCGAGCCTATGCCTGCGGGTGGGCCCAGAACGTTGCTGGTGATCGGCGCCCGGTCGCGTCGATGTGCTGGGAGTTCAGATCAGGGAGCGGGTCAGTTGCAGGATCCGGGCAAACGTCAGCGCGTAGAGCCCCAGGACCATCGCCAGGTACAGCAGCACCAGCAGCCGGCCGGTACGACTCACCCCCGCGATCGTCGGCTTTCCCTTGTTCAGCAGGGTGCTGATCGACGCGTGGTAGTAGTCGAACGCGCTGATGCCCCTGGCCTGATCGGCATCGCTGAGCACCACGATCCGGCCCGGTTGATCCTGGTTGACCAGATCAAGACGGTGAAAGATCCAACCCCAGGTGATCACGAAGTACGGCAGATAGAGCACGATCAGGACCAGCAGCACGCCGGGTTCGACCTTGGAGCCCTCGAAGATCAGACCGTTGATGGTCAGGTATTCGGCCAGCAGCCGCAGCGAAAACCACACACCGAGGCCATCAAACGTCCAGCGGGGT
>JAIXOF010000093.1 GCA_027486935.1 Cyanobium sp. C1_MAG_00004 | reverse complement strand
TGTGAGTTGCTCTTCTGACATCGCTTGAGTAGTGCGGTGTGCACCAATGTTGTAGCCCATTCTCAAGCACTCGTCAGCATTCCTCAGTACTTCCTCACACAGCCACTCCCATAGCCACCACTCCCATCCAAGCTCTCCCACCACTCCCCCAATCATTCTTCGCCCGTCCCGCCAAGCAGGTTGCCCCTGACCTCATCAGCTGACTGCTGCTCAAGCGCCAACATGCTGGCGAGTTGCTGTAGGGCGTGATTCTGGAAACGGAGGCGTATTCGCCAGAGTAGAGGGAAACGGGTCTCACCAGGTCAACAGCAGCTGCCGTTTGCGTTTGACTTCAGGCTCAATCAAATCCCAGAAGAATGGCATCAGATTGTGGTGAGATTTAGGCTAGGCAATGGCATCCGTGATGGCGATAAGGAACGAAGTGTGTGGTGGTTACGTTGAGGCAATAAATGTCGTCGTAGAGGTGCAAACAAATGAGGTTTGGCTTTGTTGCGTTGGGGTATTCGGTTGTTGATTGAAGTGCTATTGAAGGCGAGCAAACCAGTTGATCGAGCTGCAATGGTGCCAGGTATTGAATGCGCTTTTGGGTATGCCTGGTGTTGTTGAAGAAATAAAAACCCCTGCGGTGGCAGGGGCTTTGGGGGGTATTAGGGTTGGCAGGAGCTTCTTGAGGGTCTCGCTTGTTCAAGAGCTTTGGCCGCTTGTGCACATGGAGCAAGAGTTTTTGCCGCCAGCCACACCCGCCAGCTGCTCATCTGAAAGCTCTAGCTGAGCTTTTGCCTTTGCCAGCTCCTCCTCAGAAATCTCAAAACCCGCAGCCTCGGCAATCGCTACGACGGCATCAGCATCTTTTGCTGCACTCAGCTTCTCCTGAAGACCCGCATCCGCCTGGATGGCTTCCCAGAAAGCCTTGAGTTGCTCTTCTGACATCTCTTTGGGGAAACGAGGTGTGACGACTTCCACTATGGTCCACCCTCGCCCTGGTGTCAGCGCTAAGGGTTGAGACCCACCCATAAGCCACTGGCGTAGCCACCACGACCTCCCAAGACCTCCCAGACCTCCGCCAAACCTTCTTCGCCCGACCTGCCAAAGTCGTCGCCACCGACCTACTTGGCTGCCTGCTGGTGAAACGCCAGCCCTATGGCGAGTTGCTGGAGCGCGTGATCGTCGAAACAGAGGGTAGTGAGCCTATTTCAACATTTCGCGTATGGACGGTTGGAAGCTGATGGCATGAGTGAATGGCATCCCAGTTTTCTGTCACTGGCATCAACGCTGAAGGAATGCTCCAAGCGGCATGAGCGCTTCTGCCAGAAGTATCGCCATCACGCCAAAGGTGCTCCCAGGTGTTACTGGGGCTCCAGGTTGCTGAAGCGATTGGTGGAGAAAGGCACAAGCAGCAACGGAGGCGAACAGATTTCACCAGGACAACAACAGCTGCCGCTTGCGTTTGACATCAGGATCAATCAAATCCCAGAAGAATGGCATTAGATTGCGGTGAGATTGAGACGAGCCAACGGCAACCATGCTGGCGATAGGGAGCGAAAAATTTGGTAGATGTGTTGAGGATGTATGTATTTCTGTAGAGTTCAAGAATGGAGATGTCTTGCTTTGATGCGAGTGGAAGTATGTGAGGTTTGCTTGGGCGGTTAAAGTGGCTCAAAATCGCCGGTGGACGTGGGCGATGGAGTCAGGTATTGGATGGCTTTTTTGGGTGAGGAAGTGATTGATGAAATAAAAAGCCCCTGCAGAGGCAGGGGCTTTGTGTAGGTAGAGTGACTGAATTTATTTGACCTAGAAGCTGCATGCGCACCCCACGATTGCAGTCACAAGGTCCTGGATTATAAAGAACCTAAATATATCAGTTCATGCGTGGGGATTTATTCTAATTGAACAAGTGTCAAGCAGGACCGCAGCCAGCATTCGGCATTGTTGGACAAGCGACACATGTTTCTTGACTTTTTTCTCCTCCAGCCACGCCTTCAAGCTCTTGATCACTCAATTCAAGGGTTTTCTTAGCTTGATACTCGATCCAATCCGCTTTGCTCACATCAAACCCTGCCTCCTTCGCAATTGCCTCGGCGGCGTCAAGGTCTGCAGCACCCTTGAGCTTCTCCTGGAGCCCGGCATCATCCTTGAGCTTGGCAAGCAGGGTTGAGAGTTGCTCTTCAGACATCGCTTTAGTAGTGCGGTGTGCACCAATGTTGTAGCCCATTCTCAAGCACTCGTCAGCATTCCTCAGCACAACCTCACAAAGCCACCCCCACAGCCACTAGGCCCATCCAAGACCTCCCAGCCCTTCCCCAATCCTTCTTCGCCCGCCCCGCCGAGCAGGTTGCCCCCGACCTCATCGGCTGCGTACTGGTGAGACGGCAACTCACTGGGAGCAGGGGTGCGAGAGGAGTTTTATGTCCTCTACTCGAACTACGGGCACTACGGCAGGCTGGAGGGTGAAGGCATCAGTGAATGACACCCAAGCACCCTGACCCTGGCACCAACGCTGAGCGGATGCTCCAAGCGGGATGAGCGCTTCTGCCAGAAGTATTGCAATCATGCCAAAGGTGCTCCCAGGTGCCATTGGGGCTCCAGAATTCTCAAGCGGCTGGTGGAGAAATGTAAAAGCAGCTACAGAGGCAAACGGATATCACCAGGACAACAGCAGCTACCCTTTGCGTTTGATATCAGGCTCAATCAATTCCCTGACGAGGGGCATCAGGTGGCGGTGAGATTTAGGCGAGCCAATGGCATTCGTGATGGCGACCGAGAACGAAGTATTTGGTGAATGTGTTGAAAGAATATGTGTAGAAGAAGGGAGAAAGATGATGGGGCTTGGTTTGGTATGCCCTGATTGTATTCGGTGAAGTGCTTGGTGCCTTGATGGAGCTTTCGTCAAGCTGCGTTGATGGCAATGGTGCCAGGTATTGGCGGCTGAATTAGGGGTCTTTGTGGGATATTGAAGAAATAGAAAGCCCCTGCGCTGACAGGGGCTTTGGGGGTATAAGGTATAATGTCAGATATCTTTACATCCAGTTACCGCACTGGGACATCCTGGAGTAGTGTTACAAGCAAAATATACACCGTCACAAGTATTAGATCCCCCAGTTACCCCCTCCAGCTCCTCATCACTCAACTCTAGAGTTTCCTTCGCCTGATACTTCAGCCAATCGGCTTTGCTTACTGCAAAGCCCGCCTCTTGAGCCATCGCCACAGCGGCGTCAAGGTCTGCAGCACCCTTGAGCTTCTCGCGGAGCTCCGCATCTTCTTTGAGCTTCGCAAGCAAGGCTGTGA
>JAIXOF010000163.1 GCA_027486935.1 Cyanobium sp. C1_MAG_00004 | reverse complement strand
GTTCGGGAGGCCGGCCGCCTGCGGCGCAGGTGGTGAAAAGGCTGCCGGTCCCTGACGTAGATAGCCATTCTTCATAGTCCGGGGTAGAAATTCCCATAGATGAACACACGATACGTCCAGGTGCGAGCGCGGGTGCGCCTTCGACTCCTTTCTTGAGTGTTCATCTAAGGGAATTTCTACCCCGGACTATGAATGGCTATCTACGTCAGGGACCGGCGGCCTTTTCACCACCTGCGCCGCAGGCGGCCGGCCTCCCGAACAAACCCCCACGGGTGGCTGATCCTGTGGGCGAGCAGCTGCGTGCGCGCAGGCACACCCTCGATCTTGGCCAGAGCAGCAGTCACCAGCTGCACCCGGCCGAGCAGCAGCGCAACAGACAGCCGCATGCGCCACACCGCCAGGTATGCGGCGCTGAGGCTCCCCTCCCGGTCGTCGAAGACCGCCTCGCCGCCGGACACCTTGAAGAGGAAGTCCGCCCACTCGCGCAGCCGCTTCTCCACCACCTCGTGGAGCCCGCCCCAGGTCTCGCACGCGACGGGCAGCAGGATGTCGCCGGTCTTGAGGTGCCCGGAGTAGGTCTTGTACTTCTCGGCGTAGGCGCTCTTGGCGGCGGCGAGGTCGGAGTTGGCGGAGCCGTTCTCGATGTGGCTGCTGCACTCCGGCGCGACCACCACAGTGTCGATGATGTACCGCCCGCTGGGGCCGACCTTGTCGTCGCGGAACTCGGAGACGACGCGGTCCGGGATGATGGCGCGGGTGCGGGCGACGCCGGTGAGCGGGTCGATGGCGGGGGTGTTGTCGGGGCGCAGCACCGGCGCGTGGGCGTACGGGGCGCAGGCGACCTGGACGCCGTCCTTGCGCTGCGCGCCGGCGATGCGGACCCCGCCGGACTCCGACCCCACGTCGAGGATGATGGAGTCGAAGGCGTGCTGGAACGTCTCCGAGCGCGGCAGCTTGGCGAACTGGCAGCAGCTCTGGATGTGCAGCGGGCCTGAGGAGGCGGTGAGGGGCGCGCCGCAGGGGCAGCGGAGGCCCTCGAAGGCGGCGATGGGGAGGCAGAGGTGGAGGGCGACGGCGGTGACGAAGGACTTGTTGTCGATGTGCTGCGGCCCGCCGACGTTGAGGCGCTGGAACCAGGCGGTGCCGAGGAAGCCGGCCTGAGAGCGGTGGATGGCCCGGGCGACTGCGTCGCCTGCGAGGGTGTTGCTCACGAAGGAAGCCTTGTAGGCGGTGTGGGAGGGTCGTGAGAGAGCACTCTGCAGGGAGTGGGAGATGACGACGGGCTCGCCGGAGGGGCGCTTCGGCGGGGGCGGGCGGCCGGGGGCGCCGGTCTCGGGGTGGGGGCGGTCCAGGCACTTGGCGAGGATCTCGAGGGACTCGGCTGGGAGGGAGGCGATGGCGGCGTGGAGGTGGCGGATGGGCTGGGGGATGGCGTCGGCGGGGTCGGGGGAGAGGGGGACGGCGGCGGGGTCGGGGACGGCGGGGCCAAGGGCGGCGGGGCGGACGTGGAAGTTGGCGGGGAGGTGGGGGGCGAGGGAGGGGGCGATCCGGAGGACGAGGGGGCGGGCGTCAGCCCAGCCGGCGACGTAGGCGGCGGCGGCGGAGCGATGCTGGCAGCCGATGTCGAAGCCGCCGTCGCGCAGCTTGAGGCGCAGCTTGGCGTCGGCGGCGGCGGGCAGGCCCGAGTCGACGAAGTCCGGGGCGGCGATGGCCGTGAAGCACTTGACGCAGGCGTCGTCAAAGGCGCGGGCGAAGGAGTCGGTGGCGGCGGGCGGGAGGGCGCGGAGGAGGTGGGCGATGCGGGGCACGATGCAGTACGACAGCATTTGGGCGGCGGCGAAGCGGTCCGGGACGTAGGTGGAGAGCCGGCGGAGGATCTCGCGCTGGCCGTCGAGGTGGCGGTCGAGCCAGGCGGCGACGAACTCGTTGGAGCCGAGCGGGGCGCCGTGGATGACGAGGCCGCGCTCGGCGGGGTCGGCGACGCGGGAGTCGATGCAGCGGACGCCGAGGGCGCGGAGGTCGTCGGGGAGCTCCTGGTCGTCGAGGGTGAGTGCGGCGCACTTGCTGAGGTTCAGCTCGCCGCCGTGCTCGGCGGCGACGGCTGCGACGTGCTCGAGGAAGGCGGCGGCGGCGGGGGCGGGGAGGACGAAGGTGCCGTCGTCGATGAAGGAGACGGTGAGCTCGGTGCGGGCGGCGAAGTCCTCGAGGGCGTCCTGCCAGCCCGCGCTCCAGAGGAGGCTCCCGAAGGTGCACCCCTGCTGCGATCCCGTCCGGCTCTCCACGGTGTGGGGCGTGAGGCCGTCGGCGACGGTGAGCTCGGCGGCGCGGAGGTAGAAGGTGCGGATGAACGGCAGGAGATCCCGGAGGCGGTCGTCGTGGCGGAGGCGCTCGAACATGGCGATGCGGGTCATGCGGTTGAAGGCGTTGGCGAGGTCGATGGTGATGAGGACCATGGCGCGCGTGGCGGCGAGGGCGGCGGAGGCGGCGTGGTATTGGGCGAGGCCGCCGCAACGGGACCCCACGCCGACCTGAAGGGGCTCGAAGATTTTGCGGGCGTGCTTAGCATAGCGGCGGAGGAGGCAGCGGCCACAGAGGCGGCGGAGGATCTCGCCGATGGCGATGGGCCGGAGGCCGCCGTTCGGCTTGCGGAAGGGGAGGAGGCGGCCGGCGGAGAGGATGGCGGCGCATGCGGGGTCGTCGTCGACAGCGCCCCGGGCGAGGAGCGTGAAGAAGCTCGCGACGGAGGCGCACAGATCGGGGTCGGTGAGGATGGGCTGGCGGAGGTGGTTGGCCGTCAGGCCGGAGGGCCCGCCGGCGGAGCGCACGGAGGCGTTCATGAGGACCGCCTTCACGTCGTCGGAGTCGATGGTGATGTCGTTGGTGGCGAGGGCGCGGATCTCGGCGAAGTAGTTGTCGTCCCAAGCGATGTCCTTGAAGCCGGGCTCGTCCGGGTGGAGCGTGGCGAGGCCTTGGAGGGTGGAGTCGGAGATGTCGGCGAGGGTGGCGTCGGAGGAGAGGATGGAGACGGCCCGTGAATATTCACCGGCGGCGGCGTGGGCGGTAGCGAGGCGGCCGGCGCGGATGAGGCGCGCCTCGGTGGCGGCGGCGGAGCCGGCGGGGGGCGGCGGCGGGCGGCGGGCGTTGGAGGCGCCGACGTGAGCGTCGTGCCACGCTTCCTCGAGGAGGAGGCGCCAGTCGCCGCGGACGAAGCGGTGGAGGCGAGAGCGGATGACGTTGGCCGGGAGGGAGCCAGAGGGGAGGTGGCGGAGGGTGAGGAGGGGGAGGAGCTGGAGGAGGCTGACCGCGAGGCGGAGGGAGGAGGGGTCGGCGGCGATGGCGGCGGGGGAGGCGAAGGAAAGGCTGAGGTGGAGGGCGGCGGAGAAGTCGGAGATGAGGTGGCCGGGGACGGCTGGGGCGATGCGGTGGCGGAGGCGGAGGATGGCAGGGACGTCGGCGGAGAGGATGTCCGTGTGGTCTTGGGCGGAGGGTTTGGCGTTGGGGGCCCGGACGGGCGCGGGGAGGAGGGGGAGGGGGGCGGCGCCGGGGAGGAGGGGGTAGGCGCGGCGGGAGGGGGCGGCGGCGAGAGGCTGGGGCGGAGACGGGTTGGCGGAGGGGGCGGCGGGGGGGGCGGCACCCGCGGCGTAGGAGGCGGGGGCGGCGGTGAGTGGCGGAGGCGGCGGGCCGCAGAGTTCGCGGTGGACGGCGGAGACGTGCATGATGTAGCCGCGGTGCGTGGAGAAGCCGGCGCCTGAGGAGCCGCACGGGGTGAAGCAGCCCGCGATGCCGCAGAAGAAGGGCCCGAGGGAGAGGGAGGAGGGGGTGGCGGAGGCGGGGGCGGCGGCGTCGGCGTCGGCGTCGGCGGCGCGGGGGTTGGGGGAGGCGGCGGAGGCAGCGGGGGAGGAGGCGGGGGAGGAGGCGGGGGAGGTGGCGGCGTGGGCGGTGGAAGCGGCGGGGCGGGAGGCGACGTTCGCCTTCCACCAATCCTTGGGTTTGGAGGGTTTGCGGGAGGAGCGCCGCGGGTTGTCGGCGTCGGCGGCCCCGGTGGGGGCGGCGTGGGTGGGGGAGGGGGAGGAGGCAGGGGCGGGCGCATCAGCGGCGCGGGACGAACCGGCCTGACGGGAGGAAGAAGGGGCGGAGGCCGTGGGCGGGGCGGGGGAGGCGGAGGGGCCGGCGGTGGCGGGTGCGGTGGCGACACGTGCGGCGGCGGGTTGGGCAGAAGAGGGGCGGCGGGCGGTGGGGGTGGAGACGGGGGCGTTGGCAGGGCCGCCGGGAGGGCGGGGCTTGGAGGAGGAGGAGGGGGCGGCAGGATCGGGCGGGGCGGCGGGGGAGAAGGGGGCGGCGGCGGCGCGGGCGTGCTCTGTTTTGACTTCGATGGCGCGAGCGTTGTCAACGCCCAGAACGTGTCCGTAGGCGCCCGGACGGAAGTGGGGTTCGACTCTGGCGCAGGCATCGGCGACGGCGGCGGTGAAGTCGAAGTTGTCCGGGTAGAGGGAGGCTTGGGCCGGGGCGGGGGCGGCGGGGGAGGCGGCGGCGCGGCGGGAGGCGGCGGCGGCGGGCTCGGCGGCGTGCGTGGCGGATTTGGCGGCGGAGGAGCGGGCGGCGGAGGAGGAGACGGGGGCTTTGGCGGTGGGAGGCGGGCGGTCAGGACGGGAGGAAGGAGGGGCGGAGGCCTTGGGTGGGGCGGCGGCGGCGGGCGAGGCGGCGACGCGGTGGGAGGGGGCGGCGGCAGGCTTGGCGGCGCACGCGGCGGAGTTTTGGAAGGCGGAGCGGGCAGCGGGGGAGGAGACAGGGGCTTCGGCGGATTTAGGCGGGCGGCCTTGACGGGAGGAAGAGGGGGCGGAGGCCTTGGGCGGGGCGGAGGAGGCGGGGGAGGCGGCGGCGTGACGGGAGGCGGCGGGCTTGGCGGCGCGCGCGGTGGCGTTGGGGCGGGCGGCGGGGGCGGCGGCGGCGGCGGCGACGGCTGCGGCGGCGGCGGAGGGAGGAAAGGAGGCGAGGAAGGCGTCGGCCTCGTCGGTGGGGTCGTCGGTGGGGGCGAGGAGAGCGAAAGCGTTGGAGAGATGGAGGGAGCACTGCGGAGGGTTGGGCGAAGCGGGAGGGGAGCGAGCGCGGTGGCGCGGGTGGGGGGTGGTAAAATGGCCCTCGAGCACGCTGAGAACGGAGGGGTTGGGGGCTGAGGGGGCGTTGGCGGCGGCGTGGAGGGCGGCGGTGGGGGAGTTGGGGGGGAGGCGGGAGGGGGCGGCAGGGAAGGGCGGTGGGGGGTCGGCGGCGGGGGAGGAGGCGGCGGCGGAGCCGCGGGCCACATGGGCGCGGAGCTGGAGGGAGGAGGCGAAGGAGTCGCGTTCTGGTGGGCGGTGGGCGGGCGAGAGGGCGGGGAGGGGGTCAGCGGGGGAGGGGGAGGAGGCGACGGCGGCAGGGGAGGGGGGATCGGCGGCGAGGCGGGCTTTGTGGGCGGTGAGGAGGTCGCTGAGGGTCTCGGGACGGGGCGCGGGGTCGGGAGCCCGCTGAGGCGGGGGATGTGGCTCGAAGCGGGTGTCGGCCGCGAAGGCGACGTGGCGGCGAGGACGGGAGAGGAGGGCGGCAGCGGTGGCGGCAGCGGCGGCAGCAGTGAGGCGGGTGGCCAAGGTGACAGAGCGGGTCCGAGGGCGTTCTGGGGTGCCGGAGGAGGACGGAGGGGGGATGGGCCGGTTGGGGGAGCCGGAGGAGGCGAAGGGGGCGAGGGTGAGGAGGAGGAGGAGGAGGAGGCTGAGGCAAACAGTGACCCGGAGACCGTTGGGAGGAGAGCCGTTGGAAAAATACATAGAGGTCGAAGTCGAGGAAGCCGAAGGGGACGATGCCCGACGTAAACTGAATGCAGATAGATGAAGAACCGATGGAATGAGCGCGGTGAGGTACGGAGACGAGGAGCGCGGACTGGAAGGAATGAAGACTAGAAGGTGAAGACTGAAGTACAGAGAGCGAGGCGAGGTACGGGAAGACGGATGACGTAGAAGCGATTTGGAGAGGAGGAGAGCCGAAGGAACGAGCGCGGTGAGGTACGGGGGCGGGGGGAGCGAAGTAGAGGAGGGAGAACTGGAAGGTGACTGGCAGAAATACTAAAAACTCGGCGAATGGTGGAGCGAAGGCCGCGAAAATCGACACAAATGACCAGTGAAGGTACACAAGTCGACGGTGAAGAGCGCGGGGTGAATGGAAGAGGCGAGGCGAAGGCGACTAAAAGAATGAATGGACTAAAAGTGAGTGCGTGACTCTAAAGACGCAGATTACAGGCAGGACAGCCCGCGGCCAGCCATTGGAGGCTCGGGGGAGGCGCGCGGCGCGGCGTGGCGCGGCGCGCGGCGCGAGAAGGCGGTGCGGGCTGCTGTAGAGTGACCGTGGGGAGTGGGGTAATGCCATATTTCTGTCGTCCCGGGGTTATGAGTTGGCCCCTTGTTACTATGACACCTTGGAAGGACCCGTGCCCTGTGCTGTGTCTAGCCCCCACAGGCG
>JAIXOF010000142.1 GCA_027486935.1 Cyanobium sp. C1_MAG_00004 | reverse complement strand
CTGGCCCGATCCCTCGATGGCCATGGGCTGCTGCTGTCCCACGACTTCACCAACGGGTTCATGAATCCGTTGTTTCAGAGCAGCTCGGCCGGGGCGATCGTCTGCGGTCTGGTGCTCAGCGTCGTGCTGTTGCTGGCGGCCCGGGGGGCACCGTCAGATCTGCGCTTCTATGCCGTCCTCAACCTGATCAACCTGTTCAATCCCCTGGCCTGGATCATGGGCCTGGTCTGGTATTTGCCGCTGTTCTTTTCTCTCTATCCCTCGGTGTCACGGCTGGGGCGCTGGTTGATCCTGCTGCCGTTGTTTCTGCCGCCCTTTCTCAATGCCAATGCGGCGCTGGCCTATGTCATTGCCGTGGCGTTTCTGGTGGCCCGGCGGACGCCGCGGCTGGCCCGCCGGCTGCTCGTAGGCGCTGCAGATCCGGCTGGCGCACCAGGCTGACTACGCCGATGGCGCTGGGCAGCAGCAGGGTCACCAGCCGCAGCACCACCGTCACCGCCAGGGCCGTGCCCTGGCTGGCCCCATAGAGCAGCGCCAGGCCGACGCTGGTCAGCTCGCTGCTGCCCAGCCCAGCCGGCAGCAGGGACAACACCCCCCCCAGGCTGGTGGCGGTGCGTAGTACTGCCGCCTGCTCGAGGTTGATCGCCGTGCCCAGCTGCGCCAGCAGCGCCTGCACCAGGGCGCTTTCGAGGGCCCACACCGCCGTGGTCAACACCAGCCCCAGGGTCAGCGGGGCCGGCCGCAGCAGCGCCCGCAGCGCCCCCAGGGCCTGCAGTCCTTCCCATAGCACCCGCCGGATGCCCTGCCAGGGCCGCACCAGGGGCAGCCGCAGCAGGGCCTGCTCCAGGCGGGCCAGGGTGCTCGGGTGACTGAGCAGCCAGGCCAGGGCGGCCAGGGCCAGCAGCACCACTGCCAACCCGACCCGCTGCTGGGCCAGCCCCAGGCCCCAGGCCAGCACCAGCAGGGCACTGAGCAGATCCAGCAGCCGTTCGGCGGCGGTGGCGGCCACGCCGATGCGCAGGGGGATGCCATGGCGCCGTTGCAGCCACAGCCCCCGCAGGGCCTCGCCGCTGCGGGCGGGGGCGGCGATCAGCCCCAGCCCCGCCAGGTAGATGGCGCCGCTGGGGCGGGCCGCCAGCGGATGGCCCAGGCCCCGCAGCAGCAGCTGCCAGCGCACAAACAGCAGCCCGTAGCCGGCCGCTACCACCAGCACCGCCAGCAGCCACAGCGGCCAGCCCACCAGCGCCAGCTGGTGGCTGACCTGGCCCCAGCCCACCAGCAGTCCCAGCAGGCCATAGACCAGCAGGCCCCCGGCCAGCAGGACCAGGGCCTTCAAGGGGTAAAGCGCAGCTTGGTGGCGGCCACCAGGCACATGCGGGCCAGGATCAGTCCCTCTTTGACGTGGGCGATGTTGGAGCTGCCGTAGCTGCGCTCCTGATACCGCACCGGCACCTCGACGATCTTGAGGTTGAGCTTGCTGGCGCCGAACAGCAGGTCGAAATCCCCAAACGGGTCAAAGTCGCCAAAGAAGGCCCGGCCGGCCTTGAGGCGCCCGTAGTCGGCCTTCCAGATCACCTTGGTGCCGCACAGGGTGTCCTTGATGCGCTGGCGCAGCAGCCAGGCGAACACCGCCGCAAAGAAGCGATTGGCGGCGGTGTTCAGCGGCGGCATCGCCGCATGGCTGCGGGGGTAAACCAGGCGGCAGCCGTTGACAAACTCGCCGCGCCCTTCGGCCAGGGCGGCGATGAAGCGCGGCAGGTCCTCGGGCCGCACAGTCAGGTCGGCATCGAGGATCACCAGCACCTCGCCAATGGCCTGTTCAAACCCCAGCCAGACCGCATCGGCCTTGCCGCGGCCGCTCTGGCGCAGGGCCTTGAGCGTCAGTGGGCCCTGGTAAGTGGCGCAGACCCGTTGGATCGTCTCCCAGGTGTCATCGCTCGAGTGACCTTCCACAAAGATCACTTCGGTGCTGCGGCCCAGCACGGGCAGCCGCGCGAGGGCGTCGGCGATGTTGCCGGCTTCGTTGCGGGCCGGAATCACCACGCTCACGCTGGGCAGGGGCGGCTTGGCCAGGGCCGTGGGACGGGCCACCAGCCAGTGGGTCAGGCCCAGGCGCTCAAGCAGGGGCAGCTGACTGAGCCAGCGGTTGGCCAGGGGGCTCAGCAGGGGGATCTGCCTGGGCAGCAGGCAGCGTTGGCCGCGCTTGAGCACCTCCCAGCCCGCCAGGTCCAGCAGGTTGGTCACATCGCCGGGGGTCAGCCAGCTCTCGGGCGGCTGCGGCCGGCGCTGGCCCAGGGCTTCGGCGGCCTTGAGCAGGGGCTGCCACAGCCAGTTGTGAAAGCTGATCACCAGCCGCGTGCGCGGATGGCAGCAGGCGGCCAACCGCTCCAGCACTGCCTGCACATCGGCCAGGGTGTTGAGGCCGTTGCTGAGCACGATCACGTCAAACGGCCCGGTCTCGCCCAGCACCTCTGGGCTCACGGTCTCGGCGGCGGCGCAGACGATGCGCAGCTGGGGGTGGCGGGCCCGGGCGGCGGCGGCCAGCTCGGCATCGGCCTCGAGGCCTACCCCATGGGCCGGCCCCACGCTGGCCAACAGATCCCCCAGGCCGCAGCCGATCTCGAGCACCCGCAGCCCCGGCGCCACCAGCTGTTGGTGCAGGCGCCGCAGGTCGGCGTAATAGGTGCTGTTGCGCCGCGCAAAGCGCTCCAGGCTCAGGGGGGTGACCATGCCGTGTGCAGCTGCCAGCTGTTGCCCTGCAGCTGCCACACTGCCACCCCGGCCGGCACCGCCCTGGGGTCGCTGTGCAAGGGGCCCAGCCGGGGCGCCCCGATCGCCAGCAGGATCTGCTGCTTCTGGGCCTCATCGCCGATGGGCCCGCTGGCAACAAAGTGAACCGGCCCCTGGGCCAGGGCGGCCGCCACCTGGGGCTCGGCCAGCTTCCGGTGCACCTGGGGGCTGTGGTCGATGAACACCCCACCCTGCAGCAGGCACACCAGGGCCAGATAGGGCCCCAGCAGCCACAGCAGCAGCCGGCGCCGCCCCGGGGGCTGCCAGGCGCTGGCCAGCCAGCAGGCCCCCAGGCCCAAGGCAGCCGCCCTCAACCACCCCGCAGCCGGCACCCCGCCGGCTGGCAGGGGCGCGGCAGCCCCCGCCACCAGCACGGCTGCCCCCAGCAGCAGCGGCGCCAGCCGCCCCCAGCGCCAGGCCCGCCCCAGCTGCCGGCTCAGGGCCTCGAGGGCTGTGGCGGCGGTGTAGGCCACAAATGGGGTCAATTGCAGCCCGTAATACGGGGTCTTGGTCTTAAAGCAGCTGAGCAGCGCCAGCAGCAGCAGGGGGTAGCCCAGCCACAGCAGCAGGGCGTCGCGGTTTAGTTCACCCCGGCGCCAGCGGCGCAGCAGCAGCAGCGCCCCTGCTGGGGCCAACAGTCCCCAGGGGGCCGTGTTGGCCGGCAGGTTCCATAGGTAATAAAGAGGCCCCTGGGCAAACACGGTCGTGCCCGACAGCCACAGCAACTTTCCCCACAGCTGGCTGACCACCGCCAGCCCGTGGCGCTGCAGGCTCAACCCCAGCCACAGCAGTGCCGGCAGCCAGCCCACCGCCAGAGCTGCCCACCAGCGCGGCGTACGCAGCAGTTGGCGCCGCTCAAGCAGCAGCAGCGGCAGCATCGCCAGGGCCGGCAGTACCACCATGAAGCCTTTGATCAGAAAGGCGGGCCCCAGCCACACCCCTGCCGCCAGCGGCCGCCGGGTCCACAGGCCCCACAGCCCCAGCAGTTCGAGCGCCAGCAGGGGCATGTCCTGGGTGGCCAATTGGGCATAGCTGAACCACAGCGGCGTCAGCACCAGCACCGCCGCCACCAACGCGCTGCGGCTCAGCCGCCAGCACAGGCCCACCGCCGCCGCGGCGCACAGCCAGATCGGCAGGTGCACCGCCAGCGGGTTGAAGCCGAACAGGCGAATGCTGCTGGCCAGCAGCCACTGCACGCCGATCGTGCGGTCGTACAGGGGCTGGCCCCAGTTGCTCGGGGTCAGCCAATCCCCCGACTCCACGATCCAGCGGGCCTGCAGGGCATAAAAGCCCTCGTCATGGGGCAGGTAGCTGCGGGGCGCCAGGCTCAGCAGCAGGGGCAGGGCCAGCAGCACCAGTCCCAGGGCGCGCATTCGGGAGACCATGGGGCCAGGGCAGCCGTGGGGGCCATTGTGCGTTCTGGCACAGCCGCGTTGGTGTTCTGGCATACATGGGCGAAAGTGCGTGCGGCGCATTGCGCCCACTCTCTGTGTGAGGACCCATGAAACTCTTCCAGCAACTGCTGGTTGCTCCTGCAGCCCTCGGACTGCTGGCCCCTGTGGCCGCATCCGCCGCTGACATCAACCTGGCCGGCGTCAACAAGTACGCCGTCGAGGAGCAAGTCACCAGCATCTCCCAGTTCGGTGATGTCAAGCCCACCGACTGGGCTTACCAGGCACTGAGCAACCTGATCGAGCGCTACGGCTGCGTCGCCGGTTATCCCGACGGCACCTACAAGGGCCAGCGCGCCATGACCCGTTTCGAAGCAGCGGCTCTGCTGAACGCCTGCCTCGACCGCGTCTCTGAAGTGACCGACGAGCTCAAGAAGCTCATGGCCGAGTTCGAGAAGGAACTCGCCATCCTCAAGGGCCGCGTTGACGGTCTCGAGGCCAAGGTTGGCGTGCTGGAGGCTCAACAGTTCTCCACCACCACCAAGCTGAAGGGTGTCGCCACCATGGTGCTTGGCGGCGCGACCTATAGCTCGAATAACTACGCCGCTAACAGCGCAGCACTGCCGAATGCGCTGAGCTTTAACTACGACGTTCGCCTGAACTTCGACACGAGCTTCACCGGCAAGGACCTGCTGCGCACCACCCTGCGCGCCGGTAACGCCGACAGCTCAGCATTCGGCTTCAACAACGGTGTTACCACCGCTACTGCTCTGGAAGCATTCTTCCAGGACCCGGTTATTACCACCACCGGTGGTTCGGCTGACAACATCGTCGGCATCAACCGCCTCTTCTACCAGTTCCCGATCGGTAGCAACTTCACCGCCACCTTCGGTGCCCGCGTCCGTCAGGATGACATGTTGGCCATGTGGCCCAGCGTGTATCCCGCTGACTCGATCCTTGACCTGTTCACCTACGCCGGCTCGCCGGTGGTTTACGCCCTTAACCTGGGCGGTGGTGCCGGTCTGTGGTGGCGTGATGGCGGCTTCAGCATCAGCGCCAACTACGTGTCGGGCAATGCTGGCAACGGTTCTCCTAATCCTGCCGCTGCCCAGCCTGGTGGCGTTGGCAACAACGCTAGTCAGTCGAGCACAACTGTTCAGATTGGTTACGCCGGTAACAACTGGGGCCTGGCAGGTGCGTATTCCTACAACCAGAACCTTGGTTATCAGGCGACCACCTATTTGAACTCTTTGATCACCACTAATGGTGGTCTCAGCTCCACCAACGGCTTTGCCCTGAGCGGTTACTGGCAGCCCAGCCAGTCCGGTTGGGTTCCCTCGATCAGCGCTGGCTGGGGCGTGGGTACCACCAACTTGCTTAGCAGGACTGGTGCGTACCAGTCCAATGGTTTCACCAGCAACTCTTGGACCGTTGGTCTGCAGTGGTCTGACGCCTTCGTCAAGGGCAATGCCCTGGGCATGGGCTTCGGTCAGAACAGCATGGTTACTAAGTTCCAAAACGGTGGCGGCACCCCTGCCGACGGCAACTGGGCATGGGAGTGGTGGTACAAGATCCAGGCCACTGACAACATCAGTGTGACCCCTGGCTTCTTCTACCTGAGCCGCCCCCTGGGTGGAAACACCAGCAACAACGCCACTGTTTCCAACCCCTATTTCAGCAGCTTCGGCTACCTGATCAAGACCACCTTCAAGTTCTGATCAGTTACAGAGCTGAACCTGGGCCCCTTCCTCACACACTGGGGCCCTCCTCGATCAGTTCTGATTCACACTTTTCACACCTCAATCCTCAGGTTCCCCGGCTGGTTCTCCAGCCGGGTTTTTTGTTGGTTGTTGTTGACGGTTGACGGCAACATCGCGCAGGTCTGATTCAATGGAGCGCGGCGCATCGCGCCCCATCTGTGTGAGGACCCATGAAACGCTTGCAACAACTGTTGGGTCCTTCTGCCGCACTGGGCTTGTTGGTCCCGCTGGCCCCTGTGGCCGCATCCGCCGCCGCGCTCAACCTGGCCGGCGTCAACCACTACGCCGCCGAAGAACAAGTCACCAGCATTTCCCAGTTCGCTGACGTCAAGCCCACCGATTGGGCGCATCAGGCCCTGAACAACCTGATTGAGCGCTACGGCTGCGTCGCCGGTTACCCGGGTGGCACCTACAGGGGCCAGCGCGCCATGACCCGGTTCGAAGCAGCAGCGTTGCTGAACGCCTGCCTCGACCGCGTCTCTGAAGTGACCGACGAGCTCAAGAAGCTCATGGCCGAGTTCGAGAAGGAACTCGCCACTCTCAAGGGGCGTGTGGATGGTCTCGAGGCCAAAGTCGGCGTGCTGGAGGCGCAACAGTTCTCCACCACCACCAAGCTCAAGGGCATCGCCACCATGGTGCTGGGCGGTGTGAGCTACGGCTCCAATGCGGAGGGCGCGCTCGCCAATCCCACCTTCGCTAGTGGCGCTCCGGGTGTGATTCCCAGGACATTGACCAATGGCCTGAGCTTTAACTACGACGTTCGTCTGACCTTCGACACCAGCTTCAGCGGTAAGGATCTGCTGCGCACCACCCTGCGGGCGGGCAATGCCGGCGGCTCAGCCTTCGCATCGAGCATGCCCTTCGGTGTTGGGCTTGATGCTCGAAGTCAAATCAGCGTGACGCCCAGCACGGCTCTGGAGGCCTTTTTCCAGGCGCCAACGGTGCCGGGTCTGGATAGTGGGCCGACGGCGGCCAACAACATTGTTGGCATCAACCGCTTGTTTTATCAGTTTCCGCTGGGCGGCAATGTCACGGCCACCTTCGGTGCCCTGGTGCGCCAGGACGACATGCTGGCCCTGTGGCCCAGTGTGTACCCGGCTGATGGCATTCTGAACCTGTTCAGCTACGCCGGGTCACCGCTGACCTACAACCTGGCCCTGGGCGGTGGTGCCGGTTTGTGGTGGCAGCAGAACGGCTTCAGCATCAGCGCCAGCACGGTTTCTCAGAACGTAGGTAGTGGTCTCTCGACGGTCGTGGCCGGTTTGGGCGGCGGCGGCGTCGGCAACACCAACAGCGCTTCAACGAGCACGGTTCAGGTTGGCTATGCCGGCAAGGGCTGGGGCGCCGCTGCTGCCTACAGCTATGTGCAGCTGCCAGCGGGGAGCCTGGTTAATGGTACGAATTTCTTGAACGTTGTTCTGAATGGTATCTATACAAAAAATACTTACTCTGATTGGGAGTCGTTGTCCTCCACAAACAGTCTGGCCTTGAGTGCTTACTGGCAGCCCAGTCGTTCGGGCTGGTTGCCGTCAATCAGCGCTGGTTGGGGGCTTGGCACAACCACCCTGCTGTCCGGTACTGGTGCTGATCAGGGAGGCTTCGGCTTCACCAGCAATTCCTGGATGCTGGGTCTGCAATGGCGGGATGCCTTCGTGCATGGAAACGTTCTCGGTTTTGCCGTTGGCCAGAACACCATGGTGTCGAAGATGACCGGAAACCTGAACGCCCGTGTCAATGAAGAGAATGGCACCAGCTATGGCGCTCCCCAGGATGGCAACTATGCCTGGGAGTGGTGGTACAAACTTCAGGTCACTGACAACATCAGCGTCACGCCAGCGGTCTTTTATCTCAGCAACCCGTTGGGTCAGGATGTGACGGTTGGCGGTAATGGAGCGTTCTTCAACAGCTTCGGCTATCTGATCAAGACCACCTTCAGGTTCTGAGCCCGGGGGGCAGGATGGGGGCATGCCCTCTGATCCCTATGCCGTGCTGGGGGTAAGCCCCAGCGCCAGCGCTGCCGAGATCAAGGCCGCCTACCGGGCCCTGGTCAAGCAGCATCACCCCGACACCGGCGGCGATGCCGCCCGCATGCTGGCCCTCAATGCCGCCTGGGAGGTGCTGGGCGATGGCGAGCGCCGCCGCGCCCACGACCGCGCCCATGACCGAGGTCGCGCCGGTTCAGCCGGTGGCAGTGCCGAGACGCCCTTCAGCACAGCGACAGCAGCTTCCCCCCGCCGCCGTGCCAAGGCCGCCGCTGCCAGCGATGCCGCCCTCGAGCAGTGGCTGCAGCAGGTGTACGGGCCGATCAATCGGTTGTTGGGCCAGGTGATCAACCCCTTTGCCGAGCAGATCAAGACTCTGGCCGCCGATCCCTATGACGATGCCTTGATGGAGGCCTTCTGCGCCTACTTGGAGCAGTGCCAGGGCCGTCTCGACAAAGTCGAGACACTCTTTGGCAGCCAGGTCTGCCCCGCCGTGGCCCGCAGTTTCGGCCTGGAGCTGTACCACTGCCTGAGCCTGGTCAAGGACGCCCTCAATGAGCTCGAGCGCTACACGATGGGCTACGTCGATTCGTACCTGCGCGACGGCCGCACCATGCTGCGCGAAGCCAAGCGTCGCCGCAGCCAGCTGCAAGCCGAGCGCCGTCAGCTGACCGGGTAGGCCTCCAGCTGGTCGAGCCGCAGCCACACATCGGGCACGGGGCGGCGCCAGCGCAGCTGGGCGTGGTCGCCGTTGATCGCCAGGATCTCGCCGGGGCCTTCGAGCACGTAATCGGGAATCACCACGTCGCTGGCGCGGGCCTCGAGGCTGCCGTTGTAAGCGGCGCGGTTGAGCCGCACCAGGCTGCCCTTCTTGAGCGCGGGGGCGGGGGCGTCGGCCATGGCGGGCTCCGGATCCGGTCTGAAGGGCTTGTGCATGCCAGGCTAAAACCAGGGTTTCGCCTCTGGGGCCGCAAAGCACGCCGTGAGCACAACCCTGGCCATCTTTCTGGCGGTGTTCGGCGGATTGCTGCTGGCCGCGGGCTTTCTCGATGAGATCGCCCAGCGGGTGCGGTTGCCGGGCATCGTCATGGTGCTGCTGCTGGGGCTGCTGACCGACAACCGGCTCGAGGCGGTGCCCGGCCAGCCACCACCGCTGCTGAGCCTGGATCAGGCCGACCAGATCGCCCAGGTGTCGTTGGTGCTGGTGCTGTTCTTTGGCGGTCTGACCACCAACTGGCGAGAAATGCGTCCGGTGCTGGTGCCGGCCGGGCGCCTAGCCACCCTGGGCGCCGGCCTGACCGCCCTGCTGCTGATGGGCGTGGTGCAGCTGCTGGGCTCCCTGCCCGGGACCGACTTTGATCCCAACCTGCCCCTGGCCCTGTTTGTCGGGGCGATGGTCTGCAGCACCGACGCTTCGGCGGTGCTGGCGCTGCTGCGGCCCCTGGCGGATCGCCTCCCGGCCCGGCTGATCAACCTGATCGAATGCGAATCGGCGTTCAACGATCCGGTGGCCGTCGTGCTGTGCGGGCTGGCGCTGGCGATGGCCTCGGGTGCCGCCAGCACCACGGCGGCCAGCGTCGTGACCGAGGTGAGCCGCCAGTTTCTGCTGGGGGCCCTGCTGGGCTTTCTGGGGGGCACCGTGGCCAGCCGCACCCTCTCGAGCCGCAGCCCCAGTGCCACCACCTCCCAGCTGGCGGTGATGAGCCTGGCGGTGTTGTTGCTGCTGGTGGGTGCCGCCCAGTTGATGGGGGGCAGCGGCATCCTGGCGGCCTATGTCATCGGCCTGGTGTTGGGCAACAGCCCCGACTGCGACCGCAACGTGCTCGAGGAAGCCCACGCCGGCTTCGCCAAAATGGCCGAGCTGCTGCTGTTTCTGTGCATGGGCCTGGTGGTCCAGCCCGAGCAGGTGGTCGCCGCCTTTGGCTGGGCCCTGGTCCTATTTGCAGCGATGGTGCTGGTGCGCTGGCTGATGATCGAGTCATTGCTGTGGCGCAGCGTCTTCAGCCGGCCCGAGCGCCTGTTCACCACCCTGGCCGGCCTGCGGGGTGCGGTGCCGATCGCCGTGGCGATCCAGGCGGCCGCCAGCGAGGTGCCCTGGGGTGATGCGATGCCACCGTTGGCCCTGGCGGTGGTGCTGCTGGGTCTGCTGCTGCAGGGCCTGTCCCTGGTGCCCATGGCGCGCCGGCTGGGCCTAGCCTCGCCGCCTTGAGGCCATCGAGGGGGTCCTGCCCGTGCGCTTGCTGCTGTTCGGCTGTTCGGGCTTTGTGGGCCGCGAACTGGTGCCCTTTTTGCTGGAGCTGGGCCATGAGCTCACCCTGGTGAGCCGCCAGAGCCAGCCCTTTGCCGCGCTGGTGGGCCAGCGGCTATCGGTGCTGCGGCTCGATCCGGCGGACCCCGGCAGCTGGGGCCACAACGGCCTGGAGGTGGCCCTGGCCCAGGCCGATGGCGTGATCAACCTGGCCGGCGAGCCGATCGCCGACAAACGCTGGACCCCGGCCCAGCGCGAGCTGCTGCTGGCCAGCCGTTTGCGCACCACCGAACTGCTGACCGCGGCCATGGCGGCCCTCGAGACCCCGCCCAAGGTGCTGATCAACGGCTCAGCGGTGGGGTACTACGGCACCAGCCTGGACGCCCGTTTCAGCGAAACCAGCCCCAGCGGCGACGATCTGCTGGCCGAGATCTGCCGCGGCTGGGAGGCGGCTGCCGACCGGGCGCCGGCGGGCTGCCGGGTCGTCAAGCTGCGCATTGGCATCGTGCTCGGCCCCGATGGCGGTGCCCTGGGCAAGATGCTGCCGGTGTTCAGGGCCGGCTTTGGTGGTCCGATCGGCTCGGGCCGGCAATGGATGAGCTGGATCCACCGCCACGACCTGTGCCGGGTGATCGCCGCCGCCCTCGAAGATCCTGCTTATCAGGGTGTCTACAACGCCGTGGCACCCCAGCCCAGCACCATGGCCGCCTTTGCCGCCGCCCTGGGTCGGGCCCTGGGACGCCCCAGCCTGCTGCCGGTGCCGGGGCCGATCCTGCAGCTGCTGCTGGGGGACGGTGCCCAGGTGGTGCTCGAAGGTCAGCAGGTGTTGCCCCAGCGCTTGCTGCAGCAGGGTTTCGAGTACCAGTTTGGCGAGCTCAGCGCCGCCCTCGCCGCTGCCACCAGCTCAGCACCCCGCTGAGCAGGGCGGCTGCCATCAGCAGCCCGATCGCCGGGGTGAACAGGGGCTCCCACAGGGCCTGAAACAGGCTCAGCGGTGCCTCGATCTGGCGGCTGTGCAGCAGCACCGCTACGGCAAACCACAACGCCCCGGCGATCACCACGAACACATCGATCACCAGCAGGGTGTCGAGAGCGCCCTTGAGGCGCTGCAACAGCGAGGCGGCCGATTTGGAGGCCGAGTTGGCGGCCGGGTTGGCGCTGGGGCCTGAGGTCTCGGGCATGGGGCCATTCTGCAGGCTTCCTAAGCTCCGCAGATTCGCAGCGTTGCCGGTGCAGTCAGAGCCACACCAGCAGGGTGCAGGTGACCTGCTGTTCATCAGCAATGGTCACGGCGAAGACCTCAACGGCAGTCTCATCTGCGCTGCGGTCCAGAGCCTGGCCCCCCAGCTGGCCCTGGCGGCCCTGCCGATCGTGGGCGGTGGCGGCGCCTACCGCCGCAAGGGGCTGCCGCTGCTGCTGCAGGGCCGCGATCTGCCCTCGGGCGGCATGGTCTACCAGGGCTGGAACCTGTGGAAGGACCTGGCGTCGGGCTGGCTGTCCCAGACCCTGGCCCAGCTGCGGGCGGCCCGCAGCCTGGGCCGCCGCTACCGGTTGGTGCTGAGCGTCGGCGACCACGTGCCCCTGCTGTTCGCCTGGCTGACCGGCCGGCCCACGGTGGTGTTTCTGGTCTCCACCTCCAGTTACTACGAGGGCCGCCTGCGCCTCAGCCGCCTGACCCGCTGGCTCTGCAACCGCAGCGCCGTGCGGCTGGTGCTGTGCCGCGATGCGTTCACCGCCCGCGACCTGCAGGCCCAGGGCCTGGCCAAGGCCCGCTTCTTGGGTTACCCGATCATGGATGCCCTGGAGACGCCTGCCGAGAACGCCAGCGCTGAGACCAGCTCAGAGCTCAGCCCAGAGCTCAGCGCGATCCCCATCGCCCTGCTGCCCGGCAGCCGCCAGCCCGAGGCCCAGGCCAATCTGGTGTTGCTGTTGCAGGTGTGCGAGCGGCTGGCCCAGCTCGAGCCCGATCGCCCCTGGCTGTTCGAGGCGGCGGTGGTGCCGGGCACCGCGGGGCCGCAGCTTGAGCAGCAGCTGGCCCATTCGGGTTGGACCATCACCCCCGACGCCATCACTGGGGACGCCCTGGTCAAGGGCAGCCTGAGGGTCAGCCTGCGCAGCGATGCCTTCGCCGCCATCCTGCGGCGCTCGCGGCTGGTGCTGGGCATGGCCGGCACCGCGGTCGAGCAGGCCGTCGGGCTGGGCAAGCCGGTGGTGCAGCTGGTGGGCCGCGGCCCGCAGTTCAGCTACGCCTTTGCCGAAGCGCAGATGCGCCTGCTCGGAGAAGCGGTGTTCACCGTGGGCAACAGCGCCGCCGGCACCCGCGAGATTCAGGGCGCGGCCGCCTTGATCCTGCAGCTGCTGGCCGATCCAGACCTGCCCCAGCTGTGCCATCAATGCGGACTCGAGCGGGTGGGCCCTGCTGGCGGATCGAGGGCCATCGCCCAGGCCCTGCTTGAGCAGCTTGGGCAGGCTTGAGCAGCTTGGGGCAGACCGGGCAGCCTGAACCTGAGCCTCAACCTGAGTCCCTAGCTGGGTCGCTCAGGACCCCAGCCAGGCCTTGATCTTTTCCATGGCCGGCCAGCCGGGCTTGCGCTGCAGCCCGTCGGCAATCGATTCCTGGATCTCGGCGGCCATCTCAGGGGCCATGGTCAGCACCCGCTGCACCACTTCGATGTGCTCGCGAACCCCTTTGGCGCCGGTCTCGAGCATGGCCAGCGCCAGGTTGATGCGGGCCTGGGGATCCTGGGGGCTCAGGCGCACCGCCAGGCGGGCCGAGCGCAGGCCTTCCAGGGGTTGGTTGTCGAGCAGCTGCAGCCAGGCCAGGCAGGTCCACCCTGCCGACTGGCGGGGGTTCTGGGCCGCGATCGCAGCAAACTCGTCGACCAGCTCTGCGGCATTCGCCCCCTGGTGGTAGCGCTGCAGGGCGGCCTCGAATGCAGAGGTTTGCTGGTCAGAGGTCTCCATCGCAGAGGTCTCCTGGGCAGTCTCGGTTGGCATCGGGGTCTCGGCCATGGTCGGCACCGCGCTGGGCTCGGAAAAACAGGTATGCCCTCAGATTCCCATGGCGGGTCGACCCATCACGGGTTGAGGTCAGACCGCGAATGAGCTGCCGCAACCACAGGTCTGGCTGGCGTTGGGGTTGGTGAAGTTGAAACCGCCGCCGATCAGTGCGGTCGAGAAGTCCAGCTGCATGCCATAGATGTACAACAGGCTTTTGGGGTCGCAGACCACCTCGAAGCTGGGCGCCTCGGCCGGCTCATAGGTGTAGCGCTCATCGTCGTTGCGGATGCCGCTCGCATCGATGAAATCCATCGTGTAGCTCATGCCGCTGCAGCCACCCGAGCGCACCCCCACCCGCAGCACCTTGCCCGATCCCTGCTGGACCATCAGGCTGGCCAACTGCTTCATCGCCGGTTCGGTGATCTGAATGCCCTTGCCATCCCGTGCCGTGAAGGTGGTCGCCACGGTCCCGCTGGCGTCAGTGACTGCTACGGCGTCGGTGGCTGCTGCGCCCCCACTGGGTGATGCGGCGTCGGCGAGCGCTGCGGCTTCGGTGACTGCGGTGATGTGGGCAACCATGGCAACAGGCCTTTCATCCAGAAGGCAAATCTAGGCAGACAGCTGTGGTGCTGCCTTCCCTGCCGATCTCCGTGCCGTGATGCATCCGTGCCGAGATGCAGTCGTGCCCTGATGCCGTGATGCCCTGATGCGTGCGTGCCGAGATCGGCATGGGCTGTCAGCGAAGACCTCCTCTGCCGCACCAGGCTTCGCGTGCCACGCCAGGGTCGTTCGCCGCAGCAGGCGTTGCAGAGAGCCGCCCTGCCGCTGTGCCCTGCCGCTGAGCCAGACCGCTGTGTCACCCCGCCCAGCCACCCCGCCCAGCGGCGCCACTCCATAGAGTCAGGCCACTGTTTGTGGGTTAGGGCGTGCGGGTCGCCATCGTGGGTGCTGGTCTGGCCGGGTTGGCGGCGGCGGTCGATCTGGTCGATGCCGGTCATCAGGTTGACCTTTATGAGGCTCGACCGTTCATGGGCGGCAAGGTGGGCAGCTGGGAAGACGCTGACGGCAACCACATTGAGATGGGCCTGCACGTCTTCTTCTTCAATTACGCCAATCTGTTTGCCCTGCTCGAAAAGGTCGGCGCCAGAGACAACCTCCTGCCCAAGGATCACACCCACCTGTTCGTGAACACGGGCGGCGATCTGCGCGAGCTCGACTTTCGCTTTGCCCTCGGAGCCCCCTTCAACGGCCTTAAAGCGTTCTTCACCACACCCCAGCTCGACTGGATCGACAAGCTGCGCAACGCCCTGGCCCTGGGAACCAGCCCGATCGTGCGCGGTCTCGTCGATTACGAGGGGGCAATGAAGACCATCCGGGCCCTGGACACCGTCAGTTTTCAGGACTGGTTCGTCGGCCATGGCGGCAGCGTTCAGAGCATCAAGCGGATGTGGAATCCCATCGCCTACGCCCTGGGCTTCATCGACTGCGAGGCGATTTCGGCCCGCTGCATGCTCACGATTTTCATGATGTTTGCGGCCAAGACCGAGGCCTCAAAGCTCAACCTGCTCAAGGGCTCACCCCACCGCTGGCTGACCGGGCCGGTCCTGGAGTACATCGAAGCCCGCGGTGCGCGCCTGCATCTGCGGCACCGGGTGAGCGAGGTGCTGTTTGAGGAGGGCGCCCCGGGTGCTGACGGCCAGCCCACCACCCAGGTGAGCGGTCTCAAGCTGGGCACCCCCGACGGCGAGATCACGGCGACGGCCGATGCCTACCTGGCGGCCTGCGATGTGCCCGGCATTCAGCGCATGATTCCGCAGGCCTGGCGCCGCTGGCCCCTGTTCGAGCGCATCTTTGCGCTCGAGGCGGTGCCGGTGGCCACGGTGCAGCTGCGTTACGACGGCTGGGTCACCGAACTGGGTGACAGTTCCGTCGCCGAGGCCACACGCCGCAACCTCGATCAACCCGCCGGCCTCGACAACCTGCTGTACACCGCTGACGCCGATTTCAGCTGTTTTGCCGACCTGGCCCTGGCCAGTCCCGTCGATTACCGCAAAGAGGGCCTGGGATCCCTGCTGCAGTGCGTGCTCACCCCCGGCGACCCCTGGATCCCCAAGAAGACCGAAGAAATCGTCGCCCACACCGATGCCCAGGTGCGTGCCCTGTTCCCTTCGGCCCAGGGGCTCAAGTTGGTCTGGAGCAATGTGGTCAAACTGGCGCAGTCGCTCTACCGCGAGGCCCCCGGCATGGAGCCCTACCGACCCGACCAGAGCACACCGGTCAGCAATTTCTATCTCGCCGGTAGCTACACCAAGCAGGACTACATCGACTCGATGGAGGGAGCCACGATGAGCGGTCGCCTGGCGGCAGCGGCGATTCTGGGTCGCTCGGCCCAGCTGGCCAGCAACGCGGCGGTGGCCTGAGATGGGACGCTGGCTGGACCACACCGTCACCACCGAGATCGCCGCTCCGGTCGAGCGGGTCTGGGCCGTCTGGAGCGATCTCGAGGCGATGCCGCGCTGGATGCGCTGGATCGAGTCGGTGGTGACCGTCGCCGACGATCCCGACCTCACCGATTGGACCCTGGCGGCCCAGGGGTTTCGCTTCCATTGGAAGGCCCGCATCACCCAGCGGGTCGAAGCCCAGCAGCTGCACTGGGAATCGGTCGGTGGTCTGCCCACCAAGGGGGCCGTGCGCTTCTACCCCCAGGGTCCCCGGTTGACGGCCGTCAAGCTGAGCGTCAGCTACGAGCTGCCGGGGGCGCTTGCGCCGCTGATGGAACCGACCATGCTGGGGGGCATGGTGACCAAGGAACTGCAGGCCAACCTTGACCGTTTCCGTGACCTGGTCGAAAGCGACCCTGCTGCTTCCCCTGCTGCTGGCGGCCTGTCAGACCCCGCCTGAACCGGAGGCGGTCGCCCCGCCCCAACCCCTGCCGCCGTTGCGGCAACCCCAGCTCGAACCCGGGGTGACAGAGACGACGGCCCTGCCGGCGGGGCTCTCCCCGCTGCCGACACCCCAACAGGTGGTCACGGCCCAGCCCGTGGGGCGCCCCGATCCGTTTGCCCCCCTGCCGGCCACGGCCAGCAATGGCAGCAGCGGGGCTGCCGCGCCGGTGGTGCCCCAGGGGTTTCGCTTCAACGGCGTGATCCGCAGCGGCCACCAGGCCCAGGCGCTGGTGCAGTTCGGCGCCGACAGCGGCAGTCTGCGGGTGGGCGATGTGGGCGGGCGCAGCACCCGCCTGCTGCCCCCGGGCTGGGCGGTGGGGGGCATCGATGTGGCCCGGGGCACCCTGACCCTGCGGGCTTCGGGCCAGGCGGTGCGGCTCAGCCTGGATCCCCCGGGCTGAGAGCACCTGCGCAGGCGGCCACCAGCCCATCGAGGTCGTGGGGCCGCGCTTCGGCATCCACCCGTCCCAGCAGCGCCCGGCAGGCCTTGCTGGTCTGGGGGCCGATCGACACCACCGCCAGTGGCCGGCTGCGGCTGCCGTGGGGGGCCAGCAGACGGGTCCAGTTCTCTCCAAAGGCGCTGTGCAGCAGGGCGGCGGAGTGGCGCACGGTCTTGGCGCTGCTGAAGGTCAGCGCATCAAGCCGGCCCGACTCCAGGGCCGCCACGGCGGCGCTGGGCAGGCCCGGGGGGCAGCCGGTCTCGTAGGCGGCCACCTCGACCACCCGGGCTCCGGCCTCGGCAAAAGCCTCGGCCAGCACGGTGCGGCCGCCGCTCTGCACCCGTGGGATCAGCAGCCGCAGCCCCCAGGCCGAGCTGGGAAAGTGCTCGATCAGGCTGTCGGCCACATAGTCAGGCGGCACAAAATCGGCCGGTGTCCCCAGCTCCTCGAGTCGCTGGGCGGTCTTGCGGCCGACCGCGGCGATTTTGAGGCCGGCGGGTCGGTGGGCCAGGCTGCTGCCCCGGCGGCGCAGGCGGGCGTCAACGGCCTCGGCGCCGTTGCTGCTCGAGATCAAGAGCCAGTGAAAGCTCTCGAGCTCGGCCAGGGCGTCATCGAGGGGGCCCCAATCATCGGGGGGCGTCACCACCAGGGCCGGCAGGTCGATCACCGCGGCGCCGGCCTGCTCGAACAGGCGCCGGGCTTCGCCGGCCTGGCCTTCGGCCCGGGTGACGCCGATGCAGCGGCCCGCCAGGGGTGCGTCAGCCATCGAGCTTGACCATGGCACCCGCCTGCTGGCGCAGGGCCAGGGCCTCGTTGCTGCGGCCCTGGGCCTGCAGCAGGGCGATGGCGCGGCTAAACCCGGTGCGGGCTCCGTCGATGTCGCCGCCCAGCAGCAAAGCCACCGCCAGGTTCTGCTGGGTCTCGGGGTGGTCGGGTTCAAGCGCCAGGCTGCGGCGGTAGGCCTCGATCGCCGCCCCGATGCGGCCGCGGCGCCGCTCGATCAGACCCAGGCTGCGCCAGCCCAAGGCCAGCTCGGGGGCGGCTTCGGCAGCGGCCAGGGCCAGGGCGGCGGCTTCGGCCAGGCTGTTGTTGTTAGCCGCTGCTGCGCCCTTCTCCATCAGCAGGGCCGCCAGGTTGAGCTGGGCCGCCAGGGTCAGCCGCGGCGGCAGCGGCAGCGCCAGCGCCTGGCGGTACAGCGCCTCGGCTGTGGGGCTGGCTTCGGCCAGGGCCAGATGCAGCAGCAGTTCGTAGCGCTCGGGGTGGGCGTCTGCCGGGCAGCTGGCCAGCCCCTGGCGCAGCAGGGCCAGGCCCCGTTCGCGCCGGCCTTCGCTGATCTCGAGGGCGCCCAGCTTGGCGGCGGCGTAGGCATCGCCGGGCCGTTCGGCCAGCTCGGCCTCCATCGCCGCCCGCAGGCGCTGGGCCTTGTGGCCGCTGGCCAGCAGTTCGGGCCGGTAGCCGTCGTGCAGCAGGGCCGGCACCGGGCAGTCGGCGATGCGCCAGCGGGGTTCGCGCGCCAGCTCCGCCGCGACGCTGTCGTCGACCATGGCGTGATAGCGGCGGCTCCAGCTGATCGCCGGGTGGCGGCGAAACAGGCGGCTCACATTCGAGTAGGGCGCCTGGGCCGCCCCCAGCTCATGACGCAGCAGGTTGATCAGCAGCAGGTCGGGATCGGCCATCAGCTGCCGCAGGGGCTCTCTGGCCTGCTCGGTCAGCACCTCATCGGCATCGAGCACCAGCACCCAGTCGCCCCTGACATGTGTCAGGGCCGCGTTGCGGGCGGGGGCGAAATCCCCCGGCCAGCTCAGGTGGTGCACCACGGCGCCGCAGCGTTCGGCGATCGCCACGGTGTCGTCGGTCGAGCCCGTGTCGAGCAGCACCATCTCATCGACAAACTCCGCCACCGAGCTGAGGCAGCGCTGGAGCCGCTCGGCTTCGTCGCGCACGATCATCGACAGGCTCAGCATTGCCGCCACCAATCAGTCGGTGAAGCCATCGCCGGCCCCATGTCCGGCCTCAGTGTCGCCGAAGCCCAGGCTCTGCAGGGCCAGGCCCTGGGCCTGGGGCATCTGGCCGGGGCTGTAGGCCGCCGGGATCCTGGGGTCGAGCACGGCCTGCAGGCTCTGCCACAGGTAGGGGCTGCCGTAGACCACCAAAGCCGCCAGCCGGTCTGATCGCTGCAGTTGCAGGATCGCCTGGGCCCAGGGTTCGCTGGCGGCGCTGGAGCCCCTGAACGGGTTGCCGCGCACGAACAGCTGCAGCAGCACCGGACCTTCGCCCAACGCCGCCAGGTTCAGGGGAGCCTCGGGCTCATCGCTCCAGGGACTGGGGCTGCGGGGCTCCAGCAGCACTGCCCTGAAGCCCTGGAACGCCGGCAGTTGCTGGGCCGGCAGCTGGGGCACGGCCTGGGGCGCCTGCAGGCAACTCTCCAGGCGGATCAGATTGATCCCCCCGGTGGTCCCCCCGGTGGTGGCGGCACCAACACGGCCCCCCTGGCGCTGCAGGCTCAGCTCCAGCAGGGTTTGGGCCAGGTCGGTGTCGGGCTCCAGCAGCTCGGGAGCGTTTCCCGTGGGGTGCTCCTGGCGGCTGACGCGATCGAGGGCGCGCTGGCGCCGGTCGGCACTGGCCTCGAGTTGCTGGCGGCTCAGGCGCCCGCTCGCCACGGCGGTGCTGATCGCGGCCAGGGCGGCCCGCGCATCGGCCGGCATCAGCACCAGATCGGCCCCGGCTTCGAGCGCCAGCACCGCCGCCTCGCCGGCGCCGTAGTGGCGGCTGATGGCCTCCATCACCAGGGCGTCGGTGACCACCAGCCCGTCAAAGCCGAGCTCGCCCCGCAGCAGGTCGGTGAGCACAGCTTTTGACAGGGTCGCTGGCCGCTGCTGGTCGAGGGCCGGCAGCACCAGGTGGGCGGTCATCACCGCATCGATGCCGGCGTCGATGCAGGCCGCAAACGGCGGCAGCTCGATGGCTGCCAGGCGCTGGCGGTCGTGGGGCAGCACCGGCAGCTCGAGGTGCGAATCGACGCTGGTGTCGCCGTGCCCAGGAAAGTGCTTGGCGCAGCCCAGCACCCCCTGTGCCTGCAGCCCCTGGCAAAAGGCCCGGGTCAGGTCTGCGACCGCGGCGGGGGTCTCGCCCCAGGCCCGCACGTTGATCACCGGGTTGGCCGGGTTGTTGTTGACATCACAGACCGGCCCCAGCACCCAGTTGAGCCCCAGGGAGCGGGCTTCGCGGCCGGTGCAGCGGCCATAGCGGTGGGCCAGGGCGAGGGCGCGGGCGGGATCGCGCCCATGGAGCTGCCCCAGGCACAGCGGCGGCGGCAGCCAGCTCGCCCCTTCAAAGCGCTGGCCCACGCCCTCTTCGACGTCGGCGCAGAGCAGCAGCGGCGTGGTGGCCCAGTCCTGCAGCTGCCGGCAGCGCAGGCTGACCTCGGCGGCGCTGGCCCCCAGCAGGATCACCCCGCCCACCCCCAGCTGCAGCAGGGACCTGAGCTCGCCGTTGGCCAGCTCCCACTGCGGGTAGCGCCGCTGGCCATCGAGCAGGTGGCCGCTGGCGCGCACCACCAGCAACGAGGCGATCAGCCGTTGCAGCGAGGCGTCAGGGACCGGAGCGGCTTCAGTCACTGAAGGCGACACCGCCCTCGGCGGGCTCACCTTTGTCCTGCCGTTCGCTTTCAAGCTTGTTGAGCAGGCTCAGCACCGAGGTGCCCTGCTCCAGCCCCCGGTCCAGGACGAACACCACCTCGGGGGTGCGCCGCATCTTGAGCCGGCGACCCAGTTCGCCCTTGACGTAGGCCGCCGCCGAGCGCAGCCCGGCCAGGGCCTGCTGGGGTGCGTCGCCACTGCCGTAGACGCTGACGAAGATCTTGCAGTGCTGCAGATCACCGGCCACTTCGACCGCGGTGATGCTGACCATGCCCTGGCTGACCCGTTCGTCCTTGATGCCGTTGACCAGCAGCTCGCTGACCTCGCGGCGGATCAGGGCCGCCACCCGTTCAACCCGTCGGCCCTGTGCCATGGCTATGCCACCGGTGCTGTGCTCACCATGGCATGCAGCACCAGCGACAGGCTGATCAGACCGCTGACGCCGGCGCCGATCAGGGCCACGGCGGTCACCGGATTGCTGGCCCGCGCCGCCAGGGGCTCGAACACCGAATTCGCCACCCCGAGGCCAAAGGCGACCAGATAACGCGGGTAGCGCGTCACGTTCAGGAAGAAGTCCTTCATCACCACCGGCTTTCGCTCGCTACTCTGCCGCCCTTGAGGCCCTGTTGGCATGCAGCTGCATCAGTTCCGCCAATCGCCCTTCTGTGACAAGGTGCGCCTGGTCCTGGCCGCCAAGGGGCTCAGCTACGAGATCGTCGAGGTCACCCCCGGCCTGGGCCAGGTGGCCCTGTTCCGCCTGTCGGGGCAGCGTCAGGTGCCGGTGCTGGTCGACGGCGAGACCGTGGTGGCGGACTCCACCGCCATCGCTCTGCACCTCGAGCGCCAGCACCCCGAGCCGTCCCTGTTGCCGGCCGATCCCGAGCTGCGCGCCCGGGTCCTGCTGCTCGAGGACTGGGCCGACACCGCTCTGGCGGCCGGGGTGCGGCGGGCCCTGCTGCAGGCGGCAGCCACCGACCCCGGCCTGCGGGCTCTGTTGCTGCCCGACGCCACGCCAGCGCCGCTCAAGCAACTGCTGGGCGGTCTGCCGGCCAGCTTGGGGGCGATGGCCGACACCGCCTGGGACTCGTTGCTCGGCCCCGCCGAGCGGCAGCAGTTGCAGCGCAGCCTGGAGCAGCTGCTGACCCTGGTCAGCGGCCAGCCCTATCTGGTGGGTCCGGCGTTGTCGCTGGCCGATCTGGCGGTGGTGGCCCAGCTGTCCTGGTTGCGGCCCCAGGGCCTGGCGGTGCCCGGACTGGGCGACAACCCCCTGCTCGAACCCCTGTTCAGCTGGCGCGATCGGCTGGTGGCGGGCCTGTCTCTGGCCTGAGGCCGTCCGGTTCGGCCCCGGGGCCGAGCGTCAGCTGCCAGTGCGCGGTGCGCAAGGGCGCGGCGGCCAGGCCTTCGGCCGGCGATGGGTAGGTGGCCTGCCACTGTTCGCCGAAGATGCGCCCCGTGTCATCGGCCTGGTAACGGCTCAGGGTCTCCACCCGGCTGACCCGCGGTGCCCCTTCGCGCCCATGCACCACCTGCAGGGCCAGCTCATCGGTCCAGAAGCTGCCGCCAGCGCTTTCGCTGCGCCGGGCCACCACGGTCGATTCGAGCATCTGCTCGCCTTGCAGCCGGGCCAGCTGCCGGTTGGGGTTGGCGGGGTCGTTCTCGCCCCCCAGCAGGGCATCTCCCAGCAGGGCCCTGCCGATTGAGGCGGCGTTGAAGGCCCGATCCCCCACCACGGCCCCGTCGGCCCGGCGCTCAAAGCGCACCCCGGCGCTGTGGCCCTCGCTGTTCAGCAGCCAGCGGCCGGCGAACCAGCTCGGATACACCAGATCCCCGCGGCCGGCGGACTGCAGGGGCGGCGGCAACCGCCAGTCGGGCCAGCTGGCGGCCCGGGCCGGCAGCAGCGTCAGCAGCAGGGCCAACATGGAACCCACCAGGGCCATCGTCATGTCCGATCCGCTGCTGCGCGAGCTCGATCATTACGTGGTGCTGGAGCCGGGCGCGCCCGAACGCATCCTCAGCGCCGCCGAAACCCTGGCCTGGTTGGAGGCCCGCCTCGCCGCCCTGCCGTCGCTGCCGGCCGACCTGCAGGATCTGCCCGGCCCCGGGGCCTGTGCCCGGCGCCTGCTCGAGACCGCCTGTGAGCTGGAGCTCGAGCCGGGGGTGGCGGTGCAGTGGTTTGCCGTGCGTCTGGAGCCGCCCGGCCAGTGAGCAGCCTCAGTTCAGGCTGCTCAGGGTCTGCCCCTCGGCGTTCTGCAGGATCACCGGCTGTGGCGGGGTTGTCTCGGGGCTTTTGAGGACCGAGGGCAGGGACTCCAGCACCTGAGCAGCCACCTGATCAGGTGTGCCGTCCCCCTGGCTGATGCGCAGGTCGGCCTGGCCGTACAGGGGCAGACGCTCCTGCAGCAGCGCCCGCAACCGCGCCGCCGGATCGCTGCTGCTCAGCAGCGGCCGCGGCGTCGGGTCGGCGCTGAGACGGCGCAGCAGCACCGCCTCAGGGGCATCGAGCCAGATCACCACCCCCTGGCGCATGTGGCCCCAGTTTTCGGGGCGGGTCACCACGCCGCCGCCGGTGGCCACCACCAGCGAGTGCCAGCCGGCGATCTGCCCCAGCACGGCGGTCTCGAGGCTGCGAAAGCCGGCTTCGCCCTCGTCGGCGAACAGGCTGGGGATGGATCGGCCGGCCACCTGTTCGATCGCGGTGTCGGCATCGACAAACCGGTAGCCCAGGGCCTGGGCCAGGGGCCGGCCGACGGCGCTCTTGCCGGCGCCCATCATCCCCACCAGGTACAGGTTGATCCCTTCGAGCCGGCGGCGCAGCAGGTCGGGGTCGAAGGACGCGGCGCTCACCGGCGGGATTGCTCAGGGGTTCTGGGCAAGTTTCTAGGATGACCATTCTTCAGGGATGGTGATGACGGCCTCAGCAGCCCCCCATGGCCGCGGCAGGCCCTGCCTGATCACCCGCCGCGCCCGGTTCAGCGCCAGCCATCTCTACCGGCTGCCCGAACTGTCGGATGACGACAACCGGGCCCGGTTCGGCCCCTGCAGCCTGGAGCCCGGCCACGGCCACAACTACGAGCTGATCGTGGCGATGGTCGGCCCCCTCGATGCCAACGGCATGGTGCTCAACCTCTCGGAGGTCAAGCACGCCATTAAGGCTGAGGTGACGGCCCAGCTCGACTTTCGCTGCCTCAACGGGGTCTGGCCCGAATTCGATCTGGCGCGACCCGAGGGTTGCCTGCCCACCACCGAAGCCCTGGCCCTGGCCATCTGGCGACGGCTGGCCCCCAGCCTGCCCCTGGCGGCGATCCGACTGCACGAATCCGACACCCTCTGGGCCGACGTCCTCGGCGACACCATGGAAGCCTTCCTGACCATCAGCACCCACTTTGCGGCGGCCCATCGCCTGGCCCGTGAAGAGCTCAGCCAGACTGAGAACGACGCCATCTATGGCAAGTGCGCCAGGCCCCACGGCCACGGCCACAACTACCAGCTCGAAGTCACGGTGCGCGGCAGCATCGATCCGCGCACGGGCATGGTCTGCGACCTGGCCGCGCTGCAGCAGCTGGTCGACGACCTGGTGGTGGAACCCCTGGATCACACGTTCCTCAACAAGGATGTGGCCCATTTCGCCGCCTGCGTGCCCACCGCCGAGAACATCGCCCTGCACATCGCCGACACCCTGAGCGCGCCGATCGCCGCCACCGGGGCCCGGCTGCACAAGGTGCGCCTGCAAGAGAGCCCCAACAACGCCGCCGAGGTGTTCGCCGAGGCGCCATTGCTGGGCCAAAGTCCCCAGGCCCTGGAGGCTGCCCTGGTCGCTTGAGGGCCCAGACCCGGCTGGTGCTGGCGATCAGCCTGGATGGCCGTCTGGCCCCCGCCGGCGGCGGGCCGGCCCAGTTGGGCGGCAGCGGCGATCGCCGGGCCCTCGAGCAGGCCCTGGCCTGGGCCGATGGTTGCCTGATCGGTGCCAGCACCCTGCGGCAGCACGGCAGCACCTGCCTGATCCGGGATGGCGACCTGCTCGATCAGCGCCTGAGCCAGGGCCGACCGCCCCAACCCACAGCGATCGTGGTCAGCCGCAGTGGTGGCTTTGCTGCCGAGCTGCCGTTCTTTGCCCAGCCGATCGCGCGCTGGCTGCTGCTGGCTGAGTCAGGCCCCGGCGCGCCGGGCTTTGAGCGCCAGCTGCCCTTGCCGAGCTGGGGCCAGGTGCTCGAGCGCCTGGCTGGCGAGGGCCTGCAGCGGCTGGTGGTGCTGGGCGGGGCCCAGCTTGCCGCCAGCCTGCTGACGGCCAACTGCATTGATGCATTGCAGTTGACGCTGTGCCCGTTGCTGCTGGGGGGTGAGCACACCTGGCTGCCGGCGACGGCCCTGCTGCCCGAGGGCCTGGCCGGCTGGCGGCTCGAGCAGCACCAGGACCTCGGGGGCGACGAACTGCTGCTGCATTACGGGCGGGTCCGGCCGGCGTAGCGCTGCACCAGCTCCCGCAGGGGCAGCTCCAGCAGGCTGTCGGCCGGCAACCCCAGCTGCCGGGCCAGACAGCGCTTGACCACGACCTCGCTGGCGTCACCGAATCGCCCGGCCAGCATCTCGCTGATCACCCCCAGTCCGCGGCCGCTGCGGTCGGTTTCATCGATCAGGCAGCGGCTGGTGGGCTGGGCGATGGCGCGGCAGGGCTGCTCCAGCCGGGCGGCCAGGCCTGCATCGTCGCCGCTCAGCTGGGCGACGCAGGCCCGGCTCAGGCGCTGCTCCAGTTGGGGCTGCATCAGGTTCAGCAGCGGCCGCAGCAGGCCGGCCTGGACCGGTGTCTGGATCGTCACGGCGCTGCTGGCGCCCAGCAGCAGTGCCAGCAACCGGGCGAGCCGCGTCAGGCTGATCGGGTGCGGCACTGCCATCTCGGCCCAGGCTCTGGTTAGTTTGGCGCGGCACTCTCGCTGGAGCCGGCTGCCATGGGTGCGTTGCAGGCCAGCTGGCACCGGGGCATCGAGGAACTGCCTGAACGTCAGTGGGACCAGCTGCTGGCCGCGGCCAATGGCAGCCCCGAACCGCTGCCGTTTTATCGCTGGCGCTGGATGGTGCACCTGGAGCGCAGCGGCAGCATCGTGCCGGCCCAGGGGTGGCAGAGCTGCCCGCTGTCCCTGTGGCGCGGCGAGCAGCTGGTGGCGGTGGCACCCCTGTATCTCAAGGGCCACAGCTACGGCGAATTCGTCTTTGATCAAAGCTTCGCCGAGCTCGCTGCCCGTCTGGGCCACCGCTACTACCCCAAGCTGGTGGGCATGAGCCCGGTCAGCCCCGTCGTGGGCTACCGCTTCTGGATCGATCCAGCTGAGGACGCGGCAGCACTGACCACGGTGATGCTCGAGCTGATCGAGGCCTTCTGCCGCGAGCACGGCATTTTCAGCGTCAATTTTCTCTATGCCGATCCGGCCTGGGCCCCCCTGGCCGAAGCCGCCGGCTGTTCCCGATGGCTCAACCAGCAGAGCACCTGGAGCAATCCGGGGTTCCAGACCTTTGAGGACTACCTGGCCAGCTTCAACGCCAACCAGCGCCGCAACATCCGCCGTGAGCGCCGCGCCGTCGAGGCGGCCGGGCTGGTGGTGACACCGTTGGCCGGCGAGGCGATCCCGCCGTCCCTGCTGGGGCGGATGCATGGGTTCTACGCCATGCATTGCGAGCGCTGGGGGCCCTGGGGCAGCAAATATCTGACCGAAGCCTTCTTTGATGCGGCCGCCCGCGACCTGCGCCAGAACCTGGTGCTGTTCGCCGCCCACCCCACAGGCGAGGACCCGGCCGGCGAGCCGCTGGCGATGGCCCTGTGTGTGCGGGGAGGGGACCAGCTCTGGGGGCGCTACTGGGGCAGCGCGGTTGAGCTGGACAACCTTCACTTTGAGGTCTGTTATTACGCCCCGATCGCCTGGGCAATTGATCAGGGCGTGGCCCGTTTCGACCCCGGTGCCGGCGGCAGTCACAAGCGACGCCGCGGCTTTGTCGCCGAGCCGCGGATCAGCCTGCACCGCTGGTTTGATCCGGGCTATGCCGCGATCCTGGAGCAGTGGCTCCCCGGTGCCAACGCCCAGATGCTGGAGCAGATCGAGGCGATCAACGCCGAACTGCCGTTCACGGCTGCCTACGATCCACCCCATGCCCCAGCCCCTGAGCCCTGAGCAGCAGCGCCAGCTCGCCGACCTGGACGCCCGGCTTTCGCAGCGTTTCATCGCCCTTGACCCGGCCGGATATTTCCTGATCAAGGTCGATCACACCGCCGCCGAGCTCGTGGTCGAGCATTACGGCAACGGCATCGACGAGCGGGGCCTGGCCACCGATCCAGAGACCGGCGAGGTGCTCAGCTGCAGGGGCACCGGGCCGCGCCGCCCCCTGACGATCTGGCGCGCCTCGAGCGCCAAGCAGCTGGGCATTCAGCTCACCGAAACCGAGGGCACGCTGCCCCTGTCCCGGCTCGACCATGCCCTGTATCTGGGCCGGGAGCTGCAGCGGGCTGAGCACTGCCTGCTGGCAGGACTTGATTACATCCAGGACTGATTCCCAGGTCTGAACGCCAGGCCTGATCAGGGGATCAGGCCGTTTGCAGTTCTCGCTTCAGCGAGGCGATCTCCTTGTCCTCGGGGGGCAGGGCTGCCAGCTGTTCGCCGATTTCACGGGTCACGATCGCGCGGTATTCCATGAAGTGCTCGTTGTGGGCCAGCACCACCAGAAACTGCTCGAGCACGCCGGGGTTGCGGCGGGCCACCTTGAGCAGTGAGCGCCAGAAGCGCCAGCGGGTGTCTCGCTTGATCCCCTGGCGCCAGATCACGATCAGCAGAGCCCGCACATCGGTCCAGGCCGGCAGTGAGGCCTTGTTGAAGGAGGCGGGCTTGTACTGCTGCCAGCGGGGCAGTCCGGATTTCAGGTGGTAATGGGTGACACGGTCGATGTAGGCGTGGGGCTCGTAGAGCCGGCAGAACGCGTCCACGTACTCGTTGGCGATCTCACGGATCGGCCGCGTCGGCACAAAGTTGAGCAGATTGGTCTGGTTGACCCCTTTGGCGGCGTCCTTTTCCTGGATCAGGCGGCCTTCATTCTCGAGCCGGTGCCACAGGCCGGTGTTGGGCAGGGCCTGCAACATGCCCATCATCGCCGCCGGAATGCCGGTGCGGCTCACGAATTCGACGATGCGATCGCCGGCGCCGGTCTTCTCACCGTCAAAGCCGATGATGAAACCGGCCATGACGCGGATGCCATAACTGCCGATGTGGTCAACCGCTTCCTCCAGGGAGCTGCGGGTGTTCTGCAGTTTTTTGGAGGTTTCGAGACTGGCCGCATCCGGAGTTTCGATCCCCAGAAAGACCGCTTCGAAACGGCACTCCGCCATCATTTCCATCAGCTCGTCGTCCGCGGCGAGGTCCACCGAGGCCTCGGTGGCAAAGCTGAACGGATACCCGTGCTCGATCTGCCAGGTTTTGAGCGCTGGCAGCAGCAGCTTGGCGTTGCGCTTGTTGCCGATGAAGTTGTCATCGACCAGAAAGATCGAACGGCGCCAGCCCAGGTCGTAGAGCCGTTGCAGCTCGGCGATCAGCTGCTGGGGTGTCTTGGTGCGCGGCTTGCGGCCGTACAGCACGATGATGTCGCAAAACTCGCACTGGAATGGGCAGCCCCGCGAGAACTGCACGCTCATCGAGTCGTAGGCATCCAGCTCCAGCAGGTCGAAGCGGGGCACCGGCGTCGCGGTCACATCGGGCTTTTCGCCTTCGGCACTGAAGCGACCACCACGCTCACCCCTTTCGATCGCTTCGATGAACAGCGGCAGGGTGATCTCCCCCTCGTCGAGCACCTTGAAGTCGGCCAGATCCAGCTCGGGTGCGTCGGGGGTGGAGCTGGCGAAAGGTCCGCCCACCGCCACCGGCAGGCCGCGGTCCTTGGCCCGGGCGATCTGCACGGCCATGTCGGCCTTCTGCACGATCATCCCCGAGATCACCACCAGCTCAGCCCAATCCCACTCGGCCTCCGTCACCTCGCGCACGTTGCGGTCCACCAGCTTCATCTCCCAGCGCTGGGGAAGCAGTGCAGCAACTGTCACCAGGCCCAGCGGTGGCAGCAGCACCTTGCGGTTGACCAGCTCAAGAATTTTTTCGTAGCTCCAGAAGGTTTTCGGGAACTCCGGGTAGATGAACAGCGTTCGCATGCGGCGGGCGGCAGTTGGGCGGATCAGGGCGCTAGTGCGTCAGCTGTCGGTTCGTGCGGCTGGTGGCGAAGGAGGTGGGAAGCATGGGGATCAAGGACGCAGACGCCTCACGCGGGGGCAGAGTGTTGCGACGCTCAACCTCGGTTGACCTTAGGTGATTCATGCGGAGCTTGGCTGAGGCCCATTTCTGCTCTAATGGGCCCAGCAACTGCACAAAACCCATGGGCGTAGCGATCTACCTGGCACTGGTCGGCGGCGGATTGGCCACGGCCTTCCTGGCGACTGTCGTGCTGCGGGGCGTCCGCCTGATCTGAGGCTTTTGCTGAAGTCCAGCTGTCTTCAGGCGGCAGGGAGCCTGGTGTTCCCCCGCCTGACCAGCTCCAGGATCCCGAGTGCCAGCCCGATGCCACCGAGCAGGGCTTCCGTCGATCCCAGACCCCAGCCCATGGTCAGCAGGGCAGCCATGAGTCCGCTGAGCCCCCCACCCCCCAGAAACGCGATCTGGCTGAGGCCGGCCATGCGGCCCCGGATCCGCTGCGGCGAACCCACCTGAGTGATCAGGTTGGTCCCCGCCAGCAGGCACGCCGTGCCTGCACCGATCACAAACGTCATCGTCAGCCCGCTCACCGCACCCCGGCTGCTGCCCAGGCCGATCTGGGCCAGCCCGGTGATCAGTGTGCAGGCCCCCAGCAGCAGGCCCGGCCGGTTGCACAGCCAACGGCTGTTGCGCTGCAGGATCAGGCCGCCACAGATGCTGCCAGCCGCCAGCACCGAGGTGAAGGTGCCCAGGGCCTGGGGACTGCCGTCCAGCACCTGCCGGGCCATCAGCGGCGCCAGGCCTGGATGAAAGAAGACCACCAGACAGGCCAGGGCTGTGAAGCGCAGGACGTGGCGCAACACCGGCCCGCAGCCATCCCAGGCCGCACGCAGGCTCGCCGGGTTGGCTGCGCTCCCGGGTTCCTGGGCGACAGAGCTGCTCGTCTCTTCGGCGTCGCGGTTGGGCAGCAGCAGCCACACGATGGTGGCGATCGGCAGCAGGTAAGTGGCCGCATCCAGGGCCAGGGCGGTGGTGGGCCCGCTCAGGGCCAGCAACCAGCCCCCCAGCGGGGGACCCACCAGCTTGCCAACGTTGAACACGACCGAAAAGCTGGCCAGGTAGGGCGCCAGCTGGCCCGGTTCATCGACCAGCAGGGCGCAGTACTTGTTGCGGGCCGTCAGTTCAAACGTGCTGGCGATGCCGATCAACAGGGTGCTGACCAGCAGCAGGCCCATCTGCAGTTGACCGGTGCTCAATGGGATTGCCACGGCCCCCAGCACCCCGGCGCCGAACAGGCCCCACTGGGCCCTGATCAGCACCCGTTCGCTGCCCAGGCGGTCGGTCAACACCCCCGCTGCGCCGCTGACCGCCAGTGACGGCAGGGCCAGGGCGGCGAAATGCAGGGCCAGCAACAGTGGACTGTCGCTTCCGTCGATCAGGATCCAGCCCTTGGCCGTCAACCCGGCGAAGGAGCCAGCCGTGCTCAGACCCGAGGCCACCAGGAACGTGGTGCGCTGATGGCGCTTCAGCCAAGGGGGAATCAACCGTCGCCCCGTCGTGCGGCCAGGGCGTCGCTCACCATGGCGCCGGCGCCAACCACCTCGCCGATCAGGTCGTAGGTGTCGGCGGCGGTGATGCGCACCGGGACCATGGTCCCGGGGGCTGCGCATAGGCCCCCCTCGCCGGGCAGCACCCGCACCTCGCCGTCGACCTCGGGGGCAAAGCGGGCGCAGCGGCCCAGCATTTCGCCGGTCGAGGGATTCTCCTGCTCGATCAGCACATCGACAATGCGTCCCACCCAGGCGGCGTTGTTGGCGGCGGCGATCGGTTGCTGCAGCGCCATCAGCCGGTCCTTGCGCGCTTGCGCGACCTCGGCCGGCACCTGATTGGGCAGTTCAGCCGCAGGTGTCCCTTCTTCAGCCGAAAAGGTGAACACGCCCACGTGGTCAAAGCGCTGTTCGGCCACAAACGCCAGCAGGTGTTCAAAGTGCTCTTCGGTTTCCCCGGGAAAGCCGACGATGAAGGTGGTGCGCAGCACCGCTTCGGGCAGCTGCTCGCGAATGCGCGCCAGCACGCCGGCGGTCACATCGGCCTGCCAGGGGCGGTTCATCGCCCGCAGCACCTCGGGGTGGCTGTGCTGCAGGGGCAGATCGAGATAGGGCAGCACGTTGGCCACCTCCCGGTAGGCCGCCAGCACCTCTTGGGTCAGACCGGTGGGGTAGGCGTAATGCACCCGGATCCAGGGGATCTCCACCTCACCCAGGGCCCGCAGTAGCTCGGCCAGCTGGGGCTTGCCGGCCAGGTCGAGACCGTAGTTGGTGGTGATCTGGCTGATCAGCACCAGTTCCTGGACCCCCTGGGCCGCAAGGCTCCGGGCTTCGGCGACGATGCTCTCGATCGTGCGGGAGCGCTGATCGCCCCGCAGTTTCGGGATGATGCAGAAGGCGCAGCGGTAGTCGCAGCCTTCGGCCACTTTCAGGTAGGCAATCGCCTCACTGGTGGTGCGGTAGCGGGGCAGGTGCTCATCGCCCACAAAGGTGGGGTTGGCGCTCACCTGGTTGACCCGCTCGCCCGCCTCGACCCGCTCCAGGACCGAGACGATGTGCTGGTAATCGCCGGTGCCGACGATCGCTTTGGCCTCCGGCAGGCTGTCGAGCAGCTCCTGTTGGAAATGCTGGGCCAGGCAGCCCGCAATGATCAGCTCCTTGCCCTGCTCGGCTAGCTCCACCAGGGTGCGCACCGATTCTTCGCGCGCGTCCTGGATGAAGCTGCAGGTGTTCACCACCACCACGGCGGCCTCGCTTTCGTCGGCGCTGACCCCATAGCCCGCCTGGGCCAGCAGGCCGAGCATGTGCTCGGTGTCGACCCGGTTCTTTTCGCAGCCCAGATGGGCAAAGGCCACGGTGGGTTTGGTCATGGGCAGGTGGGCCGTCGGCTGTTGCCAAATCCACCCTATGGGACAGCTGCTGCGAGAATCGGACTTCAGACGAAGCCTTGGCCGTGACGTCCAGTCGCCTCAGCGAACGCCTTCAGTCCCAGCGGCGGCGTCCGGAAGCGGGCCGGCGCTGGGTGCGGGTGGTGATGGCGGTGCTGGCCACCATCGGCGTGATCGACACCGGTTCGATCACCCTCAGCAAATGGGGTCTGCTGGGCTCCCTGAGTTGCAGCAGTCAGGGTTGGTTCGGTTGCAATGGCTGCGACAAGGTGCTGTCCAGCGCCTGGGGCAGCCTGTTCGGCCAGCCGTTGTCCCTGTTCGGTCTGCTGGCCTATGGGGCGATGCTGGTGCTGGCGGTGCTGCCACTGGTGACCCAGAGCCCGGCAGTGCAGGCGCCCAGCCGCTGGGGGGCTTTCGCCGTCAGCACAGGCATGGCGGTGTTCAGTCTGGTGCTGGTCGGGGTGATGGCCTTCGCGATCCGCGACTGCTGCCCCTTTTGCATCCTCTCGGCCCTGCTCAGCCTGTCGCTGCTGGTGCTGAGCCTGCTGCAGGGTGACTGGGCCGATCGGGGCCAGTTGGTGTTTCGCGGCATCCTGGTGGCCCTGGTGGTGGCTGTGGTCGGCCTGGGTTGGGCAGCGGCCGTTAACCGTCCGGCCGTGGTCAACGCCAAGGGCGTCCCACTGCCGGTGACCACGGTCAGCAACCCCAGCACACTGGCCCTGGCCGAGAAACTCACCGCTTCCGGAGCGGTGATGTATTCGGCCTATTGGTGCCCCCATTGCCATGAGCAGAAGGAGCTGTTCGGCAAGGAGGCCACGGCCCGGCTCAAGGTGATCGAGTGTGCGCCCGACGGCCAGAACAGCCAGGCCGAGCTCTGTCAGCAGAAGAAGATCGAGGGCTACCCCAGCTGGGAGATCAATGGCCAGCTCGATTCGGGTGTCAAACCCCTCCAGAAGCTTGCCAATCTGGTCGGTTTCAACGGTCTGGTCACCCCTGCCGCCAAGGGCTGAGGCCCGCCTGATCAGCCGATGGCCGCGGTGCTGATCGCCTGACCCCGCTGCTGCAGGGTGTGCCGTTGCCAAAAGGGTTGGGCTGCTGGTGCATCGGTGCGGTAATGGCCCCCGCGGCTTTCGCCGCGAAACAGGGCCGCCTCGATCAGCAGTTCGGCCAGCACCAGCCGGTGTTGCAGATCCACCTGAGCGCGCAATTGGGGCTGATCGCCGCTCGCCAGCTGCAGGCACTCTCCTGGCTGGAGCTGCTGCAGCTGTTGCAGCTGGGGCCATCCCTCCAGGGCCTGGCGCTGCTGCCGCACCCGTTGCAGGGCCTGGGCCAGGGGGGCGTTGCGCCGCTCGACCCCCGCCACCTGCCAGCACAGCTGGCGCAACAGCTGGCGCTGCTGATCGAGCCGGGCCGGCTGGGCTCCCCGGCCGGCGGGCAGCAGGACCAGCGGCGGCCGGGCTAAGCCCGGCCGCGAGCCGGCCGTGACGTCGTTCAACTGGCCCGGCAGGTGCTGACCCAGCTGGCGGGCGAACACCAGGCATTCCATTAACGAATTGCTGGCCAGTCGGTTGGCGCCATGGACCCCGGTGCTGGCCACTTCGCCGACGGCATAGAGCCCCGGGACCGACGTGGCGGCCTGCAGATCGGTGGCGATGCCCCCCATCCAGTAGTGGGCGGCCGGCGCCACGGGGATTGATGTCGTCAGCGGGTCAATCCCCAGCTCCCTGCAGCGGCGCACGATGGTTGGAAACTGGCTCAGCAGGCGCTGTTCGCCCACCGGGCGCAGGTCGAGCCACAGGTGCTCCACCGCCTGGGCTTGCATCGTCCTGGCCAGAGCCCGGCTGACCTGATCCCGTGGGGCCAGGTCAGCCCCGGCCAGGCCGGCCACCGGACTCTGGCCCGCCCGGTCGTGCAGCCGGGCACCTTCGCCGCGCACCGCTTCTGAGATCAGAAAGTGGGGTGCCCCCGGCAGCATCAGGGCCGTCGGGTGAAATTGCACGAATTCGAGGTCCCGCAACCGGGCCCCCGCCTGCCAGGCCATGGCCAGTCCGTCGCCGCTGGCCTGCTCGGGATTGGTGGTGTGGGCAAACAGATGGCCGCCGCCGCCGGTGGCCAGCACCACCGCCCGGCTGCCGATCCAGCTGACCCGGTCTGTCTGCAGCACCTGAACGCCGCAACAGCGGCCTGCTTCGAGCCAGAGCTGCAGGGCCATGACCCCTTTGCAATGCACCACGTTGGGGCGTTGCTGCACCTGGCGCTCGAGGGCATCGACCAGGGCGCCGCCGGTGCGGTCCTGGGCATGCAGCACCCGCCGGTGGCTGTGGGCCGCTTCGAGGGTCGTGCTCAGGTCGGCGCCTGAGCGGTCAAAGGCCATGCCCAGCTCCAGCAGCCGTTGCACGCAGGCAGGGGCCTGGTTCACCAGCAGGGCAACGGCATCGGGATCGCACAGTCCGGCACCCGCCTTGAGGGTGTCGTTTACATGGCTGGCCGTGCTGTCCTCGGGCCGGGTGACGGCGGCGATCCCCCCCTGGGCCCAGCGACTGGCCGAGCGGGGTTTGTCGTCCTTGCTGAGCAGCAGAACCCTCAACTCCTGAGGCAGCTCCAGGCAGGTCATCAGTCCGGCAGCGCCGCTGCCGATGACGACCACATCCCAACTGGTGTCAGGTGTGGCGGGGGGGTCAGTTGCCATCAAAAAAGCCGCCGGGGACACCGGCGGCCGGCAACGTTGGCGATGAGATTAAGGCTCAGCGGTACTGGCCGTCGTTGATGCGGTCAAAACCTTCGTTCAGAGCCACTTCGGGGGCCGTGACGGTGAAATTGGCCTTGTATTTGTCAAACAGCTCTTTCTGACGCTCGGTCAGGTCGAGGCTGAGGACGTCATCAACGCTGTTGTAGGGGCCGCCCAGGACGATCTTGCCGGCCAGGGTGGGGTACATGCCGGGGAATTCTTGGAAACGACGCACCGAACAGTTGTTGAGATCGATCTTCCCAGCCCGTTCAGCGATCTTGTCGTCGGCGATGTTGCGGCGATCAGCGGCATAGGCAGCCGGTGGCAGCACCAGGGCAAACAGCAGTCCGAACAGCACCAGTCCACCCATCAACCAGGCAGCCAGCCGTTTCATCGCATCACTCCAAGAGGCGTGAGGCAACGTTACAGACATCCCACTCCAGCCTCCAGCTCGAGGGCTTGCCCTTTTGCAGATCTTCAGATCAGGCCGCTCCAGCGTGGGGCCGTGAGGGCGATCAGCAGAAAAACCGCATCCACAGCCAGGGTTGTGATCAAGGTGGTACCGGCCAGTCGGGCGGTGGTGCCGTCCCGCTTCCATAACCTCAGGCTCATGGCCAGCAGGGCGGCGGCAAACGCCAGCACCACCCCCAGGTTGAGGGGGGTCAGCACCTGCAGCGCCGCTTGCTGCAGCAGGGCGACGGCGGCGCCGGGTTCGGCGGCCAAAGCAGCTGGCCACAGGGGCATCAGGCCGGTGAGCGCCATGGCGGCATCGGTGGCGGCGGTCCCCAGCAATGAGGCCAGGTAAAAAGCTCCTGCCAGTTGCCAACGGCTGCGCAGCCCTGCCACGGCCAGCGGCAGGGCCAGAGACTCCAGGGGCAGGTGCAACAGGGGATGCAGCCGCAACCAGCCCCAGAACAGACTGCCGCACAGCCAGCTGCCGGCAAAGCCCACCAGCACCGCGCCCAGCTCGGCACGGTGTTGCTGCGGGCTCAGGCCCAGCAGGATGCCGGCGCCCAGCAGCGGCACCGTCAGCAGGGTCGCGATCAGGGGTTGGGCATGCACCAGTGGCGCCTGCACAAACACCGGCAGGGTCACCAGCACGACCGCCAGCAGCAGGGGGCTTAGCCGGCGTTCGCCCTGCCCGGTCTGCGGACCCAATGCACCCAGCGCCAGACCGGCAGTTCCCCGGTCGGTCAGCAGGCTGGGGGGGGCGCTGATCACCAAGCTGAGAAAAAACGTTGCGTAACTTTAAGCGCTGCGGCGCCATAGGGTTCGGGCGGAGCCCAGGCTCCTGCTGTCACTGTCCCCGTGCTGCTGCCCCATGGTCCTGGCCGTGTCCCCTGCCGTTCCTGGCTTGCTCGAGGCCTGCTGGCGAGCCCTGGTGCTCGGCGTCGTCCAGGGTCTGACCGAATTTCTGCCGATCAGCAGTTCGGCCCATCTCAAAGTGGTGCCGGTGCTGCTGGGTTGGGGCGACCCAGGCGTCTCGTTTACCGCCGTCATCCAGCTGGGCAGCATCGTGGCGGTGTTCGCCTACTTCTGGAGCGACCTGCAGCAGGTGGGCCGCGGCATCGCCCGGGCCGTGCGCCATGGCCAATGGTCCGATCCCTCGGCCCGGCTCGGGGTGGCCATGGCCCTGGGCACGGTGCCGATCGTGCTGGCTGGCCTGGCGATCAAGCGCTGGCTGCCCGACTACGACAACTCGCCGCTGCGCAGCATGACCAGCATCGCCACCGTCTCGATCGTGATGGCGTTGCTGCTGGCCCTGGCCGAACTGGTGGGGCGCCGTCAGCGGCACATCGATCAGGTCACGGCCCGGGATGGCCTGTTGGTGGGTCTGGCCCAGGCCCTGGCGCTGGTGCCGGGTGTGTCGCGCTCGGGCAGCACCCTCACCGCTGCCCTGTTTGACGGCTGGCAGCGCCCTGCCGCCGCACGCTTTTCGTTTTTGCTGGGCCTGCCGGCGATCACCCTGGCGGGGTTGGTGGAGCTCAAGGATGCACTGGGTTCCCCGGCCAATGGCGGTCCCCTGCCCCTGCTGGTGGGGCTGATCGCGGCCTTGGTGGTGAGCTGGCTGGCCATCGCCTGGTTGCTGCGTTACCTGCAGCGGCACGGCACCTGGGTGTTCGTGATCTACAGGCTGCTGTTCGGCGCCGCCATCCTGCTCTGGTTCCGGGCGGCCTGATGGCGCGTCAAAGTGGGAGAAGCCTTTTCTGCGCTCTCCCTGGGCGCTGCCCTGGCCTGTGTGGAATGAACCCTCCACGGCTCTTGCCGCAGCTGCGTTGCCTGGGCCCCAGCGTCAACCCGATGCGGCGGTGGTGGCCAGCGTCGAGCCCGGCTCGATCGGCGAGGAGCTGGGCTTTCAGCCCGGCGATCGGCTGATCAGCATCAACGGCATCAGGCCCCGGGATCTGATTGATCTGCAGGTGCTCTGCTGCGAAGAGGAGCTCACCCTCGAGGTCGAAGACCCCGATGGCACGCGCCATGTGGTCGAGCTGGAGAAGGATGCCGACGACGGCCTCGGCCTGGGATTCAGCGAGGCTCTGTTCGATGGCCTCAGGCAGTGCAACAACCACTGCCCCTTCTGTTTCATCGATCAGCAGCCCCCCGGTCGCCGCCAGAGCCTTTATCTCAAGGACGACGACTACCGGCTCAGCTTTCTCTATGGCTCCTATCTGACCCTGACCAACCTCAGCGAGGCCGACTGGCAGCGCATCGAGGCCCAGCGGCTCTCGCCTTTGTACGTGTCGGTCCATGCCACCGAGCCTGAGCTGCGCAGCCGACTGCTGGTCAATCCCCGTGCCGGCCAGCTGCTCGAGCAGCTCACCTGGTTTGACCAGCGCGATCTGCAGATCCACGCCCAGGTGGTGGTTTGCCCGGGACTCAACGATGGCCCTGCGCTGCAGCGCACCTTGACCGATCTGGCCCGCTTCGCCGGCGGCGACTGGCCAGCGGTGCTGTCTGCTGCTGTGGTGCCGGTCGGCCTGACCCGATTCCGCCCTGCGGGCGATGGCCTGGTGCCGGTGGACCCCGACGCGGCCCGGGCGGTGATCGCCCAGGTGGAACCGTTGCAGCAGCAGTTTCAGCAGCGGTTCGGCAGCCGTTTCGCCTGGCTGTCCGACGAGTGGTACCTGATCGCCGGGCTGCCCCTGCCCCCACGCCTCGCCTACGAGGATCTGCCCCAGCAGGAAAACGGCGTCGGCAGCATTCGCGCTTTTCTCGAGGCGCTGGATCAGGCGACGGCCGGCTTGCCGCAGCGGGTGTCGCCGCCGCGGCGATTGAGCTGGGTCGTCGGCCAGCTGGTCGGCGAGGCGCTGGCGCCGGCCGTGGAACGGCTCAACGCCGTCGGGGGCCTCGAGCTGGTGCTGCATCCGCTACCCAGTCCCTACTGGGGCCAGGAGCAGGTGGTCACCGGCCTGCTGACCGGCAGCGATCTGCTGACCGGTCTGGCCGGGCGTGATCTGGGCGAGCGACTGCTGTTGCCAGCAGTGATGCTGCGCCAGGGGGAACCGGTGTTTCTCGATGATCTGACCCTGGCCGAGCTGCAGCAGCGGTTGCCCGTTCCGGTGACGGTTGTGCAAGGAGCAGACGATCTGGTGGCTACCTGTCTGCTCGATGCGGCGAACTTTCCGTAAGCTGCGCCCAACGGTTGGGTGTTTCTGTGCGGCGATCGCTGGCTGCTCTGTGTTTGGTGGGCGCCTTTGCGCCCACTCTGTCGGCTTGGGCCCAGTCCCAACCCGCCCAACAGCAGCTTCCTCTGGCACCCCAGGTCAAGGGCAGCCGGCCCAGGGCCAATCCGGCTGTCCTGACCCCGGCGGCGACCCAGTTGCTGCCTGAGGTCAAGGACCTCGCTGCACCCAATCCGTTGGCGCTGCCCACCAAGCCATCCCAGGTGCAGATCAGCGAGCTGCGCCCCATCGGCCTGCTCGAGGCCGAAAACCTGGCCGAGGTCAACAACCCCAACCTCAAACTGATTGCCTCCCAGGTGGATCAGGCCCAGAGCAGCCTGCGGGCCCAGATCGCCCTCTGGTACCCGACCCTGTCGCTGTCTGCCAACAGTTTGCCCAGCTACACAGGCGGTCAGCAATACACCAAAGGCCTCAGTTCCGCGACCAACGGCTACAGCTCGACCAACCGCTGGTTTTACGGCACCCAGGTGCAGGCCCAGTGGGCCCTGATCAATCCCCAGCGGGTGCCGGCGATCGCAGCGGCCCGTGACACGTTTGAAAAGGCCAAGGACCAGTACCTGATCTCCCTGCGGGAGCTGCGGCTGCAGGTCGATGTGGCCTATTTCAACCTGCAGCAGGCCGATGATTCGGTGCGCATCGGCCAGGAGTCGGTGCGGGCCTCGGTGATCAGCCTGCGGGACGCCCGGGCCCGCTTTCAGGCCGGTGTCGCCACCAAGCTGGAGGTGCTCGAGGCCGAGACCCAGCTGGCCCGAGACCAGCAGTTGCTGACCGATTCACTGGCCTCCCAGGCGATTGCCCGGCGCACCCTGGCCTCCCTGCTCGATCTGCCCCAGACCGTGACCCCGACGGCCAAGGACCCGGCCCGGGTTGTCGGCACCTGGCAGCCCAGCCTGCAGGAGAGCATCATCGCCGCCTATGCCTTCCGCGAAGAACTCGATCAGGCCCTGCTCGACATCTCGATCGCCAACAGCACGGCCAACCAGGCCCTGGGCGCTGTGCAGCCCTTCCTGAACATCTTCAACACCTTCATCGCCGGTCGCTATCAGGGCAGCCAGAGCGTTCTGGTCGACCTGCCCGGCAGCATGGGCTGGAACGTCGACAACAGCATCGGCCTCAGCGTCACCTGGAACGTCTTTGATGGTGGTGCCGCCGCTGCCCGTTCGCGAGCGGCCAAACAGCAGGCCCAGCAGTACACCTATCAATTTGCCCAGCGCCGCGACGAGATCCGCCGCGATGTGGAGTCGAGCTTCTACGAACTCGAAAAGAACAACCGCAACCTGACCACCACCGCCCGCGAGGTGCTGTCAGCGCGCGAAGCCCTGCGGCTGGCCCGTCTGCGGCTCGAGGCCGGGGTTACCACCCAGCGTGAGGTGGTCAACAACCAGCGAGACCTCACCCAGGCCGAGGTGCGCCATTCCAATGCCATCAGCGACTACAACCGTCGTCTGGCTGAGCTGAGGCGCCGCACCGGCCTCGATCAGATCGCCCTCTGCACCCCACCGGCCCTGCCGGCGGTCAAACCGAAATTCGAAGGCGTGTCCAACGTTCCCGTTGAACAGCCGGCCCTGTTGCCGGCCTGTCAGGCCGCCAAGGCTGTGTTGTGAAGTCGTTGAGCCTGGTCGCCGTTCTCAGACTGGGCCTGTTCCAGGGTTGCCTGGGTTGTCTGGCCGTGATTTTTTCCGGCCTGCTCAACCGGATCATGATCAGCGAGCTGGCCTTCCCCGGTCTGCTGGTCGGCGGAGCACTGGCGTTCGAGCAGTTTGTGGCCCCGGCCCGGGTGCTGTTCGGCCAGATCAGTGATGCCCACCCCCTGTGGGGGCGCCATCGACTCCCTTACATCTGGCTGGGGACCCTGCTGTTTTGCGGTTTCGCCGTCGTATCGGTGCCGCTGATTTTCCATGTCGGTCGCCTGCTCGAAGCCGGTGACCAGGGCCCGCTTGGTTTCGCCATTGCCGCGCTCTGCGGACTGTTCGCCCTTTACGGATTGTCGGTGTCCCTGGCGACGACGCCCTATCTCGCCCTGGTGATCGACCGCACCAGCGAGTCCGAGCGCCCGCGTGCCGTCGGTGTCATCTGGTGCATGCTCACGGTCGGCATCGTGATCGGCGCGATCCTGATTGCGATCAGTCTTCGATCCCTCGATGGCGTCACCGATCCGGCGGTGCTCGAGCCGGTTCTGCTGCGGTTCATGGCACGGGTGGCCGTTGTGGTGATGGCCCTGACCCTGCTGGCTACCTGGGGGATGGACAACCCACAGACCACGGCGGCCGACGGTCAAGGTCAGCGGCGCGAGGACTCCATCACCCTGCCTCAGGCCTGGGCACTGATCACCTCGAGCCGGCAGGTGCTGGTGTTCTTCGCCTTTTTGATCTGCTTCACCCTGGGGTTGTTTCTTCAGGATCCGATCCTCGAGAGCTACGGCGCTCAGGTTTTCGCCATGCCGATCGCTGCGACCGCCTCGCTCAACGCCTTTTGGGGGGTTGGCACCCTGTTGGGGCTCTTGCTGGCCGGACTGTGGCTGGTGCCGCGTCTGGGCAAGCTCGCCGCCGCCCGCCTCGGCTCGCAGTTGATCGTGGCGACCCTGGGCCTGTTGTTGCTCTGCGGGTTCAGCGGCAACGCCAGTGCCCTCAAAGGCGTGTTGCTGCTGTTCGGCCTGGCAGCCGGTATCGGTACCAACAGCGCCCTGGTGCTGATGCTGGATCTGACCCTGCCCCAGGCCGCAGGCACGTTTGTCGGGGTCTGGGGTCTGGCCCAGGCCTTGTCCCGCGCCCTGGGCAAGGTGATCGGCGGTGGCCTGCTCGATCTCGGGCGCTGGCTTCAGACCACGGCGGGACTGGGACAGGATCCTTTTCCTGCCTATGCCCTGGTCCTGCTGGTCGAAATGGTGGTGGCGCTGTTGGCCCTGGTGTTGTTGGCCCGCGTCAACCTGCGTCAGTTCAGGGAAGATACAGGTCGAACTCTCAGCAAGGTTCTGGCCTTGGAGCTTGGATGAACACCAGCGTTCTCCCCCCGCCCCTGGATCTGGCTTTGGCCGGCTTGCTGGATCAGGTGGGGGAACGCCAACGCCAGGACTTCGGCCACATGGCGTCCGATCTCAAGGCCGACGGCACCCTGATCACAGCCTGCGATCGCTGGAGTGACCAGACCCTGGTGGCAGGGCTCAACCAGCTGTATCCCGGCGAGGGGGTGCTCAGCGAGGAAGGGCAACAGCGACTGCCGCTCACATCCGCCTACTGGGTGGTCGATCCCCTGGATGGCACCACCAATTTTGCGGCCGGCATCCCTTACTGGGCGATATCGCTGGCGCGGTTTGAACAGGGCAGGCCCGTGTTGGCCGTTCTCGATGTGCCGCCCCTGCGCCAGCGGATTGTTGCTGCTGCCGGACAGGGGGCCTGGCGCAATGGCAAACCCTTGCAACCGCCATCCCTGCAGGATCATCCGGCGGGCTGTGCTTCGTTGTGCAGCCGTTCGATCGGCGTCCTGCAGAAGCTGCCTGATCGCCGCTTCCCCGGCAAGATCCGCATGCTTGGTGTGGCCAGCCTCAATTTGGTGAGCGTGGCCATGGGCCAGACGGTTGCCGCGCTTGAAGCCACACCCAAGATCTGGGATCTGGCGGCGGCCTGGTTGGTCCTCACCGAACTGGGCTGCAGCGTGCAGTGGTTGCAGACGTCGCCTGCCGCGATCGAGCCTGGCCGCGACCTGGCCCAGGTCGACTTCCCTGTTCTGGCAGCCGATCAGGCCAGCACCCTCGATCGTTTCCTGCCTTGGGGTGAGGCCTTGGTGCGGCCTTGATCCTCTCCCCCTAGGCCTGCGGAGAGTCCTGTGATACGATTTTGGACTGCCGGCGGGAGCTGGCAGGGCTTACGAACTGAAAGGCGAGAGCCGACGGTGTTGTAAGTTTCAGAGGTCGCCGCGAGGCGATGCCGCGAGAGCCCCG
>JAIXOF010000195.1 GCA_027486935.1 Cyanobium sp. C1_MAG_00004 | reverse complement strand
GGCCATGCCGATCTCGGCACGTCTGCATCACGGCACAACTGCATCACAGCACGTCCGCATCACGGCACGACGGCATCAAGACACGTCCGCATCCAGACACGCGCGCATCACGGCACGCCTCAGGAGGCACACCAGATGTGGTGTCTCGAGCGGCCAAAAAAAGGCCAATTTCGTAAGGGCTCCGGAACGACGACGACGACCGCCACCACCACCGGCACTGGCCACGGCCACGGTCCCAGCCCCAGATCCAGCTACCGCCTACAGCCGCACCAGGTCCCGATTGCGGTCCAGTTGGGCGGCGAAGTCGTCATAGGTGCTGGCGAGACCCTCGGCCAGGCCGATGCGGGCCCGCCAACCCAGGGCGGCGAGGCGGCTCACGTCCAGCAGTTTGCGGGGCGTGCCGTCGGGTTGGCTGCTGTCCCAGACGATCTCGCCGGTGTAGCCGACCACCCGCGCCACGGTTTCGGCCGCCTCGCGAATGGTCACATCGACGCCGGTGCCCACATTCAGGTGATTGAGCGGCCCCAGGTCTTCGCCGGCTGAACGCAGGGCCTCGCCGACTGGGCCCTTCGCACGGGGCGCACCTGGGGCCGCCGGATCCCAGTGTTCGAGGGCAAACACGGCCGCCTCGGCCAGGTCGTCGACATGCAAAAACTCGCGCATCGGCGTGCCCGTGCCCCAGCAGGTGACGGTGGGCGCCCCCGCGTCGCGGGCTTCGTGAAAGCGGCGGATCAACGCCGGCAGCACATGGCTGCCGGTGGGGTGGTAGTTGTCGCCCGGGCCGTAGAGATTGGTGGGCATCAGGCTGATGGCATCGAAGCCGTGCTGCTGCCGCAGCGCCTCGCACAGCTTGAGGCCGGCGATCTTGGCGATCGCATACCACTGGTTGGTGGGCTCGAGCGCACCGGTCAGCAGCGCCTCTTCGACGATCGGCTGCGCCGCGAACTTGGGATAAATGCAGCTACTGCCCAGAAACAGCAGCCGCCGCACACCGCTGCGCCAGGCCGCCTCGATCACGTGGTTCTGGATCTTGAGGTTGTCCAGCAGAAAGTCAGCTGGATAGGTGGCATTGGCGTGGATGCCGCCCACTTTTGCGGCCGCCACCACCACCACAGCCGGGCGCTGAGCCTCAAACCACCGTTCCACGGCGCCCTGATCCAGCAGATCCAGCACGTCGCGGCCGGCCGTCAACAGCGCGCCGCCCTGGGCCGGGTCGCCATAGCCCGCCCGCTGCAATGCCCGGCAGATGGCACCGCCCGCCATGCCCCGGTGCCCGGCCACAAAGACGCGATCGGCGGGGGTGATCAGCTTGGTCATGGCTGGGCGGCCGCGGGTGCCAGGGGGTTGGTGGGCGGGTTCTCCATCGAACCGACGACGTTGAACCCCTTGCGGCGCAGCAGGGCTTCCTTGGCGGCCTCCTCTTTGTCGGCGGCGACCATCTCGGCCACCAGCTCTTCGAGGGTGGTGGTGGGGGTCCAGCCGAGCTTCTCCTTGGCCCGGGTGGGGTCCCCCAGCAGGGTCTCCACCTCGGCCGGGCGGAAGTAGCGCGGATCGATGCGCACCACCACCGCGCCCGTGTCGCTGCGCCGGCCCGTTTCGGCCACGCCGTCGCCCTCCCAGACCAGGGGTCCCCAGCCCAGCTCGGCCGCCGTCAGCTCGATGAAGCGACGCACCGACTCCTGCCGGCCGGTGGCGATCACAAAGTCTTCGGGGATGCCCTGCTGCTGCAGCATGCGCCACTGCATCTCGACGTAATCGCGGGCGTGACCCCAGTCGCGCAGCGAATCGAGGTTGCCCATGAACAGGCACTGGTCCAGGCCCGCATCAATCCGCGCCAGGCCGCGGGTGATCTTGCGGGTCACGAACGTTTCACCGCGCCGCGGTGATTCGTGGTTGAACAGGATGCCGTTGCAGGCGTACATCCCGTAGCTCTCGCGATAATTGACCGTGATCCAGTAGGCGTAGAGCTTGGCCACGCCATAGGGACTACGCGGGTAGAACGGCGTCGTCTCCTTTTGCGGGATCTCCTGCACCAGGCCGTAGAGCTCGCTGGTGCTGGCCTGGTAGATGCGGGTCTTGGCGCTCAGCCCCAGAATGCGCACCGCTTCAAGAATGCGCAGGGTGCCCAGGGCGTCCGAGTTAGCGGTGTACTCAGGCGACTCAAAGCTGACCTGCACGTGGCTCTGGGCGCCCAGGTTGTAGATCTCATCGGGCTGCACCTGCTGAATGATGCGAATCAGGTTGGTGCTGTCGGTCAGATCGCCGTAATGCAGCACCAGCCGCGGCGGCTGTCCGCTGGACCCAGTCTCGTGGGGGTCCTGGTACAGGTGATCGATGCGATCGGTGTTGAAGCTGCTGGCCCGCCGCTTGATGCCGTGGACCACATAGCCCTTGTCGAGCAGCAGTTCGGCCAGGTAGCTGCCGTCCTGGCCGGTGATGCCGGTGATCAAGGCAACGCGGCCTGTGCAATCCACCCCAGACCCGTTGCCCAACGTCACAGGACACCACACCATTGATGGAAAGGATTCTGCAGGAGCGGAAGCTGTCAGAGTCAGGCGCAGTTACAGCACGCATGTGGCCCATCTGCTGATCACCGGTGGGGCGGGCTTCATCGGCAGTCACACAGCCCTGGTGCTGCTGCAGGCGGGTCACAGCCTGGTGGTGCTCGACAACTTCGCCAACAGCAGCCCCGAAGCCCTGCGGCGCGTCGCCGAGCTGGCGGGTCTGAGCGATGACGCCGCGGCGCCGAGCGAGCGCCTGCAGGTGATCGCGGGCGATATTCGCCACCCAGACGATCTCGATCGCGCCCTGGCCACCCCGGCCCCCGGCGG
>JAIXOF010000181.1 GCA_027486935.1 Cyanobium sp. C1_MAG_00004 | reverse complement strand
CGCTTCTCGATCGATGACTCGGACTGGCCCGGCACCGAGCGCAAAAACCAGATCGTGCTGATCGGCAAGAACCTGGACCACAACAAGCTGCGGCAGCAGCTCCAGGCCTGCGTTGCCCGTGATTCGGGAAAGGGTTTCGCCTGAACAGTTCCAGCGCCAGCTGCGGCGGTAAGACTGGAATCGGGTTCTACGGGTTCAGCCCGCAGAGGCAACGAGGAAAGTCCGGTGTGGGTCCGCCCGAGTCCGGCACTGTCCCGCAGCTGTGATGGTGCGCACCCCTGCCCTACAGGACAGCACCTCAGTCAGAACGCTCGCCCAGCCACATCCACCTTTCGACACCGGCGCGGACCGGAACGCTTTCCATGACCTCCTCCAACAACCGCCAGTTGCTGACCGCAGCCGCCGCCGGCCTGGGATTCAGCCTGTTGTCCGCACTGCCGGCCGGCGCCCATGGCGTGGCTGACGCCAGCCTGCTGAGCGGTGCCACCCATCCGCTGCTGGGGCTTGACCACCTGCTGCTGCTGATCGGCGTCGGTGCCGTGGGGTCCTATGCGGGGGCGCCACTGCTGCTGTTTGCCCTGGGCGGGGGCCTGCTGGGAGCCGTGTTCGGCAGCATGGGCGGTCAGCTGCCTGGGGCCGAGGTGATCGCTGCCCTGGCCGTCTCGGTTCTGGGTCTGTTGACGCTGCAGCTGCAACGCCAGCGGCAGCGTGCATCGCTGACCATCCCCGGCACCCTGGTCGCTGCTGCAGTTGCCGTGCACGCCCTGCTCCATGGCCAGGAGGCACCCGGCGGCTCGATCGGCTGGTGGGTCGGGGCTCTGCTGGTCTCGACTGGCGTGGTTGCAGCGTCCTACGGCCTTCTGCGGCGGCTGCCCCTGCGCTGGGCCATGGGGCTGGCGGCCGGCCTGAGCCTGGCTGGAGCAGCCCTGGCCCTGGCCCCGTTGGCGTAACAGCCGTAACACCACATCTCTACAGGCTCGTTAAGGTGAGCGAACCGCGAGGGGTGCCATGGCCGAAGTCCTGCTGTTTGCCGGAGTGCTCACCCTGTTCGGCCTGGCCTATTGGCTCACCACCGATTCCGATGATGACAACGGCGGCGGTGGCCTGATGCAGCCTGTGCTGGTGCCGGTGCGGGTGCGGCCTCGCCGGTAGCAATTGTTACGCGTGACTGCGTCGTCTGAACAACCGTTCAAACGGACGATCTTTCAACATCGGTTCAGAACCTGAATCCGCGCGTTGAACGTCAACAACTTTGCTGCCGTGCCCCTGCTGGGCACCTTGCTGTTGAGCCTGGTCCCCCCTGTCACCCAGGCCCAGGAAGTTCGTGTCTACTCGGGCCGCCATTACAGCAGCGACAACGCCATCTACGAGCGCTTCACCAAAGCGACAGGCATCAAGGTTCGTCTGCTCGAATCGAACGACAGCGCCATCGTTGAGCGGCTGCGCAATGAAGGAAGGAACAGCTCTGCAGACGTGCTGATCCTGGTTGATGCGGCCAAGCTGGCCCATGCCACCGAGCTGGGGCTGTTTCAACCGATCGGCAACGCCGAGCTGATGCGCGACGTGCCCCTGAGCCTGCGGGACCCCAAAGGGCGCTGGTTCGGCCTGACCCGGCGCGTTCGGGCTTTTGTGGTGAACCCGAAGCTGGTCAACCCCGGCAGCCTGAGGACCTATGCCGATCTGGCCAACCCCGCTCTCAAAGGCAAGCTGTGCCTGCGCAACCGCAACAGCGTCTACAACCAGTCCCTGGTGGCCGACCAGCTGATCCTGCGCGGTCAGCCGGCGACCCGGTCCTGGATCCGAGGCATGATCGCCAACCTGGCCGATCCCGTCTACACCAGCGACACGGTGTTGGCCCGGGATGTGGCCCGCGGCAAATGCGGTGTCGGCGTCGTCAACAGTTACTACGTGGCGCGCATGCTCTCGGGTCAGAACGGAGCCGCCGACAAGGCACTGGCAGCCAGGGTGCGCATCGTTTACCCCAACCCCGCCCATGTCAATGTGAGCGGAGCCGGGGTCACACGCCATGCCACGAACCGCACGCAGGCCATCCAATTGATCGAATACCTGACCTCACCCACAGCGGCCGAAGGTTTTGCCCAGGGCAGCTTCGAGTATCCGCTTAAGGGCTTCGGCAACAACCCGATCCTGAAGCGGTTCGGTCCCTTCACACCCGACGGCCTGTCGGCCGCCCAGCTGGGTGCCAAGGCCAAAGCCGCGAGCCAATTGATGGCTGACAACGGTTGGCAGTGAGCGCAGCCGGCTCCAGCCGCCGCAGCCTGCTGTGGGGCGTCCTGTTGGTCAGCCTGCTGACCCTGGCCCCATTGGTGGCGCTGGCCTGGGATGCCCTGTTTGGCGGGGCCCTGCAGGGGGTGAGCCTGGGCAGCGAAGGTCGGCTGCAGGTCGGCAACACCCTGGCCCTGGTGGCCGGTGAGGGGCTGCTGGGGGGGGTGGTCGGCACCGCCATCGGCTGGTTGACCGCCCTGTGCAGCTTTCCGGGGCGACGTCTCCTGCGCATCGCCCAGCTGCTGCCAATGGCCTTTCCGGCCTACCTGCAGGCAGCCAGCCTGATCGACTGGGGCAGCCGTGCTGGCTGGCGCATCCACGGTCTGGGGTGGGCGATCGCCCTGCTCGCCCTGGCCAATTACACCTATGTCTTCTATCTGAGCCACGAAACCTTCGCCTCCAGCGGCCGGCGCCTGTTGGAAGCCAGCCGCTGCCTGGGGGTCGGTCCCTGGCGCAGTTTTGGGCGGGTGGCCCTGCCCCTGGCCCTGCCGGCGATCGGCGCCGGCGTGGCCCTGAGCGCCATGGAAGTGGTCAACGAACTGGGTGCCGTGCGCCTGCTGGGGGTACCCAGCCTGTCGGCCGGAATCCTGGACCGGTGGCAGGCCGAGGGGGATGCCCCCGGGGCTGCGCTGCTGGCCCTGGTGGCCCTGGCGATCGTGGCGCTGCTGGTGAGCGGTGAGCGACTGCTGCGCCGCCGCAGCCGCCGCTGGAATCTGAGCGTGGGCTCACCCCAGGGTCCCCTGTGGCATCTGCAGGGCTGGCGCGCAGCCCTGGCAATGGTGATCACGGCCCTGCCGCCCCTGCTGGCGGTGCTGATCCCCTGCCTGTGGGTCAGCAGCGGCTGGGAGTCGCTGCGCCAGCAGGATGGGACCGAGCTGGCGGCGCTAACCCTGCGCAGCCTGGGCCTGGCCCTGGCTGCCACCGGCGTGACCCTGGCGGCGGCCCTGCTGCTGGCGGTCGTGCGGCGCTGGACCCCCCGGCCCCTGGTGCAACAGCTGAGCGTCATCGCCGGGCTGGGCTACGCGGTGCCCGGCAGCGTGCTGGCCCTGGGCTTGCTGATCCTGGGGGGGCCAATCGGACTGGGTCCCCTCCTGCTGCTGTTATGGGGCTACGGCGACCGCTTCATGGCCGTGGCCAAACAAGGCCTGGATGCGGCCTTTGAACGGATGCCGCCCAGCATCGATGAAGCGGCGATCAGCCTGGGCTGCAACTGGCGCGGCGTGCTGCGGCGGGTTCATCTGCCCTTGCAGCGGGGCCCGCTGCTGGTGGGTGGACTGCTGGTGTTCGTGGACGTCGTGAAAGAACTGCCCCTGACCCTGTCGCTGCGCCCGTTTGATTTCGACACCCTGGCGGTGCGGGTGTTTCAATACGCCAGCGACGAGCGGGTGGGCGCGGCCATGACGCCGGCACTGCTGATCATGGTGCTGGGCCTGCTGGCCTCAGCCGCCCTGATTCCCAGCCTGGACCGGCGTTAGGCCGCCAGCGGGGCGTTCTCGACCAGCGACGGGGCCAGCCGCATGCCCAGTTCGCCACTGGGCACCTCGATCAGCTGCGCCTGACGAATGCGCGAGATCAGGCGGGTGGTGGTGACCCGGGTGGTGCCGATCAGCTCGCCGATCCGCTCATGGGTCAGACGGAACGGCAGGTCACACCAGCTGCCGCAGCGGCGCCCCAACCGGTTCACCAGCAGGGCCAGCAAGGCGTGGAGCCGTTGCTCGGCCTGGCCCAGATGGCGAATGCGCAGCAACTGCAGCGTCCACTCGTTGACCGGATCAAAGCCCTCGCCGCTGCGGGGAGCCGCATCGGTGCGAAAGGCCAGCGGGGTCAGGGCCTCCACGCAGACCCCCTCGCTGCAGAGCCGATCGGTGCGCAACTGATCCCCGGCCTGCAGAAACGCCAGGGTCATGCCCTCGGTCTCTTCACAGGGGCAGTAAACCCGGGCGACACCGTCGAGCACTTCGAGGCAGGTGCCGGCCGGCCGCAGACCCGGATCCAGCAGAACCGCCTGGCCCACCGTGAGGCGCACGGCCGAGAGGGGCAACGCCGGGGGGATCTGGAGCGAAGCAGCGACCATGGCGCCCAGAGGGACTTCTTGAGAATGGCTCGCAACCTAAACAACGCAGCCGGTCTTTTGCAAGCGATTCTCAACAACAACAGAAGCTGACAGTCCCGCCCAGGGGCCGGCGACCGGGTTCAAAGCTGCTCGGCGGCGCTGCAGCAGCGGCACAGGGCGCGCACGTTCAGCACGCATTCGAGCAGGCGAAAGCCGTGTTGATGGGCTGCCAGCTCACCGGCTTCGAGCACGGCGGCGCTTTCAAACTCTTCGGTCTGGCCGCAGCGCACACAGACCAAGTGGTGGTGGTCGCGATGGGCAGCGCTGGCCAGCTCAAAGCGCCGGCCGCCCTCGGGCAGCTCGAGCTCCTGCAGCAGCCCCATCGAACTGAGCAACCGCAAGGTGCGGTACACCGTGGCCAACGACACGCGCTCGTCGCTGCGCAACAGCCGTTGATGGACCTCTTCGGCGCTGAGGTGAGCCCCCTCGCCGATGCGCTCAAACAGACCCAGCACTCGCTGACGCTGGGGGGTCAGCCGTTGCCCGCGGTCATGCAGGCTGGAACGCAGGCCGCCAGAGGCAAGCGCGGGGGTGGCTGGTGCCGGCACCGGCGAATCGCTATTGTTCTCAACAATACGTTCAATTGCGAAGCTGGGCCAGCGGACCGCGGCGCCGATCAGCAGCGGCGGTTGCCGCTGCGATGGCGTCCGCCAGGCTCACCACCAGCCGGTAGCTGATCGCCAGGGCCAGCAGCGGCGGTTCGGGCAGGACCACGCCCAACCGCAACAGCAGCACCACCTCGAACACCCCCAGCCCCGCCGGCGCACCCGGCACCACCAGGCCGGCGGTCCAGGCCAGGGCAAAGCCCGCCAACCAGCCGCCCCAACCCAGCGCGGGCTGCAGATCCAGGGCCATCACGCAGCAGGCGAAACCACCAAACCGCAACAGCACAAAGGCCAGGGCCAGCAGCAAGGCACGCCAGGGGGGCTGGGCGGGCAACGCAGGGACAGCCTCCAGTTGGCCGGGCTCCAGTTGGCCGGGCTCCAGTTGGCCGGGCTCCAGGTCAGAAGCAAGCCCCAGGGCAGCGGCCTTGCGCCGCTCCAACCAGCCGAGCAGCGGCGCCAGCCAGCGGGGCCAGAGCAGCAGCAACGGCACCAGGGCCAGGGGGGCCAGCCCGCCCTGCCAGCCCCCACAGACCACCAGGGCCAGGGCGGCCACCGCCGCCAGCAACGGATCCAACAGCACGGCCACCAGGGCCAGCGGCGCCGCCAGGGGAGCCGTCGTCAGCTGCCCCTGACGCAGCATCTGGACCCGACTGGCCAGGTGCCAGATGCCGCCGGGCAGGTACTTGCGGGCGTTGGTGAGCAGATAGGCCTGCACCAGGAGCTGCAGGCCGGGCCGCTGGCCCAGCCACTGCAGCACGACACCCCACAGCAGGGCACTGCCGATCAGGCTGAGCAGGCTGATGCCCACACCCAGAACCAGCCACAACCAACCCTGCGGATCCGGGGCCAGGGCCAGCACCTGGGGGCCATGGCTGAGCAGTGCCGCCAGCAAAAAGCCCAGGCTCAGCAAGCTGATCCAGCGGGCAGCTCCCGGGGGCACCCAGGTCAGCAGGGCCTTGAGGCGGTGGCGCAGGGCCTCAGGGCTGGTCATGGTCATCGTCAGGCGGCATCAGGTCATCGATCAGGGCCCGCACCTGGGCCAGGGCCAGACCATGGCGGCTTGCCAGGGCCGCCAGGTCGTCGTGTTCGATCTTGCTGCGCCACTGGCCGTCGGGCTGCAGGGCCCATTTGATGCGCACCGGGCCCAGCGGGGTTGCGCACTGCTGGTGCCGGCGCTGCAGCACCCAACGCTGCTGCTGCTGCTCGCGCAGCCCCAGGCTGGAGCTGTGGCGCCACCACACCTGGCGCAGGACCGGCAGCTGGTCGGGGGTGGCCACCACACTCAGCAACTGGCCCAGGCGCCCTTTCTTCATCGTGATCGCCTGGCTGAACACGTCCAGGGCACCCGCCTGACGCAGCTGATCGGCCAGAAAGGCCAGGTCCTCAGGACTGGCATCGTCGATCTGGGCCTGCTGCACGACCACGGTTTGCAAGGTGGGGCTGGTCTGCAGGGCGGGGCCGGTCTGTAGGGCGGGCCCGTTCAGGTCTGCCGATGGGGCCTGGTCGAGCGATTCGCCCAGCACCAGGCGCAACAGGTTGGGACGATCGAGGCTGCGGCTGCCCAGCCCAACCCCAACCTGGCGCGGCAACAGGGCCGGCGCCACCCCAAAGCGGCTGGCCCAGCCGGCGGCCAGCGCCAGCCCGGTGGGGGTGGTCAGCTCAGCCGGCGGGAACCCCTCCGAGGCCGCCAGCGGGATGGCGTGACGCCGGGCGATCTCGAGCACGGCCGGCGCCGGCAGCGGCAGGGGGCCATGGGCGGTGAGCACCTGGCCATGACCGGCGGGCGGCGGGGTGCAGATCAGGCTGTCCACCCCCAGATGCAGCAAGGCGGCACAGACCCCCACCACATCAACCAGGGCATCGATCGCCCCAACCTCATGAAAGTGAACCCGCTCGGCAGCGATGCCATGGACCGCGGCCTCGGCTTCGGCCAAAAGCGCGAACACGGCCAGCACGCGCTGGCGCAACGGCTCGGCCAAGGGCGCCTGCAGCAGCAGCTGTTGCAGCTCCTGCCAGTGACGGTGCGGTGGCTCGGTCTCAAGGCCATGCACCTGTAGGTGGAGCCCCCGCAGGCCGCTGCTGCGCCGTTGCTCGAGCTCGAGCCGGTACCGGCCCGCCAAACCGAGGGCAGCCATGGGCTCGTCGATGACGCTGGCCGGGACCCCCAGATCGAACAGGGCCGCCAGCAGCATGTTGCCGGCCAGTCCTGTGGGGCAGTCGAGCACCGCCAGCATCGCTCAGCCCTCGGCAGGCAAGGGGCGCCAGAGCCGCGGCGCACGCGCCAGCAGCTGATCAGCCTGCTGGCCCAGCCGAGCCTGCTGGGCGCGCAGGGCCTGTTCGACCTCGCGCCTGGCCTGGCGTTGCTCGCGCTGGGCCGTGGTGACGTCGTGACCCGACAATCCCCACAGACGTCCCAGCAGGGCGCGGTCATCGGCACCGCCGAGGGCGTCGCCATAGACGAGCTGTTCGGCCACCTGACCGGCCTGCAGCACCCGGCTCCAGCGACGCAGGTCGGCCAGGCTCATCTTGACCGAGGCCGGCGGCTCCAGGGCCGTGCTGCCCGCTGTATTCAGGCCCGAACGCAGGCAGGCCAGGCTGCCGACCAGCACCTGGGACACCGGCATGGCCTCGGCCTCGGCCATCAGCAGATGACCGGATTCGTGCACGGCGATGCGCCGCAGGCGCCCCAGGCCTCCGGGCAGGGTCTCGGCCAGCAGGTGGCCACCGCGGCCGCCAAACCGGGCCGCATCCAGGGTGAGCCCCCCCAGCAGCAGGGCGATCAGCAGGGTGATCCACCAGGGGGAGATGCCCAGCGCAGGCCCCAGCACTGCCAGCACGGTCACCAGGGCGACAGCCAGAGCTGCCCGCAGCGGCTCGTCAGCCACGCGGACGGCTGACGGCGCTGCGGCGATTGCCGCCGCCATGGCTGCGGGCAGGGCCATCGCGGCGACCTTTGCCACCGCGGCTGCCCCGCACGGCCATCGGTCCGATCACTTCAAAGCGCTCAAGCTGCAGGTCCTGGGCCTGACGGCGCAGGTCCAGGGCCACAAAGTGGCGCAGGTGCTCGAGCGGCACAACACCCTTGAGCTGCAGCTTGAAGGGCACCGGCTTGCTGCCATCGGCGCGGGGCTGCTGGCGCACCTTGATCACCAGATCACCGGTTTCGGGGCGGGTGTAGATCAGCTCTCCGCGCACCGAGAAGTAGTCGTCACCCTCGGGCAGGGCATCGGCCTGGACTGGGGCATCGGCCTGGTCTGGGGCGCCGGGCTCAACCGTCTCGGGCTCAGCAGGTGCTTCAGCAAGGGTGGATGGCTCCCATACACCGACCATCTGCAGGTGCAGGCCCTGGGGCTCGCGCGAGCGGGGGTACACCACCCACAGGTGGGGTTCGGCCAGATCCAGGTGACGCCGCATCAGGGTCAGCAGCCGGCCCAGCACCACCGCCTCGATGGCCTCACCGTCCACGGTGCGGATCAGGCCACGGGTCAGCTGCTCGGGATCGACGGGTTCATAGACGCCGCGCACGATGCCGATGGCCCGGTATTGCAGCGGCTCGGTGACCGGGGAAATGGGATGGGCTCTCATGGCGCGAATCTACCTGGGTCAGACTGACAAGCTGGGCCGTCACCGGCAGCCGACGACGATGTCCACCCGCAACACCCCCTGGCTGGCCGGCGCTGCCGTCGCCCTGGCGGGGCTGTGCCTGGGTGGTGGCATCTGGCTGGGCCGGCAACAGGTCGGCGGCAGCGCGGCCCCGACCGGCCGTGAAAGCGGTCGGCAGGGCCTGCTGCGCCAGCTGGCCAGCCTCGAGCAACTGCAGCAACGGGGCGAAGCCGATGCAGCCAAGCAGCAACGGCTGCTCGAGTTGCTAGTAGCCCTGGAGCGCCGTGATCAGGCGATCACCCTGCTGGAACAGTTGGCCGACCAACAGCACCAGCGCTGGGGCCTGCGGCTGTTGCTGGCCGAACTGCGGCGCGCCGATGGGGATCGCATCGGCGCCACCCGTGAGGTGCGGCAGCTGTTGCACAGCCGCCCTGACCAGATTGAGGTGCTGCAGCTCTACAGCCTGTTGCAGCTCGAGCAGGGCCAGGGACGGGAAGCGCTGCAACGGGTGCAGGCCAGCCATGGGCGCCAGAGCCAGGGGCAAGCCCGGGTCCAGGCACTGGCCACCGGGCTGCTGCTGGCCGAACTGCTGCAACGCCAGGGCACGCCAGGCCAGGCCGAGGCTGTGCTGATCAAGCTGGCGGCCGCCTTTCCCGCCGACCCCAGGCCTCTGCTGGCCAGGGCCCTGCTGCAGCAACAGCGCGGCGATCTCAAGGGCGCCCAGAACAGCCTGGCCCAGGCCCGCAGCTTGAAGCCCGCCGAGACTGACCCCCGCCTCGATCAGGTGGCCACCGCCTGGGGCCTGGCCGCCCTCAGGGCGCCTTCACGGACTGGGACGGCGTTGCCACGGTCGGCCCCGTCTGCACCGAATAGTCCCTGAGAGCCTGATCGATCGCATCGGACGGCGGCGTGGCGTCGTCGAGGGCGGTGCTGCGGCGGATCTTGTTCATCAGATCGATCGGATTGACCGAATCGAGCACCGAACTGCCCTTGCCCATCGACGGCCCCAGGGACGAGGCACCGCCACCTGCGGCACCGGGTCCCTGCAGGGTCTGGCCATAGCCCTGCTGCTGGGCACCAGCGGGCCGCAGGGTCAGGGTGTTGAACGCGGCAACAACCAGAAGAGCCCCCATCACCGCCGCGGGCGCCGGTGCCGGCAGAGCTGACTTGAGCGCAGGCGCGGGGGTTGCCATGGGTGGCTCGATGACTGGGCGTCAGACGATGCTAGGGACCCCCGAGCAAGGCATTGGTCCATGCGCATCGCCACCTGGAACGTCAACTCGGTGCGCACCCGGCTCGAGCAGGTCACCGCCTGGCTGGCCCGCGAGCAACCCGAGGTGTTGTGCCTGCAGGAGACCAAGGTGACCGACGACCTGTTTCCCCGGCAGGCCATCGAGGACCTCGGGTACCAGCTGGCCCTCAGCGGCCAGAAGGCCTACAACGGCGTGGCGATCGCCAGCCGGCTGCCGCTCGAGGATGTTCAGATCGGCTTTGACGCCCTGCTGGGGCCCGAGGCCAGCGACCTAAGCGAACAGAAACGGGTGATCAGTGCCCTGATCGATGGCGTTCGGGTACTCAATCTGTACGTGCCCAATGGCAGTTCGCTGACCAGCGACAAGTACGCCTACAAATTGCAGTGGCTGGCCTGTCTCAAGCGATATCTGGCCGCTCAGGAGCAACAGGGTGATCCCCTGTGCATGGTGGGGGATTTCAACATCGGTCCCGAAGCCAGGGACCTGCACGACCCCGAGCGCCTGAGCGGCGGGATCATGGCCAGTGAGCCCGAACGCGACGCCCTGCGCGAGCTGCTGGGTGACCGACTGGGCGATGCCTTTCGCCAGTTTGAACCGGGCAGTGGGCACTGGAGCTGGTGGGACTACCGCACCGGCGCCTGGGAGACCGACCGGGGATGGCGCATCGATCACATCTACCTGTGTGAGCAACTGCAGGCCTGTGCCACCGGCTGCGTGATCCACAGGGATCAGCGCGGCAACCCCCAGCCCAGCGACCATGCCCCGGTGGTGGTCAACCTGGCCTGGCCACCCGCAGACGACGAGGACGCCACATCGGACAGCTGGCTTTGATCAGAACACCAGAGCCTCTGCAGGCAGGCTGATGCCCTCAGCCTGGAGCACCTGCACGCGCCGCACTGATTCACTGCAGGTCCGCGGTGTCGGGAACTGCTTGTCGGGGTTGGCCAGGCCGTCGGGGTTCAAGGCCTGACGCACCAGCAGCATGGTCGCCAGGTCATCGCCGCCGTACATCCAGTCCATGTAGCAGCGCTTGTCACTGCCGACGCCGTGCTCGCCGCTGATGCTGCCGCCCACGTCCAGGCATAAGCCAAGGATGGCGGCGCCGAGCTCTTTGACCCGTTTGCTGATGCCCGGGACCTTTGGGTCGTACAGCACCAGCGGGTGCAGGTTGCCGTCGCCGGCGTGAAACACGTTGGCCACCGGCAGCCCGTGCTGGGCACTGAGGGTCTCGATCGCCGCCAGCACCCGTGGCAACTGGCTGCGGGGCACCACCCCGTCCTGCAGGTAATAGCTGGGGTAACGGCGGCCCAGGGCCGTGATCGCGTTCTTGCGGCCCTTCCAGAAGCGGGCGCATTGCTCGGGGTCGCGGGCCGCGCGCACCTGGCGGGCCCCGGCCTGGCGGCAGAGCCTGCTGGCCAGCGCGATCGCCGCGTCAACCTCGCGCTGCTGGCCGTCGAGCTCGATCAGCAGCACCGCCGCCGCGTCGCGCGGGTAGTCCTCAAGGCCCAGGGAGTCGTTGACCGCCTCGAGGCAGAGGCGATCCATCATCTCCATGCCGGCCGGCTGCACCGCCGCCGCGGTGACCAGGCGCACCGCCTCACCGGCGGCCTCCATGCTGCTGAAGTCGGCCAACAGGACCGCCACGCTCTGGGGGGCACGCAGCAGCCGCAGGGTCACGGCGGTGGCGATCCCCAGGGTGCCCTCGCTGCCGATGAAGACCCCACGCAGATCGAGCTCGGGGCATTCGGCCAGGCTGCCCCCCAGCTGGGTGACCGTGCCGTCGGGAAGCACCACCTCGAGCCCCAGCACGTGGTTGTTGGTGACCCCGTACTTGAGGCAATGCACCCCGCCAGAGTTCTCGGCGACGTTGCCACCGATGCTGCAGGCCACCTGGCTCGAGGGGTCGGGGGCGTAATAAAAGCCGTCGCCGGCCACCGCCCGGGTGACCCAGCTGTTGATCACCCCGGGCTCGACGGTGATCGTGTGGTTGTCGAGGTCGATCCCCAGGATGCGACGCATGCGGCTGGTGGCGATCACCAGGGCTGGGGCTTCGGCCACCGCGCCGCCCGACAGGCCGGTGCCGCTGCCGCGGGCCACGAACGGCACCCCGTGCTGATGGCACAGGCGCACCGCCGCCGCCACCTGGGCCGTGGTCTCAGGCAGCACCACCAGCGGCGGCTGATGGCGCTGCAGCGTCAGGCCATCGCAGTCGTAGGCCAGCAGCTCCTGGCGGGCGGCCACAACGGCGCTCGCCGGCAGCTGCTGCCGCAGATCGTGCTCCAGCTGACGCCAGTCCATTGCTCCAGCCAACCCCGCAGAGCCCCGTTCAGGGACCCTGAACCTACCGGCAGGCAACGGTTCCCGCACCGAACTGCGCGCCGGGGACCGGTTCTAGGTCAAGATGGCCGCCGGTTTCGTTGCAGCTGGCTGCTTTGACCTCGGCACCCGTCTCGGCTCCCGCCCTGAACACCACCCGTTCCCAGGAGCTGTTTGCAGCAGCCCAGACCCTGATGCCCGGCGGCGTCAGCTCACCGGTACGGGCCTTCAAATCGGTCGGCGGCAATCCCGTGGTCTTTGACCGGGTCAAGGGCGCCTATGCCTGGGACGTCGACGGCAACCGCTACATCGATTACATCGGCAGCTGGGGCCCGGCCATCTGCGGCCACGCCCACCCCGAAGTGATCGCCGCCCTGCACGAGACGCTGGACAAAGGCACCAGCTTCGGTGCCCCCTGCGCCCTCGAAAATCGCCTGGCCGAGCTGGTGATCGAGGCCGTTCCCAGCGTCGAGATGGTGCGCTTCGTCAACAGCGGGACCGAGGCCTGCATGTCGGTGCTGCGCCTGATGCGGGCGTTCACCGGCCGCGAAAAGATCATCAAGTTCGAAGGCTGCTACCACGGCCACGCCGACATGTTTTTGGTGAAGGCCGGATCAGGGGTAGCGACCCTGGGCCTGCCCGACTCACCGGGGGTGCCGCGCACCACGGCTGCCAGCACCCTGACGGCGCCTTACAACGACCTGGAAGCGGTCAAGACCCTGTTTGCCGAGAACCCCGGTGAGATCGCCGGCGTGATCCTTGAGCCGGTGGTGGGCAACGCCGGCTTCATTCAGCCGGTGCCCGGCTTCCTCGAAGGCATCCGCGAGCTCACCAAGGAGCACGACGCCCTGCTCGTGTTCGATGAAGTGATGACGGGCTTCCGCATCAGCTACGGCGGTGCCCAGGCCAGGTTCGGCATCACGCCCGACCTGACCACCATGGGCAAGGTGATCGGCGGCGGTCTGCCGGTGGGGGCCTACGGCGGCCGGGCCGACATCATGGGCATGGTGGCCCCCGCCGGCCCGATGTATCAGGCGGGCACCCTGAGCGGCAATCCCCTGGCGATGACCGCTGGCATCAAAACCCTCGAGCTGCTCAGGCAACCAGGCAGCTACGAGCGCCTCGAAGCGATCACCCAGCGACTGATCGAAGGCATCCTCAAGGCGGGCAAGGATGCGGGCCTGCCGATCACCGGCGGCTCGATCAGCGCCATGTTCGGCTTCTTCCTTTGCGAGGGACCGGTCCAGAACTTCGAAAAGGCCAAAGCTGCCGACACGGCCCGCTTCGGCCAGCTGCACCGGGCCATGCTCGAGCGCGGCGTCTACCTGGCCCCCAGCGCCTTTGAAGCGGGATTCACGTCGCTGGCCCACAGCGACGACGACATCGACGCCACGATCGCGGCCTTCCGCGAGAGCATCGCGGCGGTGGCCTGATGCGGCGCCGCCTGGCCCTGCTGCTGACCGGCCTGATCGCCAGCGGCAACCTGCTGAGCGCCTGCAGCCGCGATGACCAGGCTGCAAACAGGCCTGTGGATCTCAAGGCCGGTGTGCCTGTCGGTGCCGTGCTGGCCCTGAGCGGCAATGCCAATGTCTACGGCCAGGACCAGCGGGTGGGTCTCAACCTGGCCCTGACTGCGATCAATGGCAGCGGGGGGATCAACGGCACCCCGCTGCGGCTGGCGATCGAAGACAGCGGCAGCGATGACCCCGGCGCCAACGCCGCCATGACCCTGCAGATCAACCGGGGCATGCTGGCGATCATTGGCCCCACCCTGTCGCAGCAGGCCTTTGCCGCCGACCCCATCGCCCAACGCCGGGGCGTGCCGGTGGTGGCTCCGTCCAACACCGCCACGGGGATTCCGCAGATCGGCCATTTCATCAGCCGGGTCTCGGCCTCTAGCGGCGTGATTGCCCCCCTGTCGATCGCCAAGGCGCTCCAGCTGAACCCGGGCATCCGTCGGGCGGCGGTGTTCTATGCCCAGGACGACGCCTACAGCACCGCCGAGACCGCGGTCTTCCAGAAGGCCCTGGCAGACAAAGGGCTCAAACCGGTCACGGTGCAACGCACCAACCTGTCCGACAGCGACTTTCAGAGCCAGATCAGCGCCACCCTGGCCCTCAAGCCCGATCTGATCGTGCTCAGCCTGCAGGCGGTCGACGGCGGCAACCTGGTGCGCCAGCTCCGGGAGCTGGGCTACAGGGGCACGATCGTGGTGGGCAACGGCATGAACACGCCGAACATCTACCCGATCTGCCAGAAGTACTGCGACGGACTGTTGATCGCCCAGGCCTACAGCCCCGAGTTGGCCACCCCGGCCAACCGGACCTTCGTGCAGGCCTTCAGCAAAGCCCAGGCCGCCGGTGGCAAGGGGCCCCTGATCCCGCCCCAGCTCACGGCCCAGGCCTACACCGCCCTGCAGGTGGTGGCCGAGGCCCTGCAACGGCTCGACAAGCGCCAATCCCTCAAAGGACTGACCGTGGCCGCAGCCCGCACCGCGTTGATGGACGAGATCCTGGGTGGCACCTACCAGACGCCCCTGGGCGAGATCCGCTTCACCCCGGAAGGAGAGGTGGTGCAACGCGATTTCTTTGTGGCCCAGGTGCGCATGCACCCCGGTGGTCGCAGCGGCCGTTTTGCGCTGTTGCCATGAAGCGCTGGTTCACCAATGGACTGACCCCGCTGGCGGCAGCGGCTCTGTTAGCGAGCTGCAGCAGCTCCAGCAGTGACCGGCTCGAAGTGGGCGGTGGCATTGCCCTCACCGGCAATGCAGGGCTGCTCGGACAAGATGCCCGCACCGGCCTCGAGCTGGCCCAGCAGCATTTCGGCAAGGAGGCACCGCAGCTCAAGTTGGTGCTCGAAGACACCGGCAGCGATGAAGCCAGCGCAACACTGGCTTTTCGCCGGTTGATCAACAAAGGTGTGGTGGCGATCCTCGGCCCGTCGCTGTCGCAGCAGGGCTTTGCCGTGATGCCCATGGCGGATCGGGCCGGCATTCCAGTGGTGGGCATTTCCACCACAGCACCGGGCATTCCTGACATCGGCCGGTTTGTGACCCGTGTGGCCTCACCGGTGACGGTGATCGCGCCCCAGTCGCTGGCCAAGGCGCTGCAGCTCAACCCGCGCATCCAGCGGGTGGCGGTGTTCTTTGCCCAGGACGATGTCTTCTGCACTTCAGAAAGCGCGATCTTTCAGAAGGCAATCCGCAGCAAAGGTCTTGACCTGGTCTCGGTCCAGCGCACGTCCGTGGCGGACACTGACTTCAACATCGCGATCAGCAACACGCTGCGCACCCGACCCGATCTAATCGTGATCTCAGCCCTGGTCGCCGATGGCGGAAACCTGGTGCGCCAACTGCGCGAGCTGGGCTACAAGGGGCCAATCGTCTCGGGCAACGGGATGAACACCCCGAACATTTACCCGGTCTGCCAGAAGCATTGCAACGGATTGCTGATCACCCAGGCCTATAACCCCAATCTTCAGAGCCCCATCAACCGTGCCTTGGTTGCTCTGTTTCGGCGGGGACGCCCAGCCGATGCCGTGCCACCCCAGGTGACGGCCCAGGCGTTTACTGCCTACCAGGTGGTGCAGCAGGCCCTGGCCAAGGTCAAAGCAACGCAGCCGAAAGGCACCACACTGACCCGCCTGCAGCCCAGCGAGCTGCGCCAAAAACTCCTGACCACACTGGTGGCCGGCACGTACCAGACCCCCCTGGGCGAAATCCGCTTCACCCCCGAGGGCGAGGTGATCCAGAAAGACTTCAGCGTGGCAAGGGTGAGCATGAATCCCGATGGCCGCAGCGGCCGCTTTGAGCTGCTGCCATGACACCGACTCGACACGCATGATGATCAGGTTTTTGCCACTGCTTGAACAGGGCCGGTCGTTGAACCCCAGGCTGAATCAGCAGATCAGCCATCAGCAGTTCAGTCATCAGCGCAACATCAGTCATCAGTCTCAAACCATTGCTGGCTGATCTGTGTCAGAACATCTTGCCCTGATTCAAAGTCTTCTCTCCAAGGTTCATCACTTGGCAGCCTTGATCGGACTGGGAGCCGGCCTGGTTGCCATGGCGATGCCCAAACTGGGGGTGGGCCATCGCCGCAGTGGACGCATCGCGCTTGCCGCCATGGCGCTGCTCCTGATCTTGGCGTATTTACTCTTAGGGACTTATCTCGTACCGGGCAATCCCTCGCAAGGGCGAGGAGCACAACTGCTGATGTACTTGCTCGTTCTTGCCTGGATGGCGAGCTATTCACTTCTGGCTGGATACCGCTGGGCCTCACCGCGGAGAGCACGATCGATCCCAGCGTGGGACATCAGCCTCGCCTTCATCGCGGCCATCGGCACGATTCTCTCCCTGATTGGTCTCATCTGGGATTTGCAGCAGCCACCGCGTTATGACTCAGCTTTGATGATGGGACCGTTTGGCTCCGAATTTACATTCTTGGTGAACGGCATCGCCTCAGCCTGGTTCACCTGGGCTGATCTTCGCATTCTTGGGCTAGGGGATGTGAGCGAGAAAGATCGTGTGGTCAAGCATGTTGTGCGTTTGACGATGGGTATTTACGCTTTACTGGTTGGCGTTATCCTTGTTAATATCGCGCCAAAGCTGTTTCCGGGGCAAGACCATCCAGGCGCCTATTTCTTCTCCCTAGCCGTACCAAGCTTGTTGTTCTTGCCGGCAAACGTTCTACTCGTGCGGCAACTTCGCCTTCAGGTGGATGGACATTCATCACCTTGGCCCCGTCCCTAAAGTCCCGATCGGCACACCATGGAGACCAATCTGATCCAGCTATTGCTCAACGGGCTCTCGATCGGGGCTGTCTACGCCCTGTTTGCCCTGGGCTACACGCTGGTGTTTTCGGTGTTGGGGGTGATCAACTTTGCCCACGGGGCCGTTTTCACCCTGGGGGCCTATTTCACTTATCTGCTGATCGGCGGGTCTGTGGGTGCCAATGGTCTATTGGCCGGGTTTCAACTGCCCTTTGCTTTGCCCTTCTGGCTGGCCCTGCCCCTGGCCGGGCTGGCGGCGGCGGCCGTGGGCTTGGTGATCGAGCGCATCGCCTTCCGCCCCCTGCGCGAGCGGGGTGCTGATCCCCTGCTGGCCCTGATTACCAGTCTGGGGGCCGGGGTCGTGCTGGTGAACCTGATCCAGCTGCTGGTGGGGGCCGAAAGCTATGCCATTCCGACCACAGCCTTGGCCGGTTTGCCGCCAGCTGTGCGACTGCTGGGTGCCCAGGTGCGCACGGTTCAGCTGCTGTTGCTGCTGGTGGCTGCCGTGCTGCTGGTGATCCTGAGCCTGTGGATTGACGGCAGTCGCAGCGGCAAGGCCCTGCGGGCCGTGGCCGAAGACCCGACCACGGCCCAGTTGCTGGGCATCCCCAGCGGCCGCATGATCCAGATCGCCTTCGGACTCAGCGGGTTTCTCGCCGGCATCGCCGGCGGGCTCGTAGGCCTGAGCGTCAGCATTGCCGGGCCCTACTTCGGCATCGGCTACGGGCTTAAGGGCCTGGGCGTGCTGGTTCTAGGGGGGCTGGGCAGCGTGCCGGGAGCGGTCCTCGGGGGCCTGATCATCGGCCTAGCCGAAGCCTGCGTGCCGGCCGAGCTGTCGGGCTACCGCGATGTGGTGGCCTACGGATTTCTGTTTGTGGTGCTGCTGGTGCGGCCCCAGGGGTTGCTGGGCCGGG
>JAIXOF010000024.1 GCA_027486935.1 Cyanobium sp. C1_MAG_00004 | reverse complement strand
TTGAGCGACCACTGGCTAGGTCCTTTGCCGTAGGGACCAATCCGCACGGGGACGTACCTTCAATGCCTTGACTTGCGAGGCAGAGAGAGGTGTCCAAGCAATCCAACAACACCGAAACTTATCCAACAACACAACAGCTATTCCAACAACACATCCAACAACACGTCGTTGGGACACCCTGCGCTTTGAGGGAGCCAATTGGGACTTCATAGACAGCAAAACCCGCTTCACCACGAGGGAAGTGGGCAGCGGGGAAAGACTTAGGACGTGCTCAAAACGGAGAGGGTGTCCGTCGAGTTCGGTCCTTATCGGACGATATAAAACGCTTTTGAGGGTGTTGCGGTGTGATATACCCCAACATTTCCCCCAACGTCAGTTTTCTTCCGTAAACTCGACAGAAGGCGCACATCTGTCCCGTGTCAATCAGGTTGAACGGTGGCGTCAATCTGGTTGAGCGGTCAGCCGTGGTTCTTTGAACCGGTTCTCAGGCCCGAGCTTTGATGAGGACTCGATCGTGATCAGATTGACGCGACGCGTCAAACAACACTGAGCTGTTCTGTTCAAACCCCACCAGCGGTTGGTCCTTTCCTGAGAACCCAGGTGTCACGGGGCTTTGACGGCTCTCTGCAAGGACCTGTCTGATCGTGACGGTGCTGACGCTCGCGTCAATTACGTTGGCGGCTCGTTTACCGCTGCTGAATCCTTGGGAACCCTTGCAGCAGCTTCCTTCTGCCGATAGCTCTCGCCTTTGATCCCAACGATGTGACAGTGGTGCACCAGCCGGTCCACAGCGGCCACCGTCATGGATCCGTTGGGGAAGATGTCGTCCCAGTCACGGAACGGCTGGTTGCTGGTCACCAACAGCGATTTGCGCTCGTAGCGGTGGCAGATGAGCTCAAACAGCACTGAGGTCTCCATTTCGCTCCGGCGCACGTAGCCAATGTCGTCAATGACCAGCAGGGCATAGCGATCCAGCTTTTGGATCATGGCCGGCAGGTCGTAGCTGGCCTTGGCCTTTTGCAGCAGCTGCACCAGGGTTGTGGCGGGGAAGAAGCGGCAGTACTGGTCCTGCTGCACCATCGCCATCGTGATGGCGATGGCCAGGTGGGTCTTACCGACCCCACTGGGGCCAAACAGCAGCACATTTTCTGCCTGCTGCAGCCAGGTGGTGTGGCGGGCCAGGTTTTGCAGGTCCTGCCAGTGATGCGCCTCCAGATGCCGGTGATCAAAGTCATCGAGACCCTTCTGCCATGGGAGGCGAGCATCTCGTAGAAGCCTTTGCTGGCGTGCGATCTGGCGGTGTTCCAGCTCCTGCTCACAGAGGGCGTAAAGAAACTGGGTGGGGCTCCAGTGTTCAGCCTCTGCTTGCGCAGACAGGGGCTGCCAGTGGCTGCGGAAGCGAGCCAGCTTGAGCTCTTTGAGCAGCAGCGGCAGCGCCGCATCCACGGCCGCTGGTCGCGGCATGGGGGAGGAGGTTGTCATAGGAGGCGAGCAGATGTTGGGAAATCACGGGATCCGGAAGGTCTGAGCGGCGCGGGGGGACCCGGAAGCGTTGCTGCAATGCCGCCAGTGAGAGGGCATTGCGCTGCTGCGCCTGTTGCAGAAAGGCCAGCACCGGCTCATGGGCAGCGACGCGCACGGCCACGTACAGCGCCTCGACCATGAGCCGTGCTGCGGCATCGCGGTCACTGCCGCCCAGCAGCTGCTGCCACAGCTCCCACCAGCGCTGATCAGGGAACAGCTGTCGCTGGTAGCGGCAGTGCAGCAGCGCCCTGGGTTTGGCGCGCAGGCTGTCGATCAGATGGTCCAGATCGATGCACCAGGCGCGTGGACCATGGCTGCCGTTGCCATAGACCCGCGGGAGCTGGCACACCCAGTCACGGCCCAGGACAACGATCAGGCGGTCATGGTGCAACCTGACCGTGACCTGATGGCCGATCAGGCTGGGCGGGACCGAGTAGACGACCTGGCGCACCTCGATGGTGCTGGTGCTGCGCACCCGCACCGTGAGCAGGTCGTAGTCGGCAAAGCGAAAGGCCGGCAAGGGGCCCAGCTGCTCCAACTCCTGCTCGTAGCGCCGTTGCCTGGGGGTGTTGAGGGCTGTGAACACCTCAGTCAGCAGCTCGCCGTATTCGGCAACCTCCTCAAAATCACAGCTGCCGCGCAGGATCAGCTTCTGCTCCAGCCGCCGTTTGAGATGGCCATGGGCTCCCTCGATGACGCCGTTTTCGTGGGCGACGCCGCGGTTGTTACGGCTGGCGGCCAAACCGTAGTGGTCGCAGAGCGCCTTGTACCGGGGAGTGATGTCGATGGCATAACTGCCGTCACGGTTGCGGTTGGCTGCTGACAGGCGATCGGTGCGCAGCTCGCGCGGCACGCCGCCGCAAGCAGCCAGGGCGTTCTGCAGCCCCTCGGCGAGGGCAACAAAACTCTCGCCGCCTTGGATCACCTGCCCAAAAGCCCAGCCGCTCCAGGCGAGGCGGTAGTGAAACAGCAGATGGTGGAACGGCTCTCCACGCAGGGTGACCTGCACCCGTTTGACCTTGGTGAAATCGCAGAAGCCGATCTCACCAGGTTGATAGGCCAAGGGAAACATCACCTCAGGCGTGGGCCCGTGGAGCGCCTTCCAGTGCTGAACCCGCCGCTGCAGGGTGCG
>JAIXOF010000076.1 GCA_027486935.1 Cyanobium sp. C1_MAG_00004 | reverse complement strand
CGCTGCTTGAATGCCTCGTAGGCGGAGGCCAAGAGCTCGCGGTCCTGCTGCCGGCTGTACAAATACACCTCTCGCTCCTCACTGCCGTGATCCTGCGTTGCCGTTGGCCCCAGGCTGCCCCCTTCGCTGAGCCGCCTGAGCTTCAGCCATTTGCCGAACTCGCCGGCCAACCGAGCAATCTGCTGCTCTGTGTGGCCTCGCAGCGTCAAGTACTGGGCGGCGTCCAGGCTTCCATCTCGACTCTCCCCAGGCGGGAGCATTGCAGCGTCGACGGCCGCGCGAGCCATCGACTCGTACTTGCTGTTCGTCTGAAAACCGAAGCCCAGTTGGCTGCACATCTGCTGTGCCAGAGCGACGCACTGCAGGGTCACGAGCTTGGTCTCTTGGTCCGCCTTCTTGGCCTGGGCCCTTGTCAGTGCGATCTGGGCCTCAACGAGCTGCTGCTCTTGCCACTGCAGCTCTGTGGCCGCTCCTGCCAACCCCTCAGCTTCCACAGCTTCTCCGAAGACTCTTGCAGGGTGCTCGGGTTGCGAGGCCGCTAGCTCCTCCTGATAGCGGCGGTTCGCCCAGATCTCCTGCACCAGGCCTGGATCGCCCCCGAGATATCGGACGATCACGCTGCTGGCGGCCTGGCGAAACTTGTCGGCGGCGCGTCCGGGGAGGACCATGATGATCTGCACGATCCCAGCCGCATCGGTAGCGGGGGTCTCTGCAGGCCTTCCACGGCCCTTGGGGGTGAATTTTATAGAGGTACACAATGTTGACATATTCGGATGTATTTCAAGCAGCCGCCTCCAAATTACGTGACAGGCCTGCAAGCTTTGGCCGGTGATCCAACGAATCACATCGTAAATGGACAGGAAGCCATTGTCCGCACGAATGCGCCGCAATGCGAGGCAGTCGCCCAACTGCTCAGGAGTGAGCATCCAGCACAGCTCAGTCGACTGCTCGGTCGCCATGGGTTGCTCTTTACTCTAGGCCACCAAAAAAGTTTCGGACGTCGAGCGGTTGCTTGGCCTCACTCCTTCAGCTTCCAAGCTTGGCCTCGCGGGAGCCCAGCCTTGCAGACCCGGCGCTTCTTGCCGTCGGAGCCCTGTAGCACCGTCTGCTTCTCCCGGCCAAAGCGCAGCTGGGCCTCCGGACGGCCAAGCTTAGCCCGAGCGACTTTCAGCAGCTCCGTCGCCCTCGTGGCTTCAGCGATTGAGCAGGGCTCTACCAGGTCCTCCCAGTTCATGTCAGCGGACGGCGGTGCGGCCTCTGTGGTCTCTGGCGCGGCCTTGCGCTTTGCCTTCCTGGCCTTCGCTCCCTGGGCCGGCTGAAGTTGATCTGGCTCTGCCTGCAACGCCTGCCCCACGGCAACCAAGACACGAGCGAGCACAATCAAGCTCGTCATGCCTTTTACTCTCAGGCAACATTTTCTCACTGGGTCGCCAAGCCCGGCGGTTGTCCCCATTTACCAAGGATTTGAATTTCCATTCCTGTTCGAGTTTCGTGTTTCGCATTTCGACGCGTCGGTAATTCAAACGAATGGGACAAAACCAATAATCCCAACGCAACTTAATTCCCGCGACTGCCGTCATCGCTCGTCTTTCTCCGGATAATGAGGCGCGCGGTCAGCGGGGCCCGAAGGCGGCGGGTGAACAGCAGAAAGCGGGGCCCCATGCAGCGTCCAAGCCATGGAGCGGCCTCGCTTCACAGAGCTGAAGCCTGATGGCAGCTACAACCGCAGTAAGGACATCGTGGAGCGCCTGCTGCTGGACTCCATGGCCGACGAAGTCTTCGTGCTCCAGAGCGTCAAGGGCAAGGTCGATGAGGAGGCCTATGCTGCCGTGCAGAGAGCTCTGGATAACATTGCCGCTCGAAGCCGCCATATCGGCCAGGAGCTGTGTCGGGTGCTCAAGAGCCAGAGGTCGGCAACGCCCAGGCCGAGTGAACTGAAAGAAACGGAATCATCTCGCAACGGCCTGAGAGCGATACGAGATTGCGCCGCAACGAGCTGAGAGCGATGCGAGACTGAACCGCAACGGCCTGCGATACAAGAGTGCCCCGCAACGGGCTCGAGAGTCCGGCCCCAAAGGCACTGCAAATTCAAGGTCTGGAGCAGTTAAGTAGTTTTTGCTTCAAGTCGCGGAAGGATCCCTGGAGCGATACGGGGAAATCCCGCAACGGTCGGGAAGCGATACGGGGAAATCCCGCAACAATCGGGAGAATCCCGGGGAGCGATACGGGATTAGCCCGCAACGGAAGTGAGTGAGACCATTCACTTTCGCAGCGAACTTCGACATGCAACCGACAGAAGTTTTTCTCGCGAAGAACTTTCCCGTAGATTCTGCCCGCAGCGCGTTTTTAATTCTACGCCTAGTTCATCGCGAAAGTTTTTCTCCCGATTAGCTTTAGCGATTAACGAGGTCGGAAGTATACGGAGGTTAATCGCGAGGTCGTCGGAAGTATACGGTTGTCGCGGAAGTGTGGCAGTGGGGGACAGTGCCACACCAAACACCTCCACAGGTATTTGGGGGACCCTCATCATGGAAGCTAATCAGGCTGATGAGCTTCCCGCGTTCAAACGACGGGGATCTTGCCGGAGGCCGAAACCGCTACCCAACCGCAGTTCATTGAGGATTTGGGGGCGGGGCCGAAAATGCCACCCAACGGGGATTTGGGGGTCTCCGAGCCGAGAACGCCAGCCAGCCGCAATTCAATGACGATTTGCAGTTCAATGGCGATTTGGGGGCCTCGGGGCCAAAAATGCCACCCAACGCAGTTCAGTAAGGATTTGGGGCCTCGGGGCCGAAAACGCGACCTTGGGGGATTTGGG
>JAIXOF010000039.1 GCA_027486935.1 Cyanobium sp. C1_MAG_00004 | reverse complement strand
TCGTGCACGCCATCCCCAAACCGCTTGCCCCGATTCCCCAAAACCCGCCCGGTGGATTGTAAATGGAAACAAGCCTGGAGAGTTGATCCCGCCGCGCCTCCTTCATCCGGCGCAGCTTGTTCGCCCGCTCTTGCCCCACAGGGACGCCGCGGCGACCCAGCTCAGAGTTGAAAAACAAAAACTCTTTCTGAACCGTCTCGATCTCAGCTTTCAAACTCATCCGCTTTTGGCTCAAAAAGAGAGGAAACTGGACCTTGAAGGCTAGCCGGAAAGGCGTTCACGTCGACGGGAAGGCGGTGGAAGTCCACATGGCACCGCGTGCAGCTGTAGACGGGGACGGAGATGGTGGCGACGCCGTGGGCCGTGACGAAGTCCACCGGCACGCAGTAGGCGAGCTTGATGGGGTGGCCGGGGCAGCATTGGCTCGACGTGCACTCGCACGCCCTCTCTGCCACTGCGGCGTCTGGTGGTCCACCGAGCGGGCCGCCCCACACGGCCGGAGTAGCCTCGATAGACCGACGAATCAGCTTCGGCATGATCTCCCTCCAGCGCCCCGCGAGCTTCTCGGCCTCGGCTGTCGCGTCGCGCTGTCGTTTCCCCGGTGGCGGCTGCCCGTGGCCGCCCCCGTCGCTGTCGTGCAGGCTGCCGCCAACCCCGTCGCCCCCAAAGTCGGATTCTCCCTCCGGATCCGACGCGACCCCAGCGCCATGAGGCTTGCGCTGCAAGCCGCTCGCGCGTCCTGCAGCTCGTTCGCGCTTGCGAGGCTGAACATCGAGCCGACTCCTCGGGTGCAGCCCGATGATCTGCTTGGACGGCAAAGGCTTATTCTTCGCCTCGATCTCCCAGGTCAAGGGCAATTCGAGCTCCGCCGCAAATCTGGACCCCGCACGTCTGCGTGAAGCGTAGGTTTGCCGGACGTCAAAGAAAGCAGAGCCCCCCTCCCCCGATCACGCAGCAACGCGCAACTCAAAAAGTGACAAGGATTTCAGTGCGAATGCACGCGCACCGTGACATCAGGCGACGAGTGAATCGCGATTCATCCGAATCAGCCTGCACAAGCGACGCGGCAGCGGGCAGATCATCGCCTCTCACTCTCGTCGCCCTCTTGCACACCCCGTCTCAAACGTTGCGGCAGGCAAGCATTCTCACCTCGGCTCCGGGCGGTCCGGGCGGACTCCGAGTCTCAGAGCGGCGCGTCCGGGGTCACAGTAGGATGCCCTCGCGACCCTGCGCGAAGCGGGGGCGAAAGGAGTCACTCGGCCAGCCTCCCTCTGGGCGTCGGCCCCTCGGCAGGGCGGCCCCGAGGGCCCCCCGAGCCAGAGGGCGTCAGGACCGACCATCACGGAATCGCCCCAAACTCGGCAGACAGGCGCGGGTCGGCACATTGATCCCGCCCCGCCGCGCGGCGCCCGCTGAGTCGCGTCCCCCGCGCTGCTTTTTGGGCGCAAGAATCGATGGGAGTGACGCGCACCTACACGGCCTGACGACGCGCGCTCGGGGCGGAGCCCGTGCGTCGGCTACGCGGGCTCGAACGCCGCAGTCACGTCGCGCCTCGAGCCTGTCGGCGGATGCCCGGGGCTGCTGTCAGTTCACTAACAACGATGACGCTTCACCATGAGGACCAGAAAAAGTGACCCACCTTCTTGCGAAGATTGCGATGCGACGACCGCAGCAGCCGCGCGACGGCTCATCTGGAGGGGCAGAGAAGGCAAACTCCGCACATCAGCCGCCGCGCGCACGCCGGAGAACCCGCAAAGAATCGTAAAGTCCATCACGTCGCCGCACGTCTGATTTTCGGAGCTGCAGCCCAGCCGGAGACAGAACTGATCATTTGAAGCGGGGACATGCAGGTCTCGGCTCACAAGATGATCGCTGCGCGACAGACCCTCAGTTGGCAGTGGCAACAGCTCGTTACGAGGACTCAGTCACTCACCGTCCGATTCCGTGGCCGTTGATGCGCAGCCGGCCTAGCGTATTGTGTGGGCGGCCCGTACACCTGCGGAGAACCAACAAAATCGGCCGCACGCTTTCAGGAGCATGTCAATCGTCGCAGCAAGGTGAATGTTTACAAGCATGACGTGACCACATCATACGTGGCATTCATGTCGGGCGACTCAGTTCATTCGGAAGCGAAATTATGGCACGCTCTCCGGTCAGGTCAACAGATTCCCCGAGATACTCGCACCAGCACGCGTGCGGGCCAGTCTGACAGCCGACAGCAGCACCAACGTTCCACAGACCTCGGAATCCCTGCAGACGTCCGTATCGGGCGAGCGCCTGAGATGGGGGGGGGGTCCCGACACCGATCTCTGCAACTGCGCAAGCAGACGCTTCAAGCCCCTCCAGACATGCCACACGGACTGAATACTATCAAATGAGCGAGCTCAGAAACCACGGGGTCGTGAAACGCCCCCGCCGCGCCGCTGAAATCTCCCACGCCAACGTCTCACCGAGGGCGCAGCGCGGCCTCTTCTCGGGCACACCGACTGCTTGGCATTCACGCAGGCTGCCTACGTCGGTACCCATCAACGAGCGGCTCAGTGTCGCGCACCAGAGGTGAAACAGTCAGGCACGCCGACCGCAACGGAATACCGCGACGTCGAGCTCTACAGGTAGCTCCCTATCAGGCGATCACGGCGCAGTCGTTCCCAGGAAAAAGGCCCCCCCCCGCTGCCCAGGAGACCGTCTTGACACGGAGCCCTCCCTGACACCCGTGTCAGACTACCCTGACATTGGCTCTCATGAACCCCCACACTTGGGGTTTGCCGCCTCCCGCGGAAGTAAACCGGGCGCTCCCGTCCGACAGCACCGCTGCCCCGGGCACTTTGTGAACGATCCTCCGTGACGCCGCAATGGCTTCCCTCCTC
>JAIXOF010000100.1 GCA_027486935.1 Cyanobium sp. C1_MAG_00004 | reverse complement strand
CGGGCCTTCTCTGAGGCAGAGGGCCGGACGGGTGGCGATGGGCGCGGCACCTTCTTTCAGGTGTTTCGTTCGATGCTGTGGGACTGCTTCCGGCTGGGCAATGGCAAGGACGGCGGCGATGTGCTCGAACCCCTCGACGGCCATGGCCAGCCACTGCTCGGCGACGACGGCCGGCCGATGACCACAGCCGACTACCTCGATCAGCTGCGCATCCACCCCGTGTATGGCTTTCTCTTCCAGCAGCGCGGCGCCATGGGCACGGGCGCTTTGCCCGCGGGCACTGCAGCCGGCAGCCTTGGCTCCAGCGGTTTTGGGGAGGTGATCAATCCGCAGGCGATGAGCGCCAGTGAGCTCTACCGGGCTGGCTTTGTCAGCAATGGCCGCATGGCCCGGCACTGAACGCTTCTGCCGGCCGTTCCTACGGTGCCATCACCAAGGGGGTCGCCCCAGACAGCAAGCGATGGCCAGGCAAGAACAGCGGTTGGCTGCCAACGTTCCTGGGCCCTTCTATGTCGACAGCACCTGCATCGACTGCGGCACCTGCTGGCAGTTCGATCCGCTGCACTACGCCCCGACCGGCAGCAGTTCGCGGGTGCAGCGCCAACCGGATGGCGCTGCCGAACTGCGGCAGGCACTGCTTGCCTTGCAGGCCTGCCCGGTGGCTGCGATCGGAACCAGCCGTGAACTGTTGGCTCAGATGCCCATGGATGGCTTTCCGGTTCTGATCACGCGCCATGCAGCTGGGGACGTCTACTACTGCGGTTGGGCATCACGGCGCAGCTTTGGTGCCAGCAGCTGGTTGGTGGTGCGACCTGACGGCAACGTGCTGATTGATGTGCCGCGCTGGAGTGCACTCCTCGCCCGGCGCATCAAGGATTTGGGCGGTCTGCAGCGCATCGTGCTGACGCACCGCGATGACGTGGCCGATCACGCGCGCTGGGCCCGGGCATTCGGAGCCGAACGCTGGATCCACGCGGCCGACGCCGATGCCGCCCCCCAGGCCGAGCATCAGCTGAGCGGCAGCGATGCCCTGCACCTGGATGCGGACCTGCAGTTGATCCCCACTCCTGGTCACACAGCTGGCTCGATGGTGGCGGTGCTTGGAGGGTGCGAACAGGTGCTGTTCAGCGGCGATCACCTCTGGTGGAACCCGGCGCATCAAGCGATCGTGGCTTCCAAGACGTATTGCTGGTGGAACTGGAGTGCGCAGCTGCGCTCCGTCGAGCGGCTGCTGGATCTCGATGTGGCCTGGCTGCTGCCTGGTCATGGCCATCAGCATCAGTTCACGCCCGGCCAGTGGCGAGCGTCCTTGGAGCAGACGCTGGCGTACGCCGCTGCGCAGTGAAGAGCAAGCAAAAAGGCCCGGCAAGGCCGGGCCAGGAGGCCGCAGCCTCAAAGCACCGAGACGGTGCCGAGGCGCTTGGCGGCCAGCTTGCGGGCCAGCTGATGGGCCAGCTCAGCTGGAATGAAACGCGGCTTCTTCACGGGCTTGCCGCGGCGGCCATAGAAGACCGTGACGCGCTCAGCAGCAGCGACCTTGAGCCCAGCTGGATAGCTGTGCAGCACCAGCTGACGGATCGGACAGGCCAGAGGAGCAGAGGAGGCCATGGGATAGAGGCGAGGAACACCTGTCCCATCGCCCCGGACGACACGCCCTGGCAAGGGTCGGCATAGCCGACTCGCGTCAGCCCTTGCCAGGGCGGGGCGAGCAGGGCGAAGCCCTGCGCTCCGGGGCAGTGCTGGTGCTTCCTAGCCGACCCCATGGCCGGACGGCTGCCGGGGCCTGGTTGAGACAGCAGCCGCAACACCGGCTGTAGAACGTGGCGATGACGGCTCCTGAGAACGCCCACAGCCAGCGCTACACCGATGCCCTGGGCTGGGCCGCTGAGCTGCACCGCGGTCAGCGTCGCAAGGGCAAGCCGGTTCCCTACATCGCCCACCTCATTGCCGTGAGTGCTCTGGTGTGGGAAGACGGCGGCAGCGAAAACCAGGCGATTGCGGCTCTGCTGCACGACGCCATAGAGGATGCGGGTCAGAGCCAGGCCTCGATTGCCGCACGCTTTGGCGAGGAGGTGGCCGCGATCGTGGTGGACTGCACCGACACAGCTGGCCCCGTGGAGCCCGGCGCCGAAAAGGAACCCTGGCTGCTGCGCAAGACCCGCTATCTCGCCTCGCTGGAGGAGAAGCCGCAGACCTCTTTGCTGGTGACGGCAGCCGACAAGGCCCACAACGCCCGCGACCTGGTGCTCGATGCCCGCAGCCACCCTGGTGGCTGGGAGCGTTTCACGGCGGGGCTGGAGGGCAGCGCCTGGTATCTGCTGCGCGTTCAGCAGGCCCTGAGCCATCGCTTGCCGGAGAGTCGCTCCACCGCCCTACTGGCAGAAGCTGTGCAAGAACTGCTGAGCAGCGAGCCCTACCGGCGCCTGGTGCCCCATGGCATCGCTCCGGCGGTGTGGGCCGCCAGCTACCTGGAGCGGCCAGAGGCCCATCCCCAGCCTTGAACGTCCTGCGGCCGCGATCAGTGTTGGCAGTCTGGATCAGTTGTCTGGATCCCGGCGCCGGGCGCTGAGGATGCTGCCGCCACCGAGCAAGGCCAGGCTGGTGCCAACCGCCGCCTCAAAGGTCTGCTGCAGGTTCTCGGCGTAGCTGCTGCACACCGGGCCAAGCCGGCGCTGCAGACCAAGCCAGAAGCAACTGCCCAGGCCAGCGGCATAGAGCGCGAACTGGGCGATGAAGACCCCCGCCACCGCCCGCAACAGAAAGCGCTCGCGATCAAATCCATCCCCACCAGCCATGGCCGTTTTCCTTGGGGTCAGGGATGACAGGTGAGCAGCCAGCCGGTGCCGGGGCCATCGGCCTGCCAGCGCGGCAGCCAGTTCTTCCAGCTGTAGTGCTGCCCTGCTCCATTGGTGTTGGCGGTGTAGCCGCCATGGACCAGGTCGGCCTCACCGTTGGGGTCGTTGTG
>JAIXOF010000180.1 GCA_027486935.1 Cyanobium sp. C1_MAG_00004 | reverse complement strand
GCTGCCGCCGGATTGCAGCAGCGCAACGAGGACGATGACTGGCAGCTCACAGAAGCCGGCATGAACTGGGGCGTCGCCCTGCCGCTCTGCAGTCGGGGAGAGCGCCGCCAGCAGATCCTCTGGGATCCGGCCGTGGTGGCGTTGCTGCACCAGACCAATTGAAAGGCACCAAACCAATCCAAGACACGCACCTGAGAACCAGACCATCAGCCATGACATCCGCAACCGATCGACTGCTGCGGCTCCCGGAGGTGATCCACCGGGTCGGCCTCTCACGCACCACGATCTACAGCCTGATCGCCACAGGCGAGTTCCCCAGGCAGATCGTGATTGGCCCACGGGCGGTGGCCTGGTCCCAGCAGGAGCTGGAGGACTGGATCACCTCCAAGCGTCAGGCCGCCTGCAGCGCTGATGGGTGACCAGCCAGTTGTGTGCTCAGCTTTGAGACCGGCGCCAGAGCGGCAGCGACGGCCACCTGATCGAGCAGATCGGCCCAGCGCTGCAGCATGTCGGAGCGCTCCTCGAGATATTCGGCCCAGTCGTAGGCGCGGCTGACGGTGTTGCCATCGGCATGGGCCAGCTGCTTTTCGGTTACCACCCTGGGAATCTTGAGCTGCTCGATGCAGTTGGTCTGCCCGAAGCCCCTGAATCCATGGGGTGTCTGCCGCCCCTGGAAGCCCATGCGCCGCAGAAGCATCGAGAGGCAGCCATTGCTCATCACCCGCAGTTCTCCATTGCCGCGGTGGTTGGGGGTGTGAAAGACCAGATCGGTGTGGCCAGTGATCGGCCGCTGCAGGTCGAATAGGTGCCGCGCCTGTGATGAGAGCGGCACGATGTGCCGAACACGGGTCTTCATGCGTTCAGCGGGAATGATCCACTGACGACCCTCGGTATCCACTTCACTCCAACGGGCTTCTCGGAGTTCACTGGGCCGCACCAGGGTGAGCATCATCAGGCGCAGAGCGATGAGGCTGCTGCGCTCGGCCAGCCGCTGTTGCTCGAACCGTTCGATGGCCTCCAGCAGCTCGGGCAGCTCTACCCAGCTGATGCGGTGGTAGTGGGTGACGCGGGTGGCGGCGATGACCTTGCGGGCTTTGACGGCGGGGTTGTCCTGCCGAAGTTCAAGATCGACGGCGTGCTCAATCACACGACGGGTGACGTCATTGCAGCGGCGGGCCTGTTCATGGGCGCCCCTGGCGAGGATGGGTGCAAGTAGGCGGGTTTCAATGTCGCTGCGGCTGATCGCCTCGATTTCCAGCTGACCCAGTGCCGGTATCACGAAGTGATCAAGTTTCTCCCGCATATCTCTGCAATAGCGGGGACTCCAGCTGGCGCTGTGGTGCTCAAACCAGGCCTGAGCGATCTGGGTGAACGGTCGGCGACTGTTCTGCACCTGCTTGCGCTGCTGGCCTGGGGCCTGGGTGCGTGGATCGATCCCGGTTTTGATCCAGGTGTTCAGCTCCAAGGCCTGCTTGCGGGCATCGGCGAGCCGCATGGCCGGGTAGGCGCCAATGGTGAAGGTGCGGCGTGCTCCCTGCCAGCGGTAGTCCTTGCGCCAGGTCTTGGAGCCGGAGCGCGCCACCCAGAGGTAGAGGCCGTCACGGTCATGGTGCTTGGTGCCCGGCCTGTCCGGGTCGGGCCGCAAGGCCTGGATCGCCTTGTCACTGAGCATGGCGGACAGCGCCGGAACGCTGGCGCGGGAGGGGATGTCGGCGGTTCAGCAAGCCAGGTGACGGTATAGACCCGATCCCGGCTGGCTATACCGTCAAAAATACCGTCATCCGCAGCGGCTGTAGCGGGCTCTAAGCGGATCTGCCCGGACGACCCAAAAGCGCAGATCGGCTGCACTGCAGTGGTTTTGGGATTTCTGCGGATCCCTTCGGATCTTGTGAAAACGGAGAGGGTGGGATTCGAACCCACGGAAGGTTTCCCTTCAAACGATTTCGAGTCGTTCGCTTTCGACCACTCAGCCACCTCTCCAGGACCCCGCAGGGCCAGTGGCACTTTAAGGATCGATGGGACCCCCGGCCGCCGAGGCGAGCCGGTAGCTGCGGCGGCCATCCCACAGCAGCGAGCCGCTGCTGCCGCTCGCCAGCCAGTGGGGCGGTGAACGCCGGCCCGGGGCACCGCTGAACCAGTGCTGAAGGGACCCGGATGCACCCGTGGCCAGCCGCCGCACCACAGCGCCGGTGGGCCTGAAGCCCAGCCACACCCCCTGGCCGAGCGGACCGTCCTGCCAGGCCCACAGCGATTGGCGATCGGGCAGCAACAACCAGCGCTGGCTACCAAAGCGCAGCGCCGCGGCCCTGGCCTCGACCGCCAGCGGCTCAACCGACAGCCCCGGGCTGGCCAGGCGCTGGCCCGGCAGCAGGGGGGCACTGCCATCGGCCGAGGCGAGCACCACCCCGGCCAGGCGCTGCCAGCAGGCGGGATCTTCGGGGGCGATGGGGTCGAGCAGCAGTGCCCAATCGAGGCGCTGCACCCCCAGCCCCTGGGCCAGCCGGCCCACCTGTCTGCACGACCAGCCATCGGCCGCCGTGCTGACCAACGCTGCCCTGCCCTGGTGCCGGGCCAGCAATAGATCAGAACTTTGATCGCCGCGGCCCTGGTGCACCAACAGCAACTGATCGCCGCGCAGCAGGCCCAGGTGCACTCCCACCACCAGCAGCACGGCCGCCAGCGCCCCCCAGCGCCAGCGCGCCGCCACCTGGGGCAGGGCCAAACCCAGGGCCGCCAGCGCCAGCAACAGCACCAGCAGCGGCTCGACCCGGCCCAGCTGCCACTGGGCCATGGGCAGGCTCGCGACCACTTGGGTCAGCCTGATCAACAGCGTCGTCAGCAGCGCCACCGGCGGCAGCAGCAGGGGCAGGGCCACCGGCAGCACCAGGGCCACCACGGCCAGGGCCATGGCGCCCAGGGTCAGGGGCGTCAACAGGGGGGCGGCCAGCAGGTTCGCCGGCACCGCGTACAGGGGCACCACCCCGAAGTGCAACAACTGCAGCGGCAGGGTCCAGACAAAGGCCGCCAGGGGCACCGCTGCGGCGGCCGCCAGCCAGCGGGGACTGCGGCGGGCCAGGGCCTGCTCAAGGGGCCGGGCCGTCAGGATCAGGCCGGCCGTCGCCGCCGCGCTGAGCTGGAAGCCCACATCCAGCAACCAGTCGGGCCGCCACAGCAGCAACACCGCACAGGTCCCGAGCAAGATCAACAGCGGTCTGCCGCGGCGGCCGCTTTCGAGCAGCAGCAATGCCAGGGCACCCATGCCCACCGCCCGCAGCACCGACGGCTGGGGTCCGGCCAACAGTAGAAACAGCAGCATCGCCCCGGCCGCCAGGGCCAGGCGCAAAGGCCGGCCCAGCCGCCGCCCCACCAGCAGCACCGCCCCCAGCAGCACGCTCAGATGGAACCCCGAGGCCGCCAGGGCATGGGACAGCCCAGCGGCGCGAAAGCTCTCGCGCACCGCAGCCGGCAGGGGCACCACCGCACTGCCCAGCACCAGGGCCGCCAACACGCCGCCGCGCTCATCGCCGGCCTGGCGCTGCAGCCGCTCGGCGATCAACCGGCGCAGGTCGGCCACCGGCGTGGGTGGACGCGCCAGCAGGACAAACCGCTCCACGCGCAGCTGGCTCCAGGCCCCCTGGCGGGCCAACCGCTCGGCGGGACCCGCCAGCAGCGGATGGGGCGCCGGCTGGGGCCGGCGCAACAGGCCCGTGGCCGCCACCGACCAGCCCTGTTGCAGGCGCGGGCAAGGCCCAAAGCTCAGCTCCACCCGCCCCCGCAGCGGGCCGGGCTGCAGTTGGGCCAGGGCCCGGCAACGGTCGCCCCCCTGGGTGGGCTGGGGGTCCTGCAGCAAGGTGGCCTGCAGGGTCAACTCCTGCCGATCGCCGGGGCTGGACACCAGGCGTGCGGGGTCCGCAGGGCCAGGGCCTGACGGCTGCAACCCTGAGATCGCCAGGCGGCCGATCAGCACGATCAGCGCCAGGAGCAGCAGCAGGGGCCTAAGTTTTGGCCCCATCACCAGAGCCGGTTGGGGGCACTGCGGTGACGTCGCACCTCTGCAAATTAGGAACGGTTGCCGCCGTGGTCATCGCCGCGGCGACGGCAACAACCGCGGCAGCGCCAACGCCAACGCCAACGCCAGCGAGCACGGTGCGGGTGGCGGCGGGCGACACGCTGGAGGCGATCGCCGCCCGCACCGGCACCACCGTCGCCGCCTTGCAACAGGCCAACCCCCAGGTCAGGCCCGCAGCCCTGCAGGTGGGCCAGCTGCTGCGGCTGCCTCCCCCGCGCGGCATGGTGCAGGTCGCAGCAGGCGACACGCTTGAGGCGATCGCCACCCGCACCGGCACCAGCGTCGCCGCCCTGCAACAGGCCAACCCGCAGGCCAGACCCGAAGCCCTGCAGGTGGGCCAATGGCTGCGGCTGCCCCCGGGGATGGCGGCAGCTGCACGCCCTGCTGCTCCAGCCGTGGTGGCACCTGCCGCCAGCCCAGGGCCTGACCCTGCCGCCGACCCCGATGCCCAGGCCGCCCTGCTGCTGAGCCCGGGCGAACGGCGCGACCGGGCCACCCTGACCCTCAGGGAGCGCAGCGGTCAGCTGAGCTGGCGGCGCTTTGGCAACACCCTGGTCGACTGGAACGGCTGGCAGCTGCACCCCGGCGGGGTGCGCATCACCCTGGTGCAACCGGCCGTGGCCGACGTGGGCGCCCGCCGTTCGGGCGCCACCGCCATCGCCGTGCAGTGCAGCAGCCTGCGGCACACCTGGCGCATCGATGGCGACTGGGAGCGCTGGAGCTCGCCAGGGGCGGGCAGCGTCGCCCAACGCATCGTGCTGCAGCTGTGCAGCAACACCCTGGACGGTCCGGCTGTGGCCATCCCGCCGCCGGCTGACAGCGGGATCTGAGCTCAGAACTGGGGGATCTTCAGGATCAGGTCGCACAGCTCTTTGCTGGGCATCTCCTTGCCCAGCAACGGCGCCATGGCCCGGGCCAGCGGTTGCACCTTGCAGGGAAAGGTGGCCCGCTCGGCCAGACGGCCCGCTTGAAAACCGCCGGCCAGCAGCACCACCGCCAGCAGCAGGTTCTTGACGGCGTTGGTCATGGCTTGAGCAGGGGGAAACCCAAGGCTTCCCGTTCGGCCAGCCAGGCCTCGGCCACCTGCCGGGCCAGGTGGCGAATGCGGCCGATGGTGGCGGTGCGCTCGGTCACCGAGATCACACCCCTGGCCTCCAGCAGGTTGAAAGTGTGGCTGCACTTGAGCACGAAATCCAGGGCCGGCGCCGGCAACCCCGCTTGCACCAGGTCCGAGGCTTCGGCTTCGTAAATGGCGAACAGCTGCTTGAGCCGCTCGGGATTGGAGGCCTCGAAGTTGTAGGTGCACTGGCCTTTTTCAAACGGCAGCCAGATGTCGCCATAGCTGCGGCGGCTGTCCCAGGCCAGATCCCAGATGCTCTCGACGTCCTGCAGGTACATCGCCAGCCGCTCAAGGCCGTAGGTGATCTCGATCGACACCGGCCGGCAATCGAGGCCGCCGCACTGCTGGAAATAGGTGAACTGGGTCACCTCCATGCCATCGAGCCAGACCTCCCAGCCCACGCCCCAGGCCCCCAGGGTGGGGGATTCCCAGTTGTCCTCGACAAAGCGGATGTCGTGATCAGCCGCGCGGATGCCCAGGGCCTCAAGCGAGGCCAGATAGGTCTCCTGGATGCCGTCGGGCGACGGCTTGATCAGCACCTGGTACTGGAAATAGTGCTGGGCCCGGTTGGGGTTATCGCCATAGCGGCCATCGGTCGGCCGCCGGCAGGGTTCGGGGTAGGCCACGGCCCAGGGCTCCGGGCCGATCGCCCGCAGCACCGTGTGGGGGCTCATCGTGCCGGCCCCCTTCTCAGTGTCATAGGGCTGCAGGATCAGACAGCCCTGGTCCGTCCAGAAGCGGTTGAGGGTGCTGATGATGTCCTGAAACTGCACGAACGCTGGCCTGCTGGGGCCATTGTCCCCTGCAGCCATCGGCGGCCGTCTGCACCAGACTGGGCCCGAGCGCCGCGACAGCAGCCAAGGCCACCCATGCCGAATCGTCGGAGTGCCGGAAGCACGGTGGGCGGGCCTGCCGATGCCAAGGGCTGCAACCGCCCCGACGGCCATGAGCAGCGCCTGGCCAGCCGTGCCCGGCTGGTGCTGAGCTGCAGCTGCGCCTACATGATTTTGGCAATCGTCAGCAGCCATGGCTGGCCGGACGAGCACGCCATGGCCGACATCTGGCTGCCTTCAGGACTGAGTGATGCCCTGGCCCTGCGGGTGGGGTACTGGGCCGTGCCGGTGCCACTGCTAGGCACCCTGCTCAGCAATCTGGGCCGCCAGAGCTATGACCTGCAGCAGGCCGTGGTCGTGGGCCTGGGGCACAGCTGCGGCACAGCGCTGGTGGCGGTCCTGGCGCCCCGCTGGATGCGCGGCCGCGACCTGTTCGCCTCGATCGGCAACCTGTTCGGCTTTCTGGCAGCGGCAGCGGTGTGTGCGCTGGCCAGCACCCTGATCGCCTCGCTGGTGCTGCCCGAGCTGCGCAACTGGACGCAGGACGGACAGGCCCTGAGCTGGTGGGCCGGCAACCTGGCCGGCACCGTGGTGATGGCACCGCCGCTGCTGAGCTGGGTGGGGCGCAACTGCGGCACCCGGCTGCGCGAGCTGCGACGCCTGGAGTTCTGGCTGCTGCTGTTGGCCAGCGTGGCCATGGGCGTGATCGTCCATCTGGGGCTGGTCCAGGTGTTCAGCCTGCGGCCGGCGACCGGCATCCTGCCGCTGTCGCTGTGGGCAGGATTTCGCTTCAGCCCGGCGGCAGCGACGCCGATCACCGCCGGGCTGGCGATCTGGATGGCGGGATTGGGCAATCCCAGCGACCAGCGCCTGCAGGTCAACAACAGCGTGCAGGCGCTCGAGCTGCTCGAGATCACCGTGATCATCACGCTGATCACGTCCTTGATGGTGTTGGTGGTGAACGCCAACCGCACCCGGACCAACCGCCAGCTGCAACAGCTGGCGGGATCGCTCGAGCGCACGGTGGTCGAACGCACCGAGCAGCTGGAAGCCGCCAACGCCCAGCTGCAGCGCCTGAGCGACACCGATGGCCTCACCGGCATCACCAACCGCCGCCGCTTTGATGCGCTGCTGCGGGAGCGTTGGCGCACCGCCACCCGTGCAGGCAGCAGCCTGGCGGTGGCGATGCTCGACATCGATCACTTCAAGGCCTACAACGACCACTACGGCCACCAGGCCGGTGATCGCTGCCTGCAGCAGGTGGCCGCCGCCCTGGCCGCCGAGATCCGTCGGGGCAGCGACTGCGTGGCCCGCTATGGGGGTGAAGAGTTCGTGGTCCTGTGGTGTGGCCTGACCCTGGACCAGGCGAGCGCCATGGCCGAACGGCTGCTCCAGCGGGTGACGGCGCTGGCGCTGCCCCACGCCAGCAGCCCCTCCGGCCCGATCGTGAGCCTGAGCATCGGCGTGGCGGCTCGGCAGCTGCAGAGCCAGGCCACCGCTCCCCTGATCGAGGAGGTGGAATCCGAGATCGCAGCGCTGCTGCAGCAGGCCGACGCCCGGCTTTATGCCGCCAAGACCGCCGGCCGCAACCGGGTGGTCAGCCGCTAGGCCACCAGTTCGAGCAGGCCCATCAGGCCGCCCGCCAGAGGACGGTGACGCACCTGGGCAAAGCCGGCCCGCTGGGCCAGCAGCTCCTGGCGAGAGCCGCTGGCAAAGCCGGCCAGACTGGCCTCGAGGTAGGCGTAATGCTGCTCAAGGCCGACGCGCCGCGCCGCCGGCACCACCACCCGCCGCAGGTAGGACTGTTGAAAACGAGCCGCCCCAGCCCCGGGTCGGTTGAAGTCGAGCACCGCGGCCCGGCCACCGGGGCGCAGCAGGCGCCGCAGTTCGGCCAGGCCCGCGGCCGGATCGGCCAGGTTGCGCAGCCCGTAGGCCATCACGGCGCCATCGGCCCAGGCCGACGGCAGGCCAGTGGCCTGGGCATCGCCCTGCTGCCACTGCACGGGCAACCAGGGCTGGCGCCGAGCGCGGGCAGCGGCCAGCTCGAGGGGGGCAGCGGCGGCATCAATGCCGATCACCTGCCCACCAGGGCGCACCCGCGCCGCCAGCAGCAGCGCCAGGTCGCCCGTGCCGCAGCACAGATCCAGGCAGCGCTGACCGGGCCGGGGGTTGACCCAGGCGATGGCCTGGCGTTTCCAGAGCCGATGCAGGCCCAGGCTCAACAGGTCATTGAGCTGGTCATAGCGGGGGGCGGCCGCCTCGAACAACTGCCGGACCGCAGCCGCATCGCCCGGAACAAAGCCGCTCACAGGCTGCCGGCTTCAGACAGTGACGACTCAACGAGTTCGGGAATCGAGCCTTGCAGCAGGGCCAGGCTGCTGGCATCGATGCGGGCCGGGGTGGTGACGGTGATCACCATCACCGTGGCCAGCCCGACGGCGGCCGAACAGACCATGCAACCCGCCAGCATCAGTGAAAAGTCCTGACGGTCGTTGGCCGCCTGCATCAGCTGCAGGGCCCAGGCCACCAGCGCCACAATCACCGCCACCAGGACCAGGGCCAGGGCGGTCAACAGGGACGGCGGTAACAGGAAGAGGGCAGTCACCGCAGACCGAAGGCGCAGGGCCGCAGACTTGTTGAAATGTAACGAGGCGGAGGCCCCTGGCGCGCCTCAGGACGACTCCTGCAGCGGCCTGATCGGCAGACCCCGGGCCAGCAGATCGGTCTTGATCTGCGCCACGGTCAGCACACCGTCATGCAGCAGCGAAGCCAGCAGGGCTGCTGCTGCATGGCCACCGCCGGCGCCAGGGTCCAGGGCCGCCGCGATGTGATCGATGCAGCCGGCACCTCCGCTGGCGATCACCGGCACATCGACCGCATCGGCCACGGCACGGGTCAGCGCCAGGTCATAGCCGGCCTGGGTGCCGTCACCATCCATCGAGGTGAGCAGGATCTCGCCGGCGCCCAGCGCCACCACCTGACGGGCCCAGGCCACCGCGTCGAGGCCGGTGTTCTCACGGCCGCCCTTCACAAACACGTCCCAGCCATGGCCGTCACGGCGGCGGGCATCGATCGCCACGACGATGCACTGACAACCGAAGCGCTCGGCGCCGCGGGCCACCAGGTCAGGGTCACGCACGGCCGACGAGTTGAGGCTCACCTTGTCGGCTCCGGCCCGCAGCAGTTCGGTGATGCCGTCCACACTGGCGATGCCGCCCCCGACGGTGAACGGGATCGTTACCGCTTCGGCGGTGCGGCGCACCAGATCCACCAGGGTGGCGCGCCCCTGATGGCTGGCGGCGATGTCCAGAAACACCAGCTCGTCAGCGCCGGCAGCGCTGTAGCGGCAGGCCAGCTCGACCGGATCGCCGGCATCGCGCAGCCCCACGAAATTGACCCCCTTGACCACCCGGCCATCGGCGACGTCGAGGCAGGGGATGATCCGTTTGGCAACCATGGGGCGCGCTCGAGGGGGCGGTTGAAGCCGGGTTAAGGTGGCGCCACTCTCCAGTCGCGCCATCCCATGTCCCAGGCTGCCACCCCAGCCAGCATCAACATCGGTGCCAAGGTGCGCATCACCCGGGTGCGCGACCGCATTCCCGCCGACATGGTCGAGGCGCTCAAGGCTGACGCCAGCGCCACCGTGACCGGCTTCCGCACCGTGGATGGCAAAGGCATCGGCGTGGTCGTCGAACTGGCGAATGGCAACAAAGCCTGGTTCTTCGAAGACGAGATCACCCTCGCTTGAGCACCCTTCGTCTGAGCCGCCTCCCTTGAGCAACAGCCCCAATCCCGAGGCCTCCACAGGCGCCTCAGCCCGCCAGCTGCTCGGCATGAAGGGTGCCGCCGGCACCAGCAACATCTGGAAGATCCGGCTGCAGCTGATGAAGCCGGTCACCTGGATCCCCCTGATCTGGGGGGTGATCTGCGGTGCTGCCGCCTCCGGCAACTTTCACTGGCGCCTGAGCGAAGTGCTCGCTTCGGTCGCTTGCATGCTGATGAGCGGCCCCCTGCTGGCCGGCTACACCCAGACCATCAACGATTACTACGACCGCGAGATCGACGCGATCAACGAGCCCTACCGGCCGATCCCCTCGGGGGCGATCCCCCTGGGCCAGGTCAAGGCCCAGATCTGGATCCTGCTGCTGGCAGGACTGGGTGTGGCCTACGGCCTCGATGTGTGGGCCGGCCACAGCACCCCGGTGCTGCTGCTGCTGGCCCTCGGCGGGTCCTTCGTCAGCTTCATCTATTCGGCCCCGCCGCTCAAGCTCAAACAGAACGGCTGGTTGGGCAACTACGCCCTGGGAGCCAGCTACATCGCCCTGCCCTGGTGGGCCGGCCAGGCCCTGTTCGGCCAGCTCACCTGGACCACAGCCCTGCTGACCCTGGCCTACTCACTGGCGGGCCTGGGCATCGCCGTCGTCAACGACTTCAAGAGCGTCGAAGGCGACAGGGCCCTGGGGCTCAACAGCCTGCCGGTGGTGTTCGGCATCGAACGGGCCAGCTGGATCAGTGCCGGCATGATCGATCTGTTTCAACTGGCGATGGTGGCGGTGCTGATCGCCATCGGCCAGCATTTTGCGGCGGTGCTGCTGGTGCTGCTGATCGTCCCGCAGATGACGTTCCAGGACATCTGGCTGCTGCGGGATCCGGTCGCCTTTGACGTCAAATACCAAGCCAGTGCCCAACCCTTTCTGGTGCTGGGCATGTTGGTGACAGCACTGGCCATCGGCCACAGCAGCCTGGTGGCGGCCAGCCTCACCTGACGTGACCCGGGCGACGCCACCGGCCCCGGCCCGATCGATCGGTTGGCAACGCACAGCTGCGTATTCGGCCCTGGTGGGCGCCGGCATCGCCCTGGGGCAGGCCGCCCTGGTGAGCGGTATCGATGCCCTGTTGCCCGATGCGCGCCGTGTCGGCAGTTTCAACCGCCCCGGCACGCTGACCATCCTGTCGGCCGACGGCCAGGTGATCCAGAAGATCGGCCCAGCCACCCGCGAAAAGCTGACGACCGACTCGCTGCCCGCCCTGGTCGAGCGGGCCTTCATCGCCGCCGAGGACCGGCGTTTCTACCAGCACAGCGGCATCGATCCGGTCGGCATCGGCCGGGCCATGGTGCGCAACATCACCCAGCGCTCGGTCGAAGAAGGCGCCAGCACGATCACCCAACAGCTGGCGCGCACGGTCTTTCTCAGTCAGGACATCAGCCTGATCCGCAAGCTCAAGGAGGCGGCCCTGGCCGGCAAGCTCGAACGCCAGCTCAGCAAACGCCAGATCCTGACCGAGTACCTCAATGTCGTGTACCTCGGCTCCAGTGCCTACGGCGTCGCCGATGCGGCCTGGATCTACTTCTCGAAGACCCCCAGCCAGCTGACCCTGCCCGAGGCCGCCCTGATCGCAGGCCTGCCGCCGGCACCGTCGGTGTACTCGCCCCTGGTCAATCCTGATCTGGCCCTCCAGCGGCGCAGCATCGTGCTGCAGCGCATGCAGGAAGCCGGCTTCATTGACGGGATGCAACGGGCCGAGGCCGAGGCCACGCCGCTGGCACTGCAACCGGCCGAGCCCAAGTACTGGATCAGCCAGGCCCCCTGGTTCAGCAGCTGGGTGCAACAGGAATTGCCCGACGTGCTCAGCAGGGAGCAGCTCGAGGTGGGCGGCCTGACCGTGCGCAGCACCCTGAACCTGACCTGGCAGCAGCAGGCCCAGACCACCATCAACCAGTACGCCCCAGGACCGATGGAAGGGGCCCTGGTGGCCATGGAGCCCGGCACCGGTGTGGTGCGTGCCATGGTCGGCGGCAAGGACTTCAACAAGAGCCAGTTCAACCGGGCCGCCCAGGCGCTGCGCTCGCCCGGCTCCACCTTCAAGCTGTTCGTCTACCTGACTGCGCTCAAGGAGGGCATGCTGCCCGAGCGCACCGTGGTCGACACGCCCCGCTGTTTTGCCGGCTACTGCCCGCGCAACTTTGGCGGCCGCTACCTGGGACGGGTGTCGCTGGTGGTGGCGCTGCAGAACTCGCTCAATACCGTGGCGGTCTCACTGCTCAAAGAGCTCGGGTTCGACAAGGTGATCGAAACAGCCAAGAGCCTCGGCATCACGCGCGATCTGGGCCGGTTCTACCCGATGGCGATCGGGGCCTACGAACAGACCCTGCTGGACATGACCGCCGCCTACGCGGCGATCACCAACCGGGGCATCTTCGTCAAGCCCACGCCGTTTGAAGAGATCCTGGGTCCCGATGGCCAGCTGCTGTGGAGCCGCCGGGTCGACGGCGACAGGGGCCGCCGCGCGGTGGGCAGCGACATCGCTGACGCCATGGTGTGGATGCTGCAGCAGGTGGTCCAGGGCGGCACAGGCGGTGGGGCGGCACTGGCCGACCGGCCCGTGGCCGGCAAGACCGGCACCTCAGAGGGCGGCCGCGACCTGTGGTTCATTGGCTCGATCCCCCAGCTCACCACAGGGGTCTGGCTGGGGTACGACGACAGCCGCGAGACCGGCAACACCAGCGTCGTCGCCACCCTGGCCTGGCGCTCGTTCATGGCGCCGATCAGCAAGACCCTGCCGGTGCGGCAGTTCCCCCCCAAACCGCAGCTGCAGAACACCTACAACCCCGCCCCCCGCAAAGCCAGACCGGCAGGTCCTGCCGCCGACCCCGGCGACCGCAACGCACCCGGGGCCTGGAGCCCCGGCACCCCGGCGGCACCGGCATTGCCCGAGCGCTACGTGCCGGTGCCTGAAGGCACCCCGAGCACAGCCCCCCCCAGTGGGCCCGGAGCCAACCCCGCCGCCCCCGCTGCCGCACCGCCGTCAGCCCCGCCGGCGCCGGTGGCCGTGCCACCCCCGCCATTGGCCGCCCCGCCGGCCCCCTGAAGCAGGGCCGCATAAAAGCCATCGCCGTCGTCACCGGGCCAACGCTGCCAGTCCTGCCGCAGCGTCCAGCCCTGGTGCTGCTGCACAAACCACTGCACCTGCTCCTGGTTTTCACGCGGGTGCAGGGTGCAGGTGGCATAAACCAGCAGCCCACCCGGGCGCAGCAGCGGCGCCAAGGCGTCCAGCAATTGGCGCTGCAGGGCCACGAGCTCGTCGATCGCCGCCTCGCCAAGGCGCCAGCGGGCGTCGGCGTGGCGGGCCAGGGTGCCCAGGCCCGAGCAGGGGGCATCGAGCAGGATGCGGTCAAAGCGGCCCCGCCAGTCGGGCCGCAGCTGGGCCAGGTCGCAGGCATCGGCGCAGAGCGTCTGGATCGAGGTCAACCCCAGCCGCTCGGCATTGCGGGCCAGACGGCGCAGGCGGGCTTCGGCGCGGTCAACGGCCCAGACCGTGCAGCGGTCGCCACAGGCCTCGGCGATCTGGGTGGCCTTGCCGCCAGGGGCGGCGCAGGCATCGAGAATCCACTGGTCGGGCTGGGGATCCAGCAGGGCAACCACCCGTTGGGCCGAGCGGTCCTGCACGCTCCACTGGCCCTCGACGTAGCCCGGCAAACGGCGCAGTTCGCCGCTGCGGCCGCTCAGGGCCAGGGCCTGGTCCAGGTCGGTGATCGCTGTGCTGGCGACGCCGGCGGCGGCCAGGTCCTGCTGCAGCTGCTCGCGGTTGGTGCGCAACCGGTTGACGCGCAAGTCCAACTGGGGGGTGGCGTTGCAGGCGGCGGCCACGCGCTCGGCCCGGTCCGGCGGCAGCCAGCTGAGCAGGGCCTGGGCCAGCCAGAGCGGCAACGAACGGCGCAGGGCCAGATCAGCGGCCGGCTCGGGGGGCAGGGCCAGCCCCGCCCAGGGATCGCCCCCCTGCTCGCCGTCCTGACCGTGGCGGCGGCCCAACTCGCGCAGCATGCCGTTGACCACTGGGGCCAGCCGCGCCAGGCCCACCGCCCGCGCCAGTTCGACGCTGGTGTTGACGGCCGCCGACGCCGGGATCCCGCCACAGAACAGCAGTTGGTAGGCACCCAGCTGCAGCACCCAGCGCAGCTTGGGGGGCTGCCGGCTGGCTGGCACCTTGCCCAGCTGATCGAGCCAGCCGTCCAGCAGACCCTGCTGGCGGATCGTGCCGTAGGCCAGCTCGGTCAGCAGAGCGCGATCAGCCACAGGCAGCGATCCCGCCCTCTGCAGCACCCGCTCAAGGGCGCCGTCGGCATAGGCACCCCCCGCCACCGCCTGCAGCACCTGCCAGGCCAGCAACCGCGGCCGCAGGCCGGTCACCTCAGTCATCAGCACCCATCGCGCAGGCGGGCAGAACCCGCGGAACCCACAGATAGCGCCGCAACGGCAGCTGGCCATCGCCGCTGACCGGAATGCCCTCGGCCAGCAGCAGCTGCCGCTGCATCCAGTCGCTGCCCTCGCGGCTGGGGCTCATGCTGATGCGACCGCGGGCGTTGACCACCCGATGCCAGGGCACCGGGCTGGGCAGGGGCAGGCGGCGCAGGGCCCAGCCCACCTGGCGGGCACAGCCATAGGCGCCGATCAGCTCAGCGATCTGCCCGTAGGTGGCCAGCCGTCCGTGGGGAATCAGCGCCACCGCCGCCAGCACGCGCTGGTCGAAGCTGGATGCATCTGCCCGGTGCCGGCCGCCATGCCCCTGTTGCCCCGACGCTTTGAGCGGCTCAAGGCGGTGCTCAACCGCCGCATGGCCGATCTCACCGTGCTGCTGGAGCAAGTCGACAAGCCCCACAACCTGTCAGCCATTTTGCGCAGTTGCGATGCGGTGGGGGTGCTCGAAGCCCACGTGGTGAGCCTCAAGGGCCGCCAGGCGACGTTCAACAAGACCGCCCAGGGCAGTCAGAAGTGGGTGCCGCTGCGGGCCCATGGCGACAGTGCGGCCGTGATCGGCCAGCTCAAGGACAGAGGATTCCGTCTGTATGGCACCCACCTGTCGGCCCAGGCGGTCGACTACCGCAGCTGCGACTTCACCGGACCGACGGCGTTTGTGCTGGGAGCCGAGAAATGGGGCTTAAGCCCGCAGACGACGGCACTGGTGGACCAGGCGATCGTGATCCCGATGCAGGGGATGGTGCAGTCGCTCAACGTCAGCGTGGCGACGGCCACCCTGCTGTTTGAGGCGCTGCGGCAACGGCAGGCGGCAGGCCTGGTGCCCAGCGATGGCGAGGGGGTGCCAGCCGAACGCTATGACGACATCCTGTTCGAATGGGCCTACCCCCAGGTGGCCGCCTGGTGCCGCAGCCAGGGCCGCCCCTATCCGGATCTGAACGACGAGGGGGCGATCAGCGAGGACCTGCCCCGAAGCCTTCGTCTGCGCTGCTGAAGCTGCGGCCCACGCTGCGCAACCGCTGGCTGTCAGCACCGGGCAACCACAGGGCCAAGGCCAGCACCAGGGCTTCGAGCACCATCTGCCGTCCCCCCAACAACACCACCGCCGCGGCGATCACCGCCAGCAGGCGCTGCAACAGGCCCCAGACGTCGTCGCGGTTACCGCTGCCCGACAGCCACAGCACCAACGCCGTCACCAGCAGGACCAGGTCCAACCACCAGGGCATCGGCACGCTCCCGTTCAGCCTGTGGTCATTCTGCAGCGCTCAAGCCGCAGGCGTCAGCCATCGCTGAGCCAGCGCTCGAGCCCCTCACCCAGAAACGCCAGCCCCAGCACCAGCACAAACAGGGCCAGGCCTGGGTACAGGGCCGTCCACCAGATCCCGGTGGGCAATGCGGTCAGGGCCAGCTGCAGGTCGCCTCCCCACTCGGGAACCGTCTCGGGCAGACCGAGCCCGAGAAACCCCAATCCGCCCAGCACCAGCACCGCATCGGCCGCATTGAGGGTCAGCAGCACCGGCACCGAGGTGATGACGTTGCGCAGCAGATAGCGGCGCAGGATCCAGAGCGGCCCTGCCCCCAGCGAGCGGGCCGCCTCGATGTACAGCTCGGCCTTGATCTGCACGCTCTGGTTGCGCACCACCCTGAAGTACTGGGGGATGTAAACGACACACAGGGCGGCGGCGGCATTGGGCAGCCCCCGGCCCAGCAGAAAGGCCAGCACCACCGACAGCAGCAGCACCGGCAGGGTGTACAGGGTGTCCATCAGCAGCACCAGCAGCCGATCCAGCCCACCGCCCAGGTAGCCGCTCACCATGCCCAGCGGCACCCCGATCAGCAGGGCGATCAGCACCGCCAGAACCACCACCTGCAGGGCCACGCCGCTGCCCGCCAGGGTGCGGGAGCAGACGTCACGGCCCAGGCGATCGGTGCCGCACCAGTGCCCCCACGACGGCGCCGCATTCACCGGGTTGTCCACACCGGCGGTGGGGTCGCTCAACAGGCCCAGGTGCACCAGCAGGGGCATCACCAGGGCGACGGCTGCATAGGCCGCCACGATCACCAGCCCCCAGCGGGCCAGCCGGGCCGACAGGTTGGTGGCCGGCTTGGTGGGCCGGGGCGCGTCAACGACCATCGAGGAGTTCGAGCTGAAGACCTTCGGGGCGAAAAGCCAGAAAATCCGGATCCAGGGTCAGGAATCGCCAGCCGCCGGCGATGGCGACCGCGGCCAGATAAGCATCCATCCAGCGTCGTGGCGCCGCTGCCTCAACAGCTCCAAGTCTGCCCAACAGTCCCATCACCCCAGGCGGCTCGTCGACAACAGTCACCTGCGGCCTGGCGAGCAACATCTCCAACGCCACCCAGGCATCTTGATTGGTGACCCGGGTTTCGTCGTACACGCGGGTGATCGCAGGCGTTGAAGCGAGACGCAAAAAGCTTTGCTGCGTCGCCCGACACCACAACCAGGGGGTCTCAGGAGTGGCTGCCAGAAAAGCCGAGCGGGCGAGCCCATGCCCCGGATGGTTCTGAAAAGTCAGGGCCAACCAGACATGGGTGTCAATGAGCCAAGCCGACACGCTGGAGGTCCTCCTGCTCAAGGGTGCTGTGTTCCAACGCGAGGGTGTCGGCAAGAGCAGGCTGACGGAACCCCTGACTGGCTTGACCACGAAACAGGGGAAGTCCGTCCGGATCAATCTCCAGGGCCCCGGACGAGCGTGAAACCGCGGCATGACTGGGCTGCTCATTCAGCCCCTGACGGATGTAATCCGCAATCAGATCCTTGAACGCACGGCCTTGATGCAGGGCTTTTTGCTTGGCCTGCTTGACCAGAACCTCGGGCAGATCAATGGTGGTTTTCATCACGCGTGCCCGCAGCGCCAATACCAACTTACTGGCAACCCAGCTTGCTGGCTCCCAAGTCCAAGCCCGATTTGCCGGCTTAACCTGACCCCATGGCGCAGCAGCCCAACGGCCAACGGGTGTTGATCGTCGACGACGATCCCGAGCTGCGCCGCTTTCTGAGCGGCGAGCTCACGTTTGAGGGGTACAGCTGCGACGAGGCCGGCAGCGGCCAGCAGGCCCTGACCCTGATCCGCAGCGAGGCCTGGGACCTGGTGCTGCTCGACTGGACCCTGCCCGACTTCAGCGGGGTTGAGGTCTGCCGCCGCCTGCGCTAGGTCAACCTGACGATGCCGGTGCTGATGCTGACTGCGCGCGACGATGTGCGCGAACGGGTCGAGGCGCTCGATTCGGGTGCCGACGACTACCTGACCAAGCCGATCAGAGCGGCCAGGCATTGCTGCAGGCGATCGGGGTCGGCCAGGGCCAGGGGAAGGGCCCCGGCGCTGTCGCCGCTGCTGTCACCACTGCTGTCACCGCTGAGCAGCTGCAAGAGGCCACGGCTGCTGGCGGCCAGTCGCTCAAAACTCTCAAACATGGCGTCCTCGATGTTGAGGGGTTGCAGGTTCAGGCTGAGCCGCCCGGCATCACGGCGGGCCAGGTCGAGCAGGTCGCTCACCAGCAGTCCCATGCGGTGGGCCTCGGCCGTGATCAACTGCAGCGACGCGGCCGGCTCGGGGGTGGCGGCCAGGGCGGCATGGCGCCGCAGGTTCTGGGCGTGACCCGAAATCAAGGTCAGCGGCGTGGCAATTCGTGGGCCACCCCGTCGACAAAGGCGCGCTGCTGCTCCCAGCTGGTGGCCAGGTGCTGTTGCATCGCATTGAACGCCGTGGCGATGGGGCGAAGCTCTTGGGGTTGCTGCTGCACCGAAGCGGTGACGTTCTGGCTCACCTTGAGTGATCTCGGTGCCCCATCGGCGCCCTCAGCCAGGGGTGTGACGCTGACCAGCCAGGTCTGGCCATCGCTGTGTAGCAGCTGGGGCGCCAGTTGGCTGTGGCCTGGCAGGGTCTCGACCGCCAGTCCCGGCAGGGGGCAGCTGTGATCCGGGCTGACCCTCGTGCTCAACTGGCTGACCAGATCCTGGTAGGAGAGCACCCGCTGCAGGGCAGCCAAGGCCTGGTGAGCACCAGCAACAGGGTGTAACCGGCCAGCACCGCCAGCAGCGAGGTCGCCCGCAGCCAGATCCGCAGTGGTAGCAGGGGACGCACGCCTCTGGAGTCAGCAGGCCGAGGTGCCACAGCAGAGCGCAATCGGGACAGGATTTTCAGAGAGTTTTCAGGAACCCCTCAGTTAAATCACGGTGACAGCCTGCACCACAACCGACACAGTGATATTGCACATTGCATTGTCCCGATGCATTCCAAGACCCTTCATGGGCTGCTGCGCCCAGCTCGCAGCCGCAACAGTGCCCGCCACAATGGGCAACAGGGCTTCACCCTGGCGGAGCTTCTGATTGTCGTCGTGATCATCGGCATCCTGTCGGCTGTTGGCATTCCGGCATATCTCAATCAAGCCGGCAAAGCCAGAGCCAGAGCCGCCGAAAGCGCCGCCATGTCAGCAGCCCGAGCCTGTGCTGCTCTTCAAGTCACCGGCGAAACAGCATCATTCGTTTCACCCAGCAACATCACCGGCACCTGTGGTGACGCCACAGCCTCACGGACATTCACAAGCAACACATCCAGCTTTCCCATTACCACCCAAGCGGTTGCAACCATCACCTCGAGTGGCCAAGTCAGCCTGACGACGGCAGCAGCTCCCTGATTGCGATCAGCTTGATTGCACTCCGAACTGCAATGCGAGCCTGCCACCACATAATGCCGCTCCGGCATCTGGCGGGCTCGCGCCACACAGAAGTCCCTTCCACATTAGGCCAATCCCGAAACAGCTAATGCATCGCAAGAGCCCAGGGAACCACACCTAGACCCTTAGGAGCTCAGCATTGAAATCAAAAATACCTTCAATCAATCGATCTGAGCAGGAATAGGTTTGCTGAGCTCGATCTTGCAGAACCAGAGCTTGGAAGCCAAGGAAGCCGCCGAGATCGGCATGACACAGAAGGTCAACCATTGCTGCCCGATGCCGTTCAGACGTTCATGCGCTGCGATCCAGCCGACTTTGGCGCCAACTGAGTCCTGAGCGGCCGATCAGGCCTGCCGCTCATCGAATTCGACCCCGAACACCTGAATCAACGGGTGCGGTTTAACCCAGAGCACCGTGGCCCAGACACTGGCTGTGGTGGCGGCGCTGGTCAGCACCCTGATCTCGCAGCGATCGCCCTGTTGGACGGTCTGATTCACGAATCCTGCCAGCCGCATGCCGCTGTGACTGACATCGAGGATCTCGGCCGACAGCAGCTCAATCCGGCTGCCGCGGACAAGACGCACCTCGGCCTGCGATTGCTCGGGAAGCGGCTTGCGCCGCTCTTCACGGCGCACGCTGTACAGCTGCTCGGCGCGCTGCAGCAGCACGTCGTGGGCCGCCAGGGGGTCGCTGGGCAGATCCGACTGGGCCATGCCATCAGGCCACCTGAGCGCAACTTAGCCGCGATGGGCTAACTCGGCGATGGCGGCAACGGCAGCAGGCGCTGGTGGGTCAGCACCTGGCTGGGCTGGCCTGGTAGCGGCATCTGCTGGCGCAGCTCAAGCCGCAGCACCCCGGGGCCCTGCAGCAGGGCGAGGGCGCCGCCGCTGGCCAGTCCATCCAGCAGCACCCGATTCAGGGCCTGCCCCTGGCTGGGGCTGCCATCCAGGCCAAAGGCCGGGCCGCAGCGCATCAGCACCTGGCCGCGCCAGATCGGCTCAGCCGGCTTGCCGATGCTGTAGGTGATCGGCCCTTCGGCGGACTGCAGGTGCAAGACCACCGCCCGTCCGGCCAGATTGCAGGCGGCGGCTTGGCCGCTGGGCCCGGCACTGGATGCCACGTCGGTGGCCCTCTGCAGGTCGCTGCGCAGCAAGGCCAACGCTCGCCCAGCGGCCTGCCGCTCGCGCAACAGCCGCGCCAGCCGCTGCCCGTTCTGCCCCTCGGCCAACACGCTTTGCAGCATCAGGGCGCAGAGGCCCAGGCCCAGGCCAAAGGCCAACAGCAGCTCGGGCAGTGAGAACCCCGCCGCCTGCCGGCCGCAGGAGCGGCGAACACACCGCAGATCACTCCCACGTCCAACCATCGGTTTCACAGCGACGGATCGAGGACGCAGTCACTGCTGCGTGGGGTTGCCCCGGCAGCCGCCTTGCTCTGGCCGGTGCGCACCACCCCCAGCGGCAGCGACACCACCAGGCAGCGCTGCAGGTCAGAGCCGGCGGCCGCGACCACCACCGTGCCACCGTCCAACACAAGCCCGTTGCTCGCGATTCGCAGCGCAGCGGGCAGGTTGTGGCGCAGCTGAACCTGCTGCAGCGTGGATGGGGTTGCGACGCGGCACGGCGGCAGATCGCTGGCCGGGTCCTGGGACCAGCCCTGGGGGGTGAGCTCGAGTGCACAAGCAGTGCCGGCGGCCTCGGCGCTGCTGCGGGCCTGCTCCAGGTCGACCGCCAGCTGCCGCGCCGCGGCCTCGACCCGGGTGCGTGCCAGCGAGCGGCCCACACCGCCGATGCCCACGACGGCCATCAACCCCAGCACCACCACGGCCACCAGCAGCTCGGGCAGGGTCATGCCGCTGCTGCTCGGATCAGAGCGCCGCATGGGCCCCCTCCTGGCTCCAGGAGCTGACGGGGCCGCACAGCCCGGCGGCGGCGGGGCTGTACAGGCGCTGGCGCCGAAGCCCCCCCTCGCCGGCCAGGGTCAGCTGCAGGTGGATGCTGCCGGGCACCAGGCTGAGCAGGCGAACCACACCAGCCTCGACCGGCGGCAGGGACGCGGCCAACTGGCTTTGCAACAGCTGAGCAGCTGCATCGCAGGTGAGATCCGAGCTGGGCTCGACCTGACGCAGCAACGCGGCCGCCGCCAGAAACTGGGCTTCGATCTGCTCCAGCTGCTGCCCCTGCAGACGCCCCTTGGTCATCGCCTGGGCACTGGAGGCACCCATCTGGGCGGCACCGCTGCAAGCCCCCAGAAACAGGGCAGCGGCCACGACCACTTCGATCAGGTTCATGCCCGTGCCCCCCGCAGACCGAGCTCCTGCACCACCGTCACCTGCAGCTGCTGGGTGGCTGCGGCCG
>JAIXOF010000193.1 GCA_027486935.1 Cyanobium sp. C1_MAG_00004 | reverse complement strand
TATCCCGATTGGCCGATCCTCCATTACGGCGAGACCGAATCCCTGGCCCTGGTGCGTCTGGCCCAGCGCCAGGGGGCGTCTGAGGCCCAGATTCAGCAGCTGCGCGGTCGGTTGATCGACCTGCATGCACGCCTGCGCCACAGCTGGCGGCTGCCGGTTGGCAGCTACGGGCTCAAGGCGGTGGCCGGTTGGTTGGGTTTCGCCTGGAGCCAGAGCGGCGTCGATGGGGCCCGCTGCCTGCTCTGGTGGCGGCAGTGGCGCCAGTGGCACCGCGACCCCGGCTCCCGGGGCCGGGCGGCGCGCCGGCATCTGCAGCAGATCTTTCTCTACAACCGCGACGACAGCCTGGCCAGCTGGACCGTGGCCCGCTGGCTGCTGGATCAGGGCTGAGCCTTGGCTGCAGGGGCCTCAGCCGGCGCAGTCGGTTGTTAGGCAGAGGCCGGTTTCTGGGCAGCGGGCGGTGGGACGAAACCTTGGGGGACTGACACCGTTAGCCATGGCCCCTCACCAGCTGCGCCTGCCTCACCAGCTGCGCCTGCTTCGCCACCCGCGCCTGCCTCGCCCGCCCGCAGCCGCTCATGCTCCAGGCCGCTGCGCCGCACCAGGGCCAGGCCGATCCAGAGCGTGCCGTCGCTCTGCGGCACTTGCAGCACCGAGGTGATCGTGCCGGCCTTGTCGCCGCCCGGGCTCCACAGGGTCTGGCCGGCAATCAGTGCTGCAGCAGTGGCGCTCTCGCCATAGGCAGAAGCGGTGCTGACCTCCTTTGTCTGCCAGCACCAGCGACGCAGCTGTTGTTTGACGCCGTCGTAGGTGGCCAGCTTGGCCAGGGTCTCCTGGCCCACGTAGCAGCCCTTGCTCAGGCTGACCCGCGCCGCCAGACCCAGTTCAAACGGGTTGGTGCCGTCGTTGAGTTCGCCGGGAGCGGCAGGCCAGCCCTGCTGAATCCGCCAGCGCTCCTGCTCGAGCACGCTCAGGGGGCGGCTGTTGCTCAGCAGGGGGTGGGCATCGGGGGCGGCTGCGGGATCAGCTGCTGCCGGACCTTGCAGCAGCACTTGCTGCTCCACCAGCCAGGTGGTAGCGCTCAAAGGTTGCCAGCGGCCGGGTTCTCCCTGGGGCTGGTCGCCCAGCAGGCTGGTCTTGCTCAGCAGGTTGTCGTCGCCCAGCAGGGTGACCAGCAGCGCCTGCTGCAGGGGGCCCAGCTGCACCTGATCCGCCGGGAACAGCACCCGGTCAAGGGCCGCGCGCACCGCCTCGGGGTCGCCGGTTTCGATCAGCAGCCAGGCGCCTTGGTCATCCACCAGTACCCGCGCCAGGGCGCGCATGCGGGCGGTGGGGCTGATCAGGCAGGTGGCCAGGGCGCTGCCCGCTGGGGCCAGCGCGATCGCCTGGCTGCTCTGGCCGTGCAAAAAGCGCAGGGCATCGGCACCATCCAGCCGCAGCAGCCAGACCGGTTGCTCCAGCCGGCAGGGGCCTTTGGGGTGCCAGGCCCAGCAGGTGGCGGCAGCGTCCATCAGGCCTCGCTGGCAGCGGCTGTGGCTGCCGAAGCAGCAGCCACCTCCTCAAGCAGGAACAGGCTGCGTAGTTCGAGCCCGGCGGCGGTCATGGCCTCAAGGCCGCCTTCCTGGCGGTCGACGATCGTGACCACCCGGTTCACCGTGTAACCGGCTTCGCGCAGCTGGTTGACCGCCTTGAGCGAGGAGCCGCCGGTGGTGACCACGTCCTCGAGCACGGTGACAACGCTGCCGGCCGGGGGCAGGGGGCCTTCGAGCCAGGCGCCGGTGCCGTGGCCCTTGGCCTCCTTGCGCACGATCAGGGCGTCGAGGTTGCGGTCCGCCAGGGCCGCCTGCAGGGCCACGGCGCTGACCAGGGGGTCGGCGCCCAGGGTCAGGCCGGCCACGGCGCACGCGTCCGCTTCGACCTGCTCGAGCATCAGGGCCCCCAGCAGGGCCAGCCCGGTGCCACTGAGGCTCACCGGTTTGCAGTTGACGTAATGGTTGCTGCTGCGGCCCGAGGCCAGGGTGAACTGGCCGTGGCGGTAGGCCTTGGTCGCCAGCAGCGGCAGCAGGGCCTGGCGCATCGCCTGGCTGGTGCTGGGCAGGGAGGACATGGGCTGGTGTTCGCGCCTGAGCCTGTCTAGTTTGCGCGCAGCCCCTGTTCTGTTGCCGGGCCCTCGCCTGGTCCCTGCCATGGCTCTGTCCTTCTTGCCGACGTTGCACCCCCTGTGGGGCCTGGCCCTGGCCCTGCCGCTGGCTGGAGTCCCGGTGCTGGGTGGTGCGCTGTTGGCGGATGCCGCCCTGGCCGGGCCGGTGTTGTGCACGACCACCCTCGAGGCGCCCGCCCAGGCCGGCGGAGCGCCGCGCGAGGTGAGCCGCTGCGGGGCGGTGCAGACCCTGCCCGAGCTGGTCGACCGGCGCTTCTTCACCTACACCGCCCCCTATGCCGAGGGGGTGAGCATCCGCGGCCAGCTGCGCGAGCTGTTCGGCATCGCCACCGGTTCGATCAACAGCGGCGATTCGATCCGCGCCTTCGGGTTCACCGATCAGACGATCGTCTGGGATGGCACGGCCCTGCAGAACACCGCCGGGGTGCTGCTCGAGGCCCAGGGCGATCTGCTGCCGTGGCGCACAGCTGACCTTTCGAACGGTTTCAACGGCAGCCTGGGCGCCCCCGGCCGCGGCACTGGCCTCGGCACCAGCACTGGCCGTGCCGCCGGGCGCTGATTGTGGTAGACACGCGACGGCCCGGTAGGCCGAGCGGGGGTCTAGCAATCTGGTGAATGCAGCGAACTCATAATTCGCCTTAGCCGAGTTCGATCCTCGGGACCCCCATTCGCCTCAACCTGCCGCGCCATCGCTGATAATGCGCGCGTACCTGGGGCCGGAGCCATGAACCCTGTGCGTGTGGGTGTCATCGGCATCGGCAACATGGGCTGGCACCACGCCAGGGTGCTGAGCCTGCTCAAGGATGCCGAGCTGGTGGGCGTGGCCGACCCCGACGAGGTCCGCGGCCGCCTGGCGACCGAGCAGTTCGGCTGCCGTTGGTTTGCCGATTACCGCGCCATGCTGGGCGAGGTGGAGGCGGTCTGCATCGCCGTGCCGACCCTGCTGCACCACCGGGTGGGTCTGGCCTGCCTGCAGGCCGGCGTGCATGTGCTGATCGAGAAGCCGATCGCCGCCAGCCAAGAGGAGGCGGCCGAGCTGATCAGCGCCGCCGAGGCGGGCGGGCGGTTGCTGCAGGTGGGCCACATCGAGCGCTTCAACCCGGCCTTTCGCGAGCTGGTCAAGGTGGTCGCCGGTGAAGAGGTGGTGGTGCTCGAGGCGCGCCGCCACAGCCCCAATGCTGACCGCGCCAACGACGTGTCGGTGGTGCTGGACCTGATGATCCACGACATCGACCTGGTGCTCGAGCTGGCGGCCTCACCGGTGGTGCGGCTGGCGGCGGCGGGGGGGCGCAGCGCCGAGGGCCCGATTGACTACGTCAACGCCACCCTGGGCTTTGCCAACGGCGTCGTGGCCAGCCTGACGGCCAGCAAGATGGCCCACCGCAAGATCCGCCGGCTCTACTGCCACTGCCGCAGCAGCCTGATGGAGACCGATTTCCTCAACCACAACCTTCGCATTCACCGCCGCCAGCACGAGACGGTCAGCGCCGACCACGGCGAGCTGGTGTACCGCAATGACGGGTTCATCGAGGAGGTCAGCACCACCTCGATCGAGCCCCTCTATGCCGAGCTCGAGCACTTTCTGCGGTGCGTGCGCGGCCAGGAGACCCCGGCGGTCGATGGCCTGCAGGCCTCGCGGGCGCTGCAGCTGGCTGACCTGATCGAGCAGTGCGTCGAGCAGCCCAACATCTGCATGAGCCTCGAGCAACCGATCTGAGCCGCTGCCCCTGAACTCGTGGCCCCTCAGCTCTCCGTGAGCTGGCGCAGGGCCTCGAGCTGCCAGCGGCGGCAGTCGGCCGGTGAGGCGCGGTAAAAGCAGTCCCAGGCTTCGGCTTTGTGGGTGCCGTAGTCGGCGCTGGCGATCTCGGGGTGCTGCTGCTGCCAGCCCACCCGCACCGCGTGGCCGATCACCACGTCAAGGGCCAGGTCGTCGTCGATGACCACTTTGGGGTTGGCCGCCACGAAGGCGATCAGGGTCAGCAGGGTCTCGCAGCAGAGCTGGCGGTACTCGGGGGCTTCGATCTTGCTGAGCAGGTGGTCGACCTGGCTGGCGAAGTTGTGCTCGCCGGGGGTCTTTTCGCGCAGCAGGGGCTTGCTTTCGAGCCGGTTGCGCTTGTCGAGCTTGTCGCCGATGACGATGCCGCGGCAGTGGTGCAGCAGCTCCCAGATGCCGGGGTAGAAGTCCCGCGGCACTCGCCCCAGGGCCCCCAGGCGCGAGCGGTGCTGCAACCAGCAGCCGCCCTTGGCCAGGTCCTCGAGGGGTTCGCTGGCCACCCAGCGCACGCGGCCGCTCAGGTGCAGCTGCTCCTTGCGCTGCAGGGCGTCGCGGGCGTGCTCGAGGTCGGCCAGCACCGCCCGCAGCTGCCGGCAGATCGCATGGGGCGGCAGGTGGCAGAGCGCATCAAAGGCATCGATCGGGCTCAGCTCGCGCTCGGCTGCCAGTTCGCTGGTCAGCAGCAGCAGCAGCTGGCCCAGCTGCAGGGTCAGGCTGCCGCTCAGTAGGCCGGGTTCATGCCGGGCCAGGGTGTCGAGCGCCAGCAGCAGCTCCTGCTGCAGCATCCATTCGCGGCCGTCCTCGCCGCTGAAGCGGCGAATCATGGCGGCGATGGCGCGGCTGCCCAGGGGGCCGCTGATCAGCGAGTCGCGGGTGTAATTGCGCCCCACCACCACCTGCTTCTGGCGCAGCAGCAGGTCGGTCAGAGCGTCCTCGAGCTGGGGGTGCACCAGCTCGAGGGCCGCGGCGGTGCGCCGCACCACGCCCCATTCGGCCTGGGCCAGGGCCCGGTGGTACACCTCCCGCAGCAGGTCCCGCAGCAGCACGGTCTCGTGCTGGGGGCCCTGCAGCTGGGCGGCCAGACCCAGGCGCAGGCTCAGCAGTTCGAGCACCTCGGCCTGCTCCTGCAGCGAATTGCTGTGCCACAGCCGATCGAGCAGGTCGCCGATCGAGCTGTCCTCGAGCTCCTGCTCCTGACGGGCGGTCAGCGGTGTGCGCTCGGTGCTGGCCAGCAGGGGCAAGGGCGCGATCGGCTCGCCCACCGGTGCTGCGCTTTCGGGGGGCAGGGTGTGCCAGCTGCCCTGGCTGAGCAGCTCCGCCAGGGGCGCCAGCTGCACCGGCACCCCGTCGAGCAGGCCGCTCTGCAGTTGTTGGCCCAGGCGCACAAAGGCGTCGGGGTCGCTGCGGTAGGCCGCTTCGGCCACCGGGATCAACAGCAAGGGTGAGCCCGTGCCCCGCCAGTGGCGCTGCAGCAGGCGCAGCTCCGAACGCACGGTGTCGACCAGCTGCTCGGCGTCGTCGGCCAGGTAAAAGGTGCTCTCTTCGAGCACGGCCGGCAGAAAGGCCATCGCCTGGCTGCCGTCGGGGCTGCGGTAGAGCCGGGCCGTGGCCATGGTCTCCATGCGCACCTGGGGGTGGCCCGACAGCCCCAGGCGGTCGTTGGCCCCCACCTGGGCCAGGCGCGCCGCCAGCTGGCTCGAGCTGGCCACAGTCAGGGCATCGCCGGCCAGGGGCAGCCCGGCGGCCCTCAGGGCGGCCGCGATCGCCTCATTGGCGGGCACCAGGGCCACCAGCACCTCGTGGGCGCCCAGGCTGACGGTCCGTCGCCGCCCGCTGGGATCGAGGTCCTCGGGGCTGATCAGACCGGCCAGCAGCAGGTCCGACAGCCAGGTCAGGCTCTGGGTCCACAGCAGTGGCACGTTCTCGTTGGCTTCGCGCGGCTGGCTGCCCGGCTGACGCCGCTCGGCGGCGATCGCCTCGGCCGGCACCCGGTACAGCTCGGGCAGCAGGGCGTTGCCCTCCACCAGCACGCTGACCCCGGCCAGGCGCTGGCGCCATTGGCGCGCCTCGCTCCAGCGCTCTTCGCAGCAGGCGGTGATCAGCTCGTAGGCCCAGAACAGGGGCCACTCGCACTCGAGGTGCTCGAACTGGGCCAGCTCTTCGCGCTCGTAATGCAGGCGGGTGTGGTCTTCGACCACGGTCTGGTGGCCGTCCCGCCTGAAGCGCTTGTAGCCGTAGGCGCCGCCCAGATCGCTGCGGATCTTGGCCCGGGTGCGCTCGGCCAGCCGGGGATCCTCGACCGCCCAGGCGGGGTAGCCGATCACCGCCAGGCAGGCGGCGTCGACCTCCTTGCTGGCCGATTCGCGCGGCAGCAGGCCCCGCAGGGCCCGGCGCAGGCGCACGATCGCATCGTGGGGGATCACCAGGGTGGCGCTGCCATCGCCGTGGGGCCCGTAGAGGTCCAGGCCCTCGAGGGCCTCCAGGGCGGCCTTGACCAGGCCGATCGAGCTGGCGTTGCGCTCGGGCAGGCCGTGGTTGCCCTTGTCACCCCGCTCCCAGATGCCGTAATCGGCCACCCGGTAGGCGCGGGCCACGTAATAGACCAGGTTCTGAACGAAATCCCGCTCGTGGCTGGTCTGGATCACCACCAGGCCGCTGCGGGTCAGCTGGGCCAGCTGCAGCAGGTACAGGGCGGTGGCGTCCAGCTGCAGGTGCCCCCAGCCGTCGTCGGGCACCACCGGTTCGCCACTGCCGGTGTCGAACTTGGCGTGGATCGCATCGAGCCGATCCAGGCTGTGCTTGAAGCGCTCCACCTTGGCGGCCTGGCGCAGCATCGCGTTGAGCAGCCCGCGCATCAGCTGCAGCACCCGCTGGTCCAGCTCAAAGGCGCGGCGGCAGTCGCCGTTCAGGTGGCGGTGGGCCAGGGCCAGGCCCCAGACGCATTGGATCGAATAAACGCAGTCCCGCACCCAGGCGTCGCCGTAGTTGCCGTGCACCGTGTTGGCGGTGCTGGCGGGCAGCAGGCCTGTGATCGGATGCTGGCGGGCCAGCACCACCTGCTCGATCTGGCTGTCGATCGCCTCGAGAACCTGCCGGGCCTGCGCTGACGCCTGGACATTGCCGGGATCGCTTGCAGCAGTGGCCCCGAAGGTCGGCGGCATGGCTTTTGGCGGGACAGCCATAGATTCTCCCTCGCCCGGTGTCCCCACGATGGCAACAATCGCCACTCAACCCCAGCGCACCCGCGTGCTGGGGGTGCCGGTGCATGTCTGTCCCGACGTGCTGGCCGCCGCCATCGATCTGCAGCGCGGCGGCGGCGGTCAGATCGTCACCCTTAACGCCGAGATGACGATGGCGGCCCTGGCCGATCCCGCCCTGGGGGCGGCGATCGAGGCGGCGTCGTTGGTGATCCCCGACGGGTCGGGGGTGGTGTGGGCCCTGGGCCGTCAGCGGCTGCGGGTGCGGCGCAGCCCCGGCATCGAACTGGCCTGGTCCCTGCTCGAGACCGCGGCCCAGCAGGGCTGGCGCGTCGCGCTGGTGGGCGCTTCAGCGCCGGTGATGGACCAGCTGGCCGCACGCCTCAAGGCGCGGTTGCCCGCGTTGCAGCTGGTGTTTCGCGCCCACGGCTACCAGCGCCCCGACGCCTGGCCCGAGCTCGAACGGCAACTGCTGGCATCCCGGCCCGACCTGGTGCTGGTGGCGCTGGGGGTGCCCCGGCAAGAGACCTGGATCGCCGCCCAAGGCAACCGCCGCCGGGGCCTGTGGATGGGGGTGGGCGGCAGCTTTGACGTCTGGGCCGGCGTCAAGCAGCGGGCCCCCGGCTGGATGAGCAGCCTGCAGATTGAATGGCTCTACCGCCTGCTGCAGGAGCCCCAGCGCTGGAGGCGCATGCTGGCCCTGCCGGCATTCGCCTGGGCTGTGCTCAAAGGCGGCTGACCCGAAAGGGGCTGATCAGCGGAAGCCGACCGAGGCCTGCCAGACGAACGCCAGCAGCAAGAAGAACAGGGGGATGATCGGCAGGATGTCGACCAGGGGACCGAAGGCCTGGTAGGCCTCGGGCAGCTGGGCCAGGGTCTGCAGGGCGTAAGAGGCCATCCCCAGGAATGTCGGTTGCGTGAGGCGGACGCTACCACGTGTGGGCAGCCGCAGAGCCCGGTTCCCAGGGAGCGAAATCCTCTGCAAAACAGCCTTCACGAATCGCCTGGGCCATGGCGGTGGTGAAGCGCAGCAGGGTCGTGATGTTGTGCAGGCTCAGCAGGCTGCGGCCCAGCATTTCCTCACTGCGAATCAGGTGATGCAGGTAGGCGCGGCTGTGCTGGCGGCAGGCCAGACAGGGGCAGCTGGGATCCAGCGGGGCATGGTCGCGCTTGAAGCGGGCGTTGCGCAGGTTCCAGCGCTCGCCCCCCACCAGGGCGGTGCCGTGGCGGCCCAGGCGCGTCGGCAGCACGCAATCAAAAAGGTCAAATCCTTGCGCCACGGCGATCCCCATTTCGCGCAGGCTGCCGACCCCCATCAGGTAGTGGGGCTTGGCTTCGGGCAGCAGCGGCCCCAGCTGGCGCACGATGCGGTGCATCTCTTCGGGCGGCTCGCCCACGCTGACGCCCCCCACGGCGATGCCGGGCAGGTCCATGGCCGCCACCACCCGGGCCGATTCGTCTCGCAGGTGGGGAAAGCAGCCGCCCTGGACGATGCCAAACAGGGCCTGGTCCTCCCTGGTGTGGCAGGCGGCGCAGCGCTCGAGCCAGTGGTGGGTGCGGCGGCAGGCGGCCGCCACCTCGCTTTCGGTGGCTGGATAGGGCGGGCACTGGTCAAAGGCCATCGCCACATCGGCCCCCAGGGCCATCTGAATCGCCATCGCCCGCTCGGGGGTCAGCTCGATGCGGCTGCCGTCGCGGGGCGAGCGAAACACCACGCCGTCGTCGTTGATGCGGTTGATCGCCCCCAGGCTGAACACCTGAAACCCGCCCGAATCGGTCAGCAGCGGCCCGTCCCAGGCCATGAAGCGGTGCAGGCCGCCGGCTTCGGCGACCACGTCCTCACCGGGCTGTAGGTGCAGGTGAAAGGTGTTGGCCAGCACCATCTGGGCGCCGGTCTCGGCCAGCTGGGGCGTGCTCAGCCCCTTGACCGTGGCGGCGGTGCCCACCGGCATGAACCGCGGCGTCTCGACCACGCCGTGGGGGGTGACAAAGCGGCCGGTGCGGGCCCGGGTGCTGGGGCAGCGGGCGGTGATGTCGAATGAGAAGGCCAAGGACGCTGGGATGGCAGGTGGGATGGCACGGATGCGGCAGTTGCCAGCATGGCTGCGCGACCTGGCCGGCGCCTGGGTCTTCTACAGCGTGCTGCCCGCCTGGCCCGGGATCGAGCCCGGCTTTGGGCGCATCGCCCGCTTTGCCCCCTGGGTGGCGGTGGTGCTCGGCGGCCTGCAGGCCCTGCTGTGGCTGCTGACCGCCGCCTGGCTGCCGCCGCTGGTGCAGGTCTGCCTGGTGATCGTGCTGGCCCTGGTGCTCACGGGCGGCCTGCATGCCGACGGGGTGGTCGACACCGCCGACGGGCTGGCGGCCGGGCCCCGGGCCCTTGAGGCCATGGATGACAGCCGCGTCGGTGCCGCCGGGGTGCAGGCCCTGGTGGTGGTGCTGCTGCTGCGGGCGGGCGGCCTGCTGGCCCTGGCGGCGGCGGCATCGCCGCCCGTGGTCGCCTGGAGCCTGCTGTTGAGCGCGATCTGGGGACGCATCAGCCCGCTGCTGGCGATCGCCCGTTTTCCCTATCTGCGCGAGCGGGGCACTGCGGCGTTTCACCGCCAGGGGCGCGGGCCCCTGCTGCGGGAGCTGCTGCCGGGGCTGCTGCTGCTGGCGGCGTTGGCGCTGCTGGTGCCGCTGCTGGGGCTGCAACTGCTGCCGGCCCTGCTGCTGCCGGCCCTGCCGGCTCTGCTGCTGCCCGGCTGGCTGGGCCGCCGGCTGGGGGGGCACAGCGGCGATACCTATGGCGCCTGCGTCGAATGGACCGAGGCCCTGGGGTTGCTGCTGTGCGGCCTGATGGCTAGTGCGCTGGCTGCTGTGGCTGGGGCGGCAGGCTGAGGCAGAAGGCGTTGCCGGCCGCGGGCAGGTCGGCGCTGATCGCCGCCGGCGGGCACAGCAGTTGCAGGTTGCCGCCCAGCTCCTGGGCCAGCTCCCGTCCCAGCGCCAGGCCCAGGCCCGTGCCGGCGATGCCCTGGCCCCGTTCGCCGCGCACCCCGCGCCCAAAGATCGTCTCGCGCTCGGCCGCGGCGATGGGCGGGCCGCCATCCCAGACGCACAGCTGGGGGCCGCCCAGCGGCGACACCCCGGCGTGCAGCCCCAGGGGGGCCTGGGGCGGGCTGTAGCGAAAGGCGTTCTCGAGCAGGTTGGCAATGATCTCGGCCACGGCGCCGCTGTCGCCCCGCCATTCGGGCAGGCTGCCGCTGTGGCGCCAGTCGCGGTGTTGCAGGGCGGCGGTGGCGGCGGCCCGGCTCAGCAGCGGCTCGAGCAGATCGTTCAGGTGCTGGCCCTGGGGGCCGCTCAGCAACGGCGGCAGCAGCAGCGGTTGGCTTGGGGCTGGGTCCAGGGCCGCTTCGGCCGGCGACCCCAGGGCGGCCAGGGCATCGACATAGCGGTTGAGCTGGCGTTCCTCGGCCAGCAGGCCCTCGACCAGCGGGCGGTTGCGGGGGTCGTCCTCGAGCCGGCGCAGCAGCAGCTGGCCAAAGGTGCGCAGTGCCGTCAGCGGATTGCGCAGCTGGTGCACCAGCACCTCCAGTTGGGCCTCCTGGCGTTGCAGCTGCTGCTGCAGCCGTTGATGGGCCAGGTCCTGGCGCAGCGCCTCGGTCAGGCACAGGGCAACAGCCTGCAGGCGCTGGCCCAGGGATTCGGGCCAGGGCACCGTGCGGGTCTGCACCTGCAGGGCACCCAGCAGCATGCGCTCGTGGCGCAGGGGCAGCCAGCGCCGGTCGTCGGCCGGTTGGCGCAGGGGGCTGCTGCTGGCGACCGGTTCGAGGGCCGGGTTCTGGTGGGGCCACTGGCCGACGGGCACCAGAGCAGGCGTGTCGCCCTGGTCGGTCTGGGCCACGTAGACCACCAGCGAGCGCACGTCATCGCGGTCCGCGAACTGGGCCAACTGAAAGTGCACCAGGCTGAGAAAGCCCTGGGAGACGCGCAGAGTCACGGGCTGCAGACGACGCGGCGATCAGGGTGCGGACAGGCTTCGGACAGATTTCCCGCTCGCCGTGTTCGAAATTCGGGAAAAAGTCTTAAGATGTGGTTATCGACCAATACTTCGCAGTCCGCGAGCGGGCGGCAAGTGGCAGTCGGGGCGACGCCATTGGCGCCGTTGTTGCGGTTTTCCCGTAACCACGCTACAGCAGAGACAGAGACCCATCCGAGGATCTGTTCTTCAAGACCCGGCGGCCAAAAGCCGCAGGGCTCCTGTTGGTGCGTAGCCGACGGAGCGGCTTTCCGCTTTTTCGTACGACAGATGGTTGGGCGTTGCTGATCTGCCGGTCCCCGGCAGGGTCAGCCGCAAGGACTGTGCCGCGCTGCCGCGCCGCCCGGTCGCCTCACCCCCCTTCCCCGTCACCCCTTCCATGTCCAAGAAGCGCAAGCGGATCAGCCGCCGCCGGCTCGCCGGCCAGCGGGTTCTGGCCCATGTGGCCACCTTCAACCTCGAGACCGGTTCCCACAAGCCGGTGACCGCAGCCCGGCGCTACATCGCCGAGCAGGCCCTGGTGCCCCCGGCGATCCTCAACGTCCGCCGCAATGAGCACACCACCGATCGCTTCTTTTGGGGCGAAAAGGGTCTGTTCAGTGCCCAGTACGCCGAAGAGAACCACTTCCTGTTCCCCTCGTTGCGCCTGATTGTCGATCGCATCGGCGAAGACGTTCTGTTCGAAGGTCTTGAGGCGCTCGCCGCCGATGACTGGGAAGAGATGGAGGAGTACGAGTACGCCTTCGTCTGAGCTCGCTTCTGTTGACTGAAGTCGCTTGAAAGAGGTCGCTGCTGGTCAGCTCCAGCAGCGTTCCAGAAAATGGCGCATCGGGGCGAACAGGTCCGGATCGATGCTGTGGCCGCCGGCGAAGCTGAGCAGTTCGACGGCGGCACCGGCTGCCTTGAGACGTCGCTCCAGTTCAACGCTGGCCCCATGGGGCACCACCGGATCCTGCTCGCCATGGCTGAGCAGCACCGGCAGCGACAGATCCTGGGGCTGCCAGTCGGGATGCGGGTAGCCGCTGCAGGCGATCACCCCCGCCACCGGCAGGGTGGTGGCCACATCGAGGGCCATCGCCGCCCCCTGGGAAAAGCCCAGCACCACGGTCTGCTGCAGGCCCACGCTCGTGTCCAGGGCCAGCAGCCGCTGCTGCAGGTCGCTGCGGGCCTCGGGCAATTGGGGCCAACCGCTCTGCTGCAAGTCGTACCACTGCCGGCCGATCCCGGCCGGATGGGCCAGCGGTGCCCGCAGGCTGACGACGCTGACCTGGGGACCGACCAGCAGCTCGCCCAGCTCGAGCAGGTCATCGGCGTCGGCGCCCCAGCCGTGCAGCAGCACCAGCCGGCGGCTGGCCTGCTCAGGCCCCTGCCAGAGGGCGTCCCCCACAGTGGCGTGCTCCATCACGGGCTCCATCAAGGGTTCGTGAGCTGCCTGCGTAGGTTGGCAGGTTGATCCCGCTGCTGGCGTCATGGCTCCCACGGCCCTCCTAAGTGTCTCCGACAAAGAGGGGCTGGTGCCCCTGGCCCAGGGGCTGGTGGCCGCCGGCTACCGGTTGATTTCGAGCGGTGGCACCGCCGCCACCCTGCAGGCCGCGGGGGTGGCGGTCACCAAGGTGGCTGAACACACCGGCGCTCCCGAGATCCTGGGCGGCCGGGTCAAGACCCTGCACCCGCGCATTCACGGCGGGATCCTGGCCCGGCGCGCCGACGCCACCCACCAGGCTGACCTGGCGGCCCAGGGCATCGACCCGATCGATGTGGTCGTGGTCAACCTGTATCCGTTCGAAGCGACGGTCGCCGATCCGGCGGTCAGCTGGGAGACCGCAATCGAGAACATCGACATCGGCGGCCCGGCGATGGTGCGGGCGGCGGCCAAGAACCACGCCGACGTGGCGGTGCTGACTAGCCCCAGCCAGTACCCGGCCTTTCTGGAGCTGCTGGCGGCCGCGGGTCCGGCCGGCATCACCGCGGCCCTGCGGCGCCAGCTGGCCCTGGCGGCCTTTGCCCACACGGCGGCCTACGACACGGCGATCAGCACCTGGATGGCCGCCCAAGATGCCGACGCGGCCCCGTTGGAGCTGAGCCTGCCCGCCCGCCAGAGCCTGCGCTACGGCGAAAACCCGCACCAGAGCGCCACCTGGTACAGCCAGCCAGAAGCGGGCTGGGGCGGTGCCAGCCAGTTGCAGGGCAAGGAGCTCAGCTACAACAACCTGATCGACCTGGATGCAGCCCTCGCCACCGTGCGCGAGTTCGGCTACGACCATCAGGGTCCTGGCGCCGATCGCTTCCAGTGCGCTGCGGCCGTGGTGAAGCACACCAATCCCTGTGGCCTGGCCACCGGCGCCAGCGCCGCCGAGGCGCTGCAGCGGGCCCTGGACGCCGACCGGGTCTCAGCCTTTGGCGGCATCATCGCCCTCAACGCTCCGGTCGACCTGGGCGCGGCCGAACAGCTCACCAGCCTGTTTGTTGAGTGTGTGGTGGCACCGGGCTTCAGCGATGAGGCGCGGGCCCATTTGGCCGCTCGCGCCAACCTGCGGTTGCTGGAGCTCGGGGCCGGCGCGATCACCCGGGCCGAGCGTCAGCAGCTGCGCAGCGTGCTCGGCGGGGCGTTGGCCCAGCAGCTCGACGATCAACCGGTCAGCGAAGCCGCCTGGCAGGTGGTCAGCGAACGCCAGCCGACGGCCCAGGAGCTCGAGGACCTGCGTTTTGCCTGGAAGCTGGTGCGCCACGTGCGCTCCAATGCGATCGCCGTCGCCAGTGGCGGCCAGAGCCTGGGGGTCGGCGCCGGCCAGATGAACCGGGTCGGCTCGGCCCGGCTGGCGCTCGAGGCCGCCGGCGAGCGGGCCCGCGGTGCGGTGCTGGCCAGCGACGGGTTCTTCCCCTTCGATGACACGGTGCGGCTGGCGGCCGACCACGGCATCAGCGCCGTGATCCAGCCGGGGGGCAGCGTGCGCGACGCCGACTCGATCGCCGCCTGCAACGCCCTGGGCCTGGCGATGGTGGTCACCGGTCAGCGCCACTTCCTGCACTGAGCGCCCCACTGTGCGTTAAGCGCTAGCTTCAGCGGCGCTGACGGCCCTCCCAGCCATGCCCGAATCCCTGGCCTACAACCTCAACTTCGTCCATCCGTTGTTGATGTGGCTGCTGTTGGCCCTGTCGGGCTACGGCATGTGGCTGGGGATCAAGGCCAAGAAGACCCGCACCGCTGACGCCGAGACCCGCAAAACCCTGATCAAGGGGCAGTACGCCCGCCGCCACTTTCAGGTCGGCGGCCTGATGCTGGCGCTGATGGTGCTCGGCACCTTCGGCGGCATGGCGGTCACCTACCTCAACAACGGCAAGCTGTTCGTGGGTCCGCACCTGCTGGTGGGCATCGGCATGACCTGCCTGCTGGCCCTGGCCGTGGCCCTGATCCCGGCCATTCAGCAGGGCAACCTGGTGGCCCGCAAGGCCCACGTCGGCCTTAACATGCTGCTGATGACCCTGTTCCTGTGGCAGGCGGTCAGCGGCATGCAGATCGTCACCAAGATCTGGGAGAACCGGCCCGCCTAGAGCCGGTCTGCCTAGAAACTGTCTTTAGAACTGGGCCCGCTTTCTCGGCGGGCAGTCCAGCCCGTGGCTGGCGTGAAAATCTTCCTGCACCTTCCAGGTCAGGCGCCTTGAGATCTGGCGCACGATCTGGCGCAGCAGGTGATCGCCGCTGCTCTGCACCAGGCTGTGGGGCAGCATCGTGATGACCCCGGGCAGGGTGATCCAGACCTTGAGATCCAGCATCCAGCGCACCGTCGTCAGGTTGTCGCTCTCTTGATCGAGCTCGAGGCTGGCGTTGAAGTCGACGTCGTACAGATCGCCCAGCCCTTCGGAACCGGCGGCCGGCGCCACCGGCACCGTGACGATGCGGTAGATGCCCTCGCTCTGGGGCAGCAGTTCGAGCCCGATCGTGGGCTCGACCTCAAAGCCGAAATTGCCGAACCGTCCCAGGGTCAGCAGGTAGCCGTTGTGGGAGTGGCCCAGGGGCTGCACCGTCATCGGCGCGGCACAGCGGCAGAACCAGCCTTCGTGGCGGTCCAGGTAGGCGCCGACCACCGAGGCGGGAGCCCGCATCTCCATCAGGTCGGCAAAGGTGCTGCCGTAGCAGCGCACCCGTGGGTCGCCCCTGTGGCGCAGTGTCGGTGCGCTCTGGCTCGACAGGGTCTTCAACGGCTGGGAACTCCGGCATGCCGGACGTTCCGGCCGACTGTGAACCAAATGTAAAGCCCCCGCCGCGGGCTTCGTTCAGGCCTGGCTGAGCTCGATCAGCAGGCGGATCACATCCTCGACCACCCGGTCCGGGGTCGAGGCGCCCGAGGTGATCCCGACCCGGATTGGCCCGGAGGGCAGAAAGTCAGTGACCGTCTCCAGTTCGCCACCCAGCGGCTTGTGGGTGATGCGGTTGCCGGGGCCGATGCAGGCCGGGGTGTCGATGTGGAACGAGCGGATGCCGCGGCTGACGGCGATCTCCTGCAGGTGGGTCGTGTTGGAGGAGTTGTAGCCGCCGATCACCACCAGCAGGTCGAGGGGCTCGTCGACCAGGGCGAACATCGCGTCCTGGCGCTCCTGGGTGGCGTCGCAGATCGTGTTGAAGGCCAGGAAGTGCTCGCTCAGCTCGGTGGGGCCGTAGCGCCGGAGCATCGTGCGCTCGAACATCCGGCCGATCTCTTCGGTTTCGCTTTTGAGCATCGTCGTCTGGTTGGCCACCCCCAGGCGCACCAGGTCGCGGTCGGGGTCAAACCCGGGTGAGCAGGCCTTGGCGAAGCGCTCCATGAATGCCTGCCGCAGCTCGGGGCTGGGGCAGGCGCCGCCCTCGCTGGCCAGGATGTAATCGCAGACCATCTGCGCTTCGGCCAGGTCGAGCACCACCAGGTAGGTGCCGGCGAAGCTGCTGGTGGCCAGGGTCTCCTCGTGCTTCACCTTGCCGTGAATGATCGAGGTGAAGGCGTGTTTCTTGTGCTTCTCGACGGTGTTCCAGACCTTCGAGACCCAGGGGCAGGTGGTGTCGACGATGTGGCAGCCCCGCTCGCTCAGCAGCTGCATCTCCTGCACCGTGGCGCCGAAGGCCGGCAGGATCACCACGTCGCCACTGGCCACTTCAGAGAAGTCCTTGACCCCCTGCTCCACCTGGATGAACTGCACGTCCATCTCGCGCAGGTGGGCGTTGACCGAGGGGTTGTGGATGATCTCGTTGGTGATCCAGATGCGCTCACTGGGGTAGTGGCGCCGGGTCTCATAGGCCATCGCCACGGCCCGCTCCACACCCCAGCAGAAACCGAAGGCCTCGGCCAGGCGCACCGTCAGCCGGCCGTCGCGCAGCTCGTAGCCGTTGGCCCGCAGTTCGGCGACCAGATCGCTCTGGTAGGCCTGCTCGAGGGTGCCGGCCACCTGGTCCCCAAGGCCAAAGCCACGGCGGTTGTAGCGCTCCGAGTGGTGCAGGGAGCGCTTGAAGGCACGGGTGTCCACGGCGGCGCGGCTGGTGCGGCCAATCTATGGGTCACGCCAGGGGGCTGGGCTTGCCCCTGGGTTCAGTGCCCCGGTTGGCGCGCCACAACCTCGGCCAGCCCCAGCCAGTGGACGCCTTCGGCGTCAAAGCTGTAGCGGCAGGGCAGGATCTCGACCCCGGCCGCCAGCGCCTGGCGGAACAGCTCGCCATAGGTGGGGTCAGCCGCATCGCCGGGGGCAAAGCGCTGCACATCGCACCGGCTCAGGCAGGGCAGCAGCACGGCCCGGGCCTCGGGCAGCAGGGCCATCAGCTCGCGCAGGTGCTTCTGGCCCCGCTCGGTGACCGTGTCGGGGAACAGGGCCAGATCACCGTCGCTCCAGGTGGTGTTCTTGATCTCCACATAGATCGGCCGCTGGTCGGCCGCTTCGGGGGCGGGGGTCAGCAGCAGGTCGATGCGGCTGCGGCGGCCCTCGCCATAGGGAACCTCGGCCTTGATGGCCCCGATCGGCCCCAGCCAGGGCGCCAGCAGGCCGGCCTCGACCGTGGCGCGCACCAGCTTGTTGGGCAGGCCGGTGTTGACGCCCACCCACAGCGGTTGGCCATCGGCGCCGGGGCACTGGGCCTGTTCCCAGGTCCAGGCCAGCTTGCGCGTGGGCGAGGGGTCATGGCGCAGGCGCACGCGGCCGCCCGGATGCAACACGCCGGTCATCGGCCCGGTGTTGGGGCAGTGGGCGGTCACCTCGGAGCCGTTCTCCAACTCCACATCGGCCAGAAAGCGCTTGTAACGGCGGATCAGCACCCCTTCGACCAGCGGACCGACGCTGAGCACGGGCGAAGCAGGGGGCACTGAGGCAGGCACTGGAAGCGATCGCAGTGAGCGCCATACTGCCCCCCATGGCCCAGTCGTTGAAGCGCATTGCCCTGGTGGTGGCGGTGGCCACCGCCCTCAGCAAGGTGGCCGGGCTGGTGCGGCAGCAGGCGATCGCCGCCGCCTTTGGCGTGGGGGCGGCCTACGACGCTTACAACTACGCCTATGTGCTGCCGGGCTTTCTCTTGATCCTGCTGGGGGGCATCAACGGCCCCTTTCACAGCGCCATGGTCAGCGCCCTGGCCCGCCGTCCGCGCGAGGAGGGGGCCCACGTGCTGGCGGCGGTCAACACCCTGGTGGGCGCTGGCCTGATCGGCGTCACGGTGCTGCTGTGTCTGGCGGCTGATCCGCTGATCACCCTGGTGGGGCCCGGCCTCGATGCCCAGCGCCACGCCCTGGCGGTGGTCGAGCTGCGCTGGATGGCGCCGATGGCCCTGCTGGCCGGCCTGATCGGCCTGGGCTTCGGCGCGCTCAACGCGGTCGATGTGTTCTGGCTGCCCTCGATCAGCCCCTTGCTCTCGAGCCTGGCGGTGATCGGCGGCCTGGGGGTGCTGTGGTGGCAGGTGGGGCCCCGCATCGTCGACCCGTCAATGGCCCTGATCGGCGGCATCGTGCTGGCCGGCACCACCACCCTGGGGGCGCTGCTGCAGTGGCTGATCCAGCTGCCGGCCCTGGCCGAGCAGGGGCTGAACCGGCTGCGGCTGGTCTGGGACTGGAAGCACCCCGGCGTGCAGGAGGTGCTGCAGGTCATGGGCCCGGCCACCTTTTCGTCGGGAATGCTGCAGATCAACGTCTTCGTCGATCTGTTCTTTGCCAGCGGCATCGTCGGGGCGGCGGCCGGCCTGGGCTACGCCAACCTGCTGGTGCAGACGCCTTTGGGCCTGATCTCGAATGCCCTGCTGGTGCCGCTGCTGCCCACCTATGCCCGCCTGACCGCGCCCGAGGACCGGCCCCAGCTGATCGGACGCATCCGCCAGGGTCTGATGCTCTCGAGCGCCTCGATGCTGCCGTTGGGGGCGCTGATGATCGCGTTGGCGGCCCCGATCGTGGATCTGATCTACGAGCGCGGCGCCTTTGATGCCGCCGCCGGTGACCTGGTCAGTGGCCTGCTGATGGCCTACGGCCTGGGCATGGCCGCCTACCTGGGCCGCGACGTGCTGGTGCGGGTCTTCTACGCCCTGGGCGACGGCAACACGCCGTTTCGGCTGTCGCTGGCCGGCATCGGCCTCAACGCCATCGCCGACTGGGTGCTGGTGGGCGGCCCCAGCCCCTGGGGCCTGCTGCTGCCGGGCAGCAACTTTGGCGCTCCGGGCCTGGTGCTGGCCACGGTGGTGGTCAATGCCCTCACCTGTGGGGGCCTGTTGTGGGTGCTGCACCGCCGCCTGGGCGGGCTGCCGCTGCTGATCTGGACCACCGACACCCTTTGGCTGGTGTTGGCGGCCCTGGTGGCCGGGGCTGTGGCCTGGGCGCTGGCCCACGGGGTGCACTGGCCCCCAGGTCTGGCCAGGCTGCTGCTGCGGCCGGCCCTGAGCGGTCTGCTGGGGCTGGCGGCCTACGGCGTGGTGGCCTCCTGGGCGGGTGTGCCCGAGGCACGGCAGCTGCTGGGCGGCCTGCAGCGGCGCCTGCCGTTCAGGACCGGTCCTTGAGGCGCACCTCGCGCTCGTCGCGCACATGCACCGGGATCTCGAGGTGCGAGCGGCCCAGCATCTGGGGGCCTTCAACCGAATAGATGCGGGCTTCGATGCCGAATTCTTTGAAGGCGCTCTCGAGTTCCTGCAGCAGGGCTTTCTCGACCTGGGCCTCGGCGTCGACCACCCGGCCGATCAGGCGGCTGCCCAGCCGGCCGATGCGCTGGCTGACCACCTCCCGTGCATTGGTGACTTCGATGACCAGCACGGCCCTGGGTGCGCAGCAGGGGCAACCCTAGTGGCGGGTGCCGCGCCGATCACTCAGGCGTCCAGGTCCTGCAACACATCCTCCAGATCCCGCAGTTGCCCGGGTGGCACCAGCCGCGCCAGCGGCAGCCGGGTGGCACCGCCGCCGATCGGCACCTGCACCGCCTCGAGCGCCTGGCGGGCGCATACGGCCGGCCCCTGGTCGAGCCGGGCGGCGCATTCGATCGCCAATGCCTGGGCCAGGCCGGCATCGCCCAGGTAGAGATGCCAGCCGGCCACCTGCAGGTACAGCCGCTCGGCCAGGGCGTTTTCGAGTTGCTCGATCTGGCTGGCGGACAGGGTCATGGCGTCTGATTGGGCTCGCGTGCAGGCCGCAGGCTGATCACCACCCCACCATGGATCAGCAGCAGGGCCAGCCAGCCGAGGCTTAGCCAGCCCAGGTGCTGCCAGGGGTGACGCAGCTCTTGCACCACCCACAAACTGCTGTTGAGCGCGGCATAGACGGCCGCGTGCAGGGTCAGGTTGACGATCCGCTCAAAGTGGCGGTAAGTGGGGTCTTCGGGGTTGGCGGGCCCGTACCAGCGAATCGGCATGTTTGACGGATGGGCCCTTCGTGCGCTGAAAATGGTCCCATGCGCTTGTAGCTCAGCGGATTAGAGCATCTGACTACGGATCAGAGGGTCGGGAGTTCGAATCTCTCCAGGCGCGCTTCTCACCACCGCCCCACCGGGCGGTTTTTTATTGGTCATCATTGGCGCCGGCCTTCCCGGGCTGGCGCGTGCCCGCGCAGGCCGGCTGCCTACGATCGACGCAACCGTTTGCCGCCTTCGCCGCCCATGTCTGCCAGCAGCGACGCGCCGATCAACCAGCCGCTGGCCAGTGCCGACCCGGCTCTCGCGGCGCTGATCGGCCTCGAGGAACAGCGTCAGGAGACCCACCTCGAGCTGATCGCCTCTGAGAACTTCGCCTCGCGCGCGGTGATGGAGGCCCAGGGCTCGGTGCTGACCAACAAGTACGCCGAAGGCCTGCCCGCCAAGCGTTACTACGGCGGCTGCGAGCACGTCGATGCGATCGAAGAGCTGGCGATCGCGCGCGCCAGGCAGCTGTTCGGCGCGGCCTGGGCCAACGTGCAGCCCCACAGCGGTGCCCAGGCCAACTTTGCGGTCTTTCTGGCGCTGCTGCAGCCCGGCGACACGATTCTGGGCATGGACCTGAGCCACGGCGGTCACCTGACCCACGGTTCACCGGTCAACGTCAGCGGCAAGTGGTTCAAGGCCGTGCACTACGGCGTGGACCCCCAGACCCAGCAGCTCAACTTCGACACGATCCGCCAGCTGGCGCTGGAGCACAGGCCCAAGCTGATCGTCTGCGGCTACTCGGCCTACCCGCGCACGATCGACTTTGCGGCCTTCCGGGCCATCGCCGACGAGGTGGGTGCCTACTTGCTGGCCGACATGGCCCACATCGCCGGCCTGGTGGCCGCCGGGGTGCACCCGAGCCCGGTGCCGGTGTGCGACGTGGTGACCACCACCACCCACAAGACCCTGCGCGGTCCCCGCGGCGGCCTGATCCTGTGCCGCGACGCCGAGTTCGCCAAGCAGTTCGACAAGGCCGTGTTCCCCGGCAGCCAGGGCGGCCCGCTCGAGCACGTGATCGCCGCCAAGGGCGTGGCCTTTGGCGAGGCGCTGCAGCCGGGCTTCAAGGCCTATGCCCAGCAGGTGGTGGCCAATGCCCAGGCCCTGGCGGCCCGCATTCAGGAGCGGGGCATCGCCGTGGTCTCGGGCGGCACCGACAACCACATCGTGCTGCTCGATCTGCGCAGCATCGGCATGACCGGCAAGGTGGCCGACCTGCTGGTGAGCGATGTGCACATCACCGCCAACAAGAACACGGTCCCGTTTGACCCCGAGTCGCCGTTCGTGACCAGCGGTCTGCGCCTGGGCACCGCGGCGATGACCACCCGCGGCTTTGATGAGGCCGCCTTTGCCGAGGTGGCCGACGTGATCGCCGACCGGCTGCTCAACCCCGACGACAGCGCCATCGAACAGCGCTGCCGCGAGCGGGTGGCCGCGCTCTGTGAGCGCTTCCCGCTGTATGGCCACAACCGTGCCCTCCAGCACGCCTGAGGCTGGCAGCCGCCCGTAACCTGGCCTGCAACGGTGGTCGCCCGTGACCCTTGCCTACAGCCCCAACGCAGCCGCCCTGCTCACGTTTGCGGCCGCTGCCCTGCTCACGGCCCTGGTGGTGCCTGTGGTTCGGAGGCTGGGGCTGGCCTACGGGCTGATTGATGCCCCCGATGCCCGCAAGCAGCACACCACGCCGATGGTGCGCCTGGGTGGCATCGGCATCGTGCTCGGGTTTTCGCTGGCGCTAGTGATCACCTGGCGTTTCGGCGGCTTTGCCGAACTGCCCCCCAGCAAGGACCAGCTGATCTGGACCACCCTGGCCGGGGCGCTCTGTTTTTTCGTGATCGGCCTGGCCGATGACCTGTTCGCCCTGCCGCCCCTGCCGCGCCTGGTCGGGCAGCTGCTGGTGGCGATGGCGGTCTGGAGCCAGGGGGTGCAGATCGGCACGATCGAGTTGCCCTTTACCCCGCTGGTGCTGCCGCCGGCCCTGAGTTTGTTGGCCACCGTCATCTGGCTGGTGGGGATCACCAATGCGATCAACTGGCTCGATGGCCTCGACGGCCTGGCGGCCGGGGTCAGCGGCATTGCTGCCGTGGGGCTGCTGTCGGTCAGCTTCAGCCTTGATCAGCCGGCCGCCGGTCTGCTGGCGGCGGCCCTGGCGGGCAGCTGCCTGGGCTTTCTGCGGCACAACTTCAATCCCGCCCGCATCTTCATGGGCGACGGGGGCTCCTACTTTCTTGGCTTTGCTCTGGCCGCGATCAGCATCGTTGGGCCGGCCAAGGGACTGACCAGCGTCAGCCTGCTGCTGCCGCTGGTGATCCTGTCGCTGCCGCTGGCCGACATGTCGGCCGTGATCGTTGGCCGTCTGAGCCAGGGCCGCTCGCCCTTTTATCCCGATCGGCGCCACCTGCACCACCGGCTGCTTCGCCGCGGCCTGAGCCACCGCCGCACGGTGCTGCTGATCTACGCCTTCACCCAGTGGCTCGCCGCGTTGGCCCTGGTGCTGGTCAATGCCGAGTTGCGCTTTCTGTGGCTGGGTCTGGCGACGGCGATCCTGATCGCCCTGGTGGTCACCACCCGCCGGCGGCTGCAGGCTGACGAGGACCCATGAGCGCCGAGGTGCTGTGCATCGGCACCGAGCTGCTGCTCGGCAACATCACCAATGGCAACGCCCGTTGGCTGGCCGAGCAGCTGGCGTCCCTGGGCATTGCCCACCACCGCCAGGAGGTGGTGGGCGACAACCGCGAGCGGCTGATCGCCGCGGTGCGGGCCGCGGCGGGCCGCTGCCGGGTGCTGATCACCACCGGCGGCCTGGGTCCCACCCCCGACGATCTGACCACAGAAGCGATCGCCGCCGCCTTTGACACGCCACTGGTGGAGCACGCCGCGATCTGGGACGACATCCAGACCAAGCTGAGCGCCCGCGGCCGGCCGATCGCCGCCAGCAACCGCAAGCAGGCCCTGCTGCCCGCCGGGGCCCAGGTGCTGCCCAATCCCGCCGGCACCGCCCCCGGCATGATCTGGAGCCCCCGGCCGGGGTTCACGGTTCTGACCTTCCCGGGGGTGCCCAGCGAACTACACGCCATGTGGCAGGCCACCGCCGTGCCCTGGCTGCGCCAGTCGCGCCTGGCCGAGGGGGTCTTTGCCAGTCGCCTGCTGCGCTTCTGGGGTGTGGGCGAGTCGAACCTGGCCGAGCAGATGGACGATCTGCTGGCGGGCACCAATCCCACCGTCGCCCCCTATGCCGGCGCCGGTGAGGTCAAGCTGCGGCTCACTGCCCGGGCGGCCGATCAGGCCGCTGCCGAGGTGCTGCTGGCCCCCGTGGAGGCCCAGATCCGCAGCCGCACCGGCAACCTCTGCTATGGAGTCGATGACGACAGCCTGGCCTCGGTGGTGCTGGCGGCGTTGCGCCAGCGGGGCCAGACCTTGGCCGTCGCCGAAAGCTGCACCGGCGGCGGTCTGGGTGGGGCGCTGGCGGCGGTGCCGGGGGCGTCAGACGTGTTCCTGGGCGGGGTGATCGCCTATGCCAACAGCGTCAAGCAGCAGCTGTTGGGGGTCCCGGCAGACACCCTGGCGGTCCACGGGGCGGTGAGTGATCCGGTAGCCCTGGCGATGGCGGCCGGGGCCCGGCGCGTCACCGGCGCCGACTGGGCGATCGCCGTCACCGGCATCGCCGGCCCGGGCGGCGGCAGCGCCGACAAACCGGTGGGCCTGGTGCACATCGCCATGGCCGGGCCCCAGGGCGCGGTCAGCGAGGCCGTGCGCCTGGGTGCCAGCCGCGGCCGCGGCTGGATCCAGACCCTGACGGTTGGTGAGGCCCTCAATCGGCTGCGCCTGGCGCTTTAGGGTGACCGGTCAACCCACAGGGCAGCGGTGAGCAGCGGCACCCTTTACGACAAGGTCTGGGATCTCCATCAAGTGGCCGAGCTCCCGGGGGGCAGCACCCAGCTGTTCATCGGCCTGCACCTGATTCACGAGGTCACCAGCCCCCAGGCCTTCGCGGCGCTCAAGGATCTGGGCCTGCAGGTGGCCCGCCCCGAGCGCACGGTCGCCACGGTCGACCACATCGTGCCGACCACCAGCCAGGCGCGGCCGTTTGCCGATCCCCTGGCCGAGCAGATGCTGGCCACCCTCGAGGCCAACTGCGCCGAGCACGGCATCACCCTGCATGGGCTCGGCAGCGGCCGCCAGGGGATCGTGCACGTGATCGCGCCTGAACTGGGCCTGACCCAGCCCGGCATGACCGTGGCCTGCGGCGACTCGCACACCTCCACCCACGGCGCCTTCGGCGCCATCGCCTTTGGCATCGGCACCAGCCAGGTGCGCGATGTGCTGGCCAGCCAGAGCCTGGCCATGGGCAAGCTGCGGGTGCGGCGCATCTGGGTTGAGGGCCAGCTGCAGAGCGGCGTCTATGCCAAGGACCTGGTGCTGCACGTGATCCGCGTGCTGGGGGTCAAGGGCGGTGTGGGCTACGCCTACGAATTCGCCGGCCCGGCGATCGACGCCCTGTCGATGGAAGAGCGCATGACCCTCTGCAACATGGCGATCGAGGGCGGGGCCCGCTGCGGCTACGTGAACCCCGACCAGACCACGTTCGATTACCTGCAGGGTCGGCCCTTTGCCCCCGCCGGTGACGCCTGGCCGCGGGCGGTGGCCTGGTGGCGCAGCCTGGCCAGTGGGCCCGAGGCGGTGTTTGACGACGAGGTGCGCTTTGACGCTGGCGCCATCGCCCCCACCGTGACCTGGGGCATCACCCCCGGCCAGGGCATCGGCGTCGACGAAACCGTGCCCACCCTCGAGCAGACCGAACCCGACGAGCGCCCCCTGGCCCAGGAGGCGTACCGCTACATGGACCTGGTGCCCGGTGCGGCGATCGCCGGCACCCCAGTCGATGTCTGCTTCATCGGCAGCTGCACCAATGGCCGCCTCAGCGACCTGCAGGCGGCGGCCCAGGTGGCCAAGGGCCGCCGGGTCGCCCCCGGCATCAAGGCGTTCGTGGTGCCCGGCAGCGAGCAGGTGGCCGCGGCCGCGGTGGCCGCCGGCCTCGATCAGGTGTTCACCGAAGCGGGCTTCGAGTGGCGTGAGCCCGGCTGCTCGATGTGCCTGGCCATGAACCCGGACCGGCTCGAGGGCCGCCAGATCAGCGCCAGTTCGTCCAACCGCAACTTCAAGGGCCGTCAGGGCTCGGCCAACGGCCGCACCCTGTTGATGAGCCCGGCGATGGTGGCCGCCGCCGCCGTCACCGGCCAGGTCACCGACGTGCGTACCCTCCTGCCATGACCAGCGCGCCTTTCCCCACAGGTCCGATCAACGCGGTCAGCGGCACCGCCATCGCCGTCCGTGGCGACGACATCGACACCGACCGCATCATCCCGGCGCGCTTTCTCAAGTGCGTCACCTTCAGCGAGCTGGGCCCGGCCGCCTTTGCCGATGACCGCGCCGAGCTGAACGGGCATCACCCCTTTGACCAGAGCGCCCACCGCGGCGCGCGCCTCCTGGTGGTTAACCGCAACTTCGGCTGCGGCTCCAGCCGTGAGCACGCCCCCCAGGCGCTGATGCGCTGGGGCATCAGGGCGGTGATCGGCGAGAGCTTTGCCGAGATCTTCTTCGGCAACTGCCTGGCCCTGGGCATTCCCTGCCTGAGCGTTGACCACGACACGGCCCTGGCCGTGCAGGCGGCGATCGAAGCCGATCCGGCCCTGGAGCTCAGCGCCGACCTCGAAACCCTGGAGCTGCGCGGCGCCCAGGGCCCGAGCTGGCCCCTGACCCTGGCGGCGGGGCCGCGGCAGATGCTGCGCAGCGGCCAGTGGGATGCCACCGGTCAGCTGCTGGCCAACGGGGCCGCTCTGACTGCCACGGCCGCCCGCCTGCCCTATTTGCAGGGCTTCGCCGCCGCCTGAGCCGCGCCCCCCAAGGGGGGAGTGGATTCAGAACGGACGTCTCAGGCCGGCCTGGGACGGGTGGTAGGGCACAAAGGGCACGCCGGTGCCCTTGTAGTTGAAATCGTTCAGCCGCACGCGTACGCCCCCCAGCCCCTCGTAGGGGCTGTAGTAAATGCCGATGTCATACGAGCGCCGCTGCCAGCGCAGCTCCACATAGGAGCCGGTGGTGGCCCCGTAGTTGCCGGACGCCGGATCGACGTTCACCCCGTAGCCCACGCTCAGCAGCATCGGCCCGGCGATCTGCTGGGTCAGGCCAAAGTTGAGGGTGCCCAGGTCGACGGCCCGGTCAAAGCTGAGGGGGCTCAGGCCCTGGCGCAGGGTCACGCCACCGGTGACCGCCAGTTGGGTGTAATCGAAGAAGGGCTTATGAAAGTGGCCCAGGGTCAGGATCGGGCCGGCCGAGAACGAGATGGTGTTCTGGTTCTGGCCATCGTTGTAGTACGCCAGGCTGCCGGTCAGGTTGGTGTCGAACTTCAGCCCGGGCACGATCGGCACCGGCGAGTTCAGCAGGGCCTGGGTGTTGGTCGCCGCCAGCGACTTGCCGGTCCACAGGGGGAACGAACTGGTCAGGGCGGCGATGGCGCTGCCGCGCCAGAACTCGGCCAGGTTGGGGATCGGCGCGGTGCCGCTGGTGCTGTTGGTCGGGCAGTTGGTGGTGCAGGCCCGGTAGTTGCCGAATCCCGCCCGCCAGAAAAAGTTGTTGGTGATCTGGCCCCAGCGGGGTAGCTGGCCCTGGTCCTCGAGGGCGACGCCGTAGGCGCTGTAGACGTCCTGTTCACCCAACGAGCCGTTCCAGGTGCGGTAGCGGTAGGCGCCGAACAGCCGGGCCGTGCTCTCGCCCAGCAGCGGCAGCCGGACGTTGCGGGCCACATCGCCCCAGCTGCGGGTGCCGTTGGCAAAGTTCTGGCTGTTGAAGGTGGAGACATCGAGGGTGGCGTTGCTGGCAAAGCCCCAGCGGTTGTCGCTCCATTGGGCCAGCAAGCCGAACTGATCGCCGCTCTGCACGCTCTGGGTCACCCCAGGACTGCCAGGAGGGGCCCCCGGCAGGGGGTAACTGCTGGTGACGCCGTCGAGGGTGCGCTGCAGGTTGAACTGGGGCTGCAGGCGCAGGCTGCCGCTGGTGGCCACCTTGATCGGTTTGAGGTTGTAGCCCACGAACACGCCGCCCCGGTCGACGGTGTCGTAGCCAGCCACCAGGGGCGACTCCACCTGGTTTCTGTTGCGAATGCGCTGGCGCAGCCGGCCCGGGATCGGCAGCCGGTCCTCGAGCAGGATCCGGGTCGAGCGGGCGGTCAGCAGGGTTTCGCCCTTGCGGTTGAAGCTGACCTCCACACCCACCGCCTCTAGCCAGGACTGGGCCGGCGTGTAGGGGTCATTGGTCAGGCCCACCCGTGGGGCGCTCCAGCCCGTGGCCGTCAGCCGGATCCGGCGGGCCTGGAACCGCCAGCGGCTGATGCCGCCGTCGACCAGCTTCATGTTGGCCGTGGTGTTGAGGTCCTTGAGCTGTTCGGGGCGGATGCCGCCGTAGGTGTTGGCGGTGTCAGAGCTGACTTCGCGGGGGTCGAAGCCGACCCGCCGTTCGAGCCGCAGGCTCTGCTGCAGGGTCACGTCGCTGACCCGCTGCTGCACCCGGCTGATCGCCGCATCGCGGGCCTGCTCCGCGGCCCGGGCCCGCTGCCAGGTGTTGTCCTGGCGGGGTGTTGTTGGCGCTGGGGTGGGTTGGGCGCCGCTGCCGCCCGCTGGGGCGACTTCGGGGTTCTGGCCGCTGGCGGCCCGGTCCAGGGCGGCGGTCATCGTGCTGGCGCTGCTGGCCTGCAGCGGTGGGGCATCGGGGCAGCCCTGGGCGGGGGGCATGGCCGGTGCGGGCCGGCCCGGCCGGCTGGTGCCGAAGCGGTAGCGCAGGCCGACCATGTAGCCGTTGCTGCCTTCGCGCACGCCGCTGTAGACCCCGTAGGCGCCTGAGCGGTGGTGGATGCGGCCCACCACTGAAAAGCGGGGGTTGACCAGTGCCTCGACTTCAAAGGCCAGGTAATTGAGGAACTGGGAGTAGCGGTTGCGGAAGGTGCGTTCGTAGTTGCTGACTTCGGTCAGGTAGCTGACCCCTTCGACCAGGAACACGCTCAGCCAGGGCTGCATCCAGATGCGCAGACCCAATCCCAGGGTGCCCTCGCCGAAGGCCTGGCTTGGGACTTGGGCATAGGGAACGGCCTGGTTGTATTCGCCGCCGGCCTGGCTGTAGGCCCCATGGCCCAGCAGGTTCAGGTCCATCTCGAGGGCAAAGGGGCCGCCATCGACCAGGCGCTTGTTGACGCCGATGCCCGCCAGGTATTCAGGCCGCCAGCGGCCCTTGAAAAAAAAGGTGTCGCCGAAGTTGGCGTCGATCATCTGGCCGCCCCAGGCGGTCAGGGCCCAGTTGTAGGGGTGCCACTCGGGCACCGGCGGCAGGATTGGGGTGCAGCTCAGCGGCTCAGGCGCCGGCAGCGGTGTCGAGGCGGGCTGGTCGAGCAGGAAATCGCTGGTGCTGCCGTCGAGATCCAGGATTCCGTAGACGTCCTCGGCTTCACCGCTGCCCTCGAGCAGGCTGAAGCGCAGCTGGCTGGCCTGCAGGTACTGCTGGCCCCGCTGCAGGCGCACGTTGCCGCGGGCAAACACGCTGCGGCTGCGGGTCTCGTACTCGAGCCGATCGGTCAGCAGCCGGCCACCGGCGATGGTGGCCTGAACATTGCCTTCGGCCACGACCCGGCCCAATACCCCGTCGTAGCGCAGCTGGTTGGCACTGAGCTCCAGCTCAAGGGGCAGTGCAGCCTCGTCGGGCAGGTCGGCTGGGGTGCGCTGGGCAGCAGCAGCTTCGGGGGTGGCCTGGGCCATGACCGCGGGCGACGCCGGCGCAGTCAGTTCAGGGAGTTCAGCGGCGAGTGTGGCCGCCTGGGTGCTGACCAGCGAGCCCAGGCCGGCGGCAACGCTGACCCACCTCAAGGATCGGGGCTGGGGCACAGCGTCGTGTCAGGCCACAAAACCCGGCGATCCTCCCACGGTCCAGGGACCGGCGATCACTCCTCGAGGTCCTTGCGGCTCGGGGTGCGGCTGGGATCGCTGGCCAGAAAGCCGAACACAAAAATCCCGATGAAGAAAAAGACGACGGAATAAACCGAGATCTTGAGAGCGAGCATGGTCGAGCTTGCGGGTCGGGCTTGTGAACTGAACCTTCGGCTGAGCCTTTGGATCAGAAGGCCAGATGGCCCATCATCCTATGGGTTCTGGCAGGCCATCCAACGATGGCAGGCCCCGCTGAGGTGCCCCCTGCTGTGCGGATTGAAACGTTTCCGTCATCTTCCCGGCTCGATCTGCAGCCCCTGTGGCAGGGCCGCCGGCCCGATGGCGGCTGGGCGCAGGCATTGCACCACCCCTGGGGCGAACGGCATCGGCCCGACTGGCAGCAGCGCGGGCTGATCATTGGTCCCCGCGGGGGCGGCGAGCTGCTGCTTCGACTCGAGCTCGACTGCCCTGGAGCCTGGCGTGGGCTGACCAGCCGGGCGCGGGCCCGGCTGGCGCTGCGCTGGTGGGCCGAGGACGTGCAACTGGCGGTTGACGGGGCGGTGGTGCACCGGGGTGACCTGTTTGACAGCGCCTGCCGCTGGCCCCTGCCCCACCGCTGGTGGCAGGGGGAGGTGCTGCAGCTGGAGCTGCGCCTGCGCAGTCCCCTGCACGACGACGGCGCCCTGGTGCACAGCCGGATCGAGCTGGAGCCCCTCGATCCGGCCGACCCCGACGGCCTGCTGCAGCCGATCTGGCAGGAGCTGGCGGCCCTGCCGCGGCCGGCTGCGGCCTGCGCAGACGACGGTGTGCAGGTGCTGGGCCATGCCCACCTCGACCTGGCCTGGCTGTGGCCGGTGGCCGACACCTGGCAGGCGGCCGAGCGCACCTTCACCACGGTGCTGGGGCTGCTCGAACGGGATCCCCAGCTCCATTTCGCCCATTCGACGCCGGCGCTCTACGCCTGGTTGCAGACGCACCGGCCGGCCCTGTTCGCCCGCATTCAGGCGGCGGTGGCCGCCGGTCGGTTTGAGCCGATCAACGGCCCCTGGGTCGAGACCGACTGCGTGTTGATCAGCAGCGCTTCGCTGCTGCGCCAGTTTCAGCTGGGTCAGCAATGGAGCCGGCAGGCCTTTCCCCTGCTGGAGCATCAGCTGGCCTGGCTGCCCGACAGCTTTGGCTTCGGGGCCGGGCTGCCGGCCATCGCCCGGGCCACGGGCGTGCGCTGGTTCTGCACCCACAAACTCGCCTGGAACGCCACCAATCCGTTCCCCCACCGCCTGTTTCGCTGGCGCAGCCGCTGCGGCAGCGAGCTGCTGGCGCTGATGACGGCGCCGATCGGCACCGACGGTGATCCCGTCGCGATCGAGACCTACCGGTTGCAGTGGCAGCAGGCCACCGGCCTGGGCCAGGCCCTGTGGCTGCCGGGCGTTGGCGATCACGGCGGCGGCCCCACCGCCGAGATGCTCGAACAACTGGCGCTGTGGCAGGACCAGGCCGAACGGGGCGCTCCCCTGGCCCGCCAGCACCACGGCAGCCTGCGCCAGTACCTGCAGGGCCTGGAGCCCCAGGCGCCCGGCCTGCCGATCTGGCGCGATGAGCTTTACCTGGAGCTGCACCGCGGCTGTGCCACCAGCCGTCCCGACCAGAAGCGCCACAACCGCAGCCTCGAGCGCCTGCTGCGCGAAGCCGACCTGGCCCAGAGCCTGCTGGCCCTGGGCGGTGGGGCAGCGCTCGCCGCAGCCCAGCAGCCCGACTGGCGCCCGCTGCTGTTTCAGCAGTTTCACGACATCCTGCCGGGCACGTCGGTGCCCGAGGTGTTCGACCAGGCCGAACCCCAGTGGCGCACGGCCCGGCGGCAGGCGGCGCGCAGCCGCGACCGGGCGCTGCAGGCCTGGTTGGGGGCTGCCGTCGCTGCTGGCCCGAC
>JAIXOF010000075.1 GCA_027486935.1 Cyanobium sp. C1_MAG_00004 | reverse complement strand
TCGATCAACCGACCGCGCAGCTGCTGAATCTGGGCCTCAGACGCCCCCTGGCGCTGGGCCAGACGCACCAGGGCCAGGGATTCGGTCTCGCCGTAATGGAGGATCGGCCAATCGGGATAGGCCGCCAGCAACCGCTGCAGGCGTGTCCAGAGTCGCTGCTCGCCATGCTCCTGCAGCGCCAGCAACGGCACGTACTGGTCGGCGGCCGACCACTCGGCAGCTGACCAACCGGGGCCGCTGCTGCCGCTGCCGCTTGTGCTGCCGCTGAGGCGCCGCAATGGCACGAAGCCATGCAAAAAGTCATCCCGCGCATCGGGGTCCGATTCGATGTCGTACAGCAACACCCCGGGGGCCCGCTCCAGCTCGGGCAGGGCGGGGGCGGGGTCCAGTCGCTGCGGCGTCCCGGCGGCCTGCACCTGCGCCTGGGCCACCAGTTCGGCGGCAATGGCGGCGTGCTGCCGGGCGTGCTGCGGATCGGCCAGCTCGAGCTGGGCCGCCAGCGCGGCGGGGTCGGTGGCCGCCAGCTCGGCCAGGGTGCCGATGCCCTGGCTCACCAGCAGCTCCCGGCGTTTGCCGCCGATGCCGCTGACTTCGCTCAAGTGGCCTTCGGCGGCGGCGACCTGATCGCAGGCCCGGCGCCAGCTGCACAAGGTGCATTTCTTGCGGTCGCTGACCAGGCCCGGGGGCTCGGGCCGCTCCAGATCGGCGGCCAGACGCTCCAGGCTCTCGTCGAGCTGGCGCTGCAGGCTGCCGCCCAGGGCCAGGCGCTCCTGTTGCAACTGGCGGCCCCCGCCCGCCACCACCAGCCCATGGCTGACGCTGGCCTGTTGCAGCGGGGCCAGCAGCCGGCCCCACAGCGCCAGCTGCAAACGATGCTCGCGGGTGACCCGATACCCCTGCCGCGCCAACACCGGCCGGTAGCTCCAGTCACCCCAGCGGCTGCTGCCGTCGGTGCGCTGCAACAGCGGCGGATGGGCCTCAACGGCGAGGCCAGCAGGTCCCACCCCCTTGAGCCGCAATCCCACCACGGCTTCGGCGCCGGCCTGCGCCGCCTCGAGGCCATGACCCGGTCGGCGCTCGATCAGGGCCTGAAAGCTCTGCACCTGCTCCTGCAGCGCCAGGGCACGGTGGGCGTTCCACTGCCGCTGCTCGGCAGGGCCGTACTGATCGAGCCAGGCCCGGCGCCGGCAGCGCACCCAGCTGCGCAGCAGGCGATCGGTGAGCAGCATCGGGGTCACAGGCATCGTGCGGCAGGACCCGCCAGGACAACGTCCCTGACCTGATCCATCCCTGGCTTGACGCTATCGCCGCCGCCTCCCGAGCGCCCGCCCCCTATGCCCAGCCCCGTGGACGGGCGTGGAGGTGGGGTGGGAGAGGAGAGGAGAGGAGAGGAGAGGAGAGGGGTGGGGTGGGGTGGGGTGGGGTGGGGGAGAGGAGGGGAGTAGTCCCCGAAACCGTATACCGATCTCGGCACGCAGGCATCACGGCACGCGCGCATCACGGCACGGCTGCATCAGGGCACGAGTGCATCAAGACACATGCGCATCACGGCACGGCTGCATCAGCGCATCAACGTGCCGTGATCGGCAGAGGCGGACAACCAACACACCACCCTGGGCAGGGCAGTCAAGGCAGCCAGAGCAACTCAGGCTGCAGGGCCGGCCAGTTCTGCGTGGCAGGCAGCTCAGGCACCGGCTCCCCGGCGGGGGCAGGGGGCTGGCGGGCTGCTAACAAGCCTCAAGCCACCGCCGCCTCGCTTCGCACGCCATGGCCTCTGCCCCCCTGCCCCTGCAGGCCAGCCCGATCAGCTTTGGCACCGACGGCTGGCGCGGGATTTTGGGCGTCGACATCACCGTCGAGCGCCTGTTGCCGGTCGCCGCAGCCGCGGCTCGCGAGCTGGAGAGCTCGGCCCCTCCCGGCCTGCCGAGCCGCGAGGTGGTGATCGGCTACGACCGCCGCTTTCTGGCGCCCGAGCTGGCCGAAGCGATCGGCAGCGCCGTGCGCGGCGCGGGCCTGGAGCCCCTGCTCTCGGACAGCCCCACACCCACCCCGGCCAGCAGCTGGGCGGTGGTGCAACGGCAGGCCCTGGGCGCGCTGGTGATCACCGCCAGCCACAACCCGCCCGAGTGGCTGGGCCTCAAGATCAAGGGTCCTTTTGGCGGCTCGGTCGAGGGGGACTTCACGGCCCGGGTCGAGCAGCGCCTGGCGGGCGGCGGCATCACGGTGCCGATTCCACCATCCCAGACCACAGCCCAGAACTCGACCCAGAACGCTGACCAAAACCCTGCCAACAACGCCGGCAGCAACGAGGCCCGCGAACCGCGCTTCGACGCACTGGGGACCTACCTAGGCGGACTGCGGGCCAAGATCGACACCGCGGCCCTGGTCGGCGGTCTGCAGCGCATCGGCCTGCGGGTGATCGTCGACCCCATGCACGGCTCGGCCGCCGGGGTGCTGCCGGCGCTGCTGGGACCCGAGGCCACTGCCGCCGGGGTGATTCATGAGATCCGAAGCGAACGCGACCCCCTGTTTGGCGGCCACCCCCCCGAGCCCCTGGCGCCCTACCTGGGTGAGCTGATCGCGGCGGTGCAGGCCTCGGGCGCCGCGGGCCAGCCGGCGGTGGGCATCGTCTTTGATGGCGATGGCGACCGCATCGCCGCCGTCGACGAGCGCGGCCGCTTCTGCAGCACCCAGCTGCTGATGCCGCTGTTCATCGACCATCTGGCGCGGGCGCGGCAGCTGCCTGGGGTGGTGATCAAGACCGTCAGCGGCTCGGACCTGATGCAGCAGGTGGCCGAAGGCCTGGGGCGCACCGTGCTCGAGAAGCCCGTGGGCTTCAAGTACATCGCCAGCGAAATGCTGGCCGGCCAGGTCTTGGTGGGCGGCGAAGAATCGGGTGGCGTGGGCTTCGGAATGCACACCCCCGAACGCGACGCCCCGTTTGCGGCCCTGCTGCTGCTCGAGGCCCTGGTCGAAGGCGGCCTGCCACTGGGCGCCCGGCTCGACCAGCTGATCGCCACCCACGGCACAGCAGCCCACTACGACCGGCTCGACCTGCGCCTGCCCAGCATGGAGGCCCGCGCCCGCCTGGAGCGCCTGCTGGCCGATGCGCCCCCCACCACCGTGGCCGGCGCACCGGTGCAGCAGGTAATCACCACCGACGGCGTCAAGCTGCGGCTGGGCCCCAGCCACTGGCTGATGCTGCGCTTTTCGGGCACCGAACCGCTGCTGCGGCTGTACTGCGAAGCCCCCACGCCCGGGCGGGTGGCCGAAGTGCTGGGCTGGGCGCGCCAGCTCGCCGAGGGGGCCTGAACCGCATGACCACCAATCCGCTCGCTGGTGGCGCGCCTGACCCTCAGTCGGGCCTGCAACGGCTGGTTCTGGCCTCAGGAAACCAGGGCAAGATCCGCGAATTCGCCCAGCTGCTGGCGCCGTTGGGCCTGCAGATCGAGGCCATGCCCGAGGGCCTCGAGATTGAAGAAACGGGCGCCACCTTTGCCGAGAACGCCCGGCTCAAGGCAGTGGCCGTGGCCCGCGCCACCGGGCAGTGGGCCCTGGCCGACGACTCGGGCCTGTGCGTCACGGCCCTGGGGGGTGCGCCCGGGGTGCACTCGGCCCGCTACGCCGACAGCGACCCCGCCCGCATCGCCCGGCTGCTGCACGAGCTCAACAACGCCAGTGCGGCCGCGATCAGCCAGGACAAACCCGCCGACCGCAGCGCCCGCTTCACCGCGGCCCTGGCGGTGGCCGCAGCCGATGGCGCTGTGGCGATCGAGGTGGAGGGGCACTGCCCGGGGGTGATCCTCGAGGCGCCCCGCGGCGACGGCGGTTTCGGCTACGACCCGGTGTTTTATGTGCCGGCGGCAGAGCTCACCTTTGCCGAGATGGACAAAGAGCTCAAAGGCCGCCTGGGCCACCGCGGTCAGGCGTTCAGCCTGCTGGAGCCCCAGCTTCAGCTGTTGCTGGCGGCCCAGCTGCCGTGCAGCCCATAGGGGATCGCCAGCGGTAGCTCCAGCACCGCCTGTTCGCTGAGGTCAGCGGCGTTGAGGATCACCAGGTCGGTGGCGCAGCGGGCGCCGTTCCAGACCGGCACCAGCACCCAACCGTCGTCCTCGGCCGGCTCAGGACCGCCGTCGGCGCCTGGGCGAGGTGCCATCACCGGTTCGCTGACGAACCCGCGCGGGCCGGCGCTCCAGACGTGGCGCTCCCCATTGCTGAGATCCAGCTTCTTGATCGCCTGCAGGGGATCATTCCCGGTTTCACGCTCAGCCACGGCCATCCAGGCATAGCGGGCCGGTAATCCCTCGCGCACAGGATTCACCATGGCGAACTCACAGCAGCGTTCACTGAAGCGCTGCGTGCTGACGGAGCCATCGGTGACGTTGATGCGGCATTGCTCGAGCAGGCCCTCAGGCAGCAGCTCGAAATCAATGGAGCGGAAATCGACGTCAGGACCGATCGACGGGAAATCGCTGTAGTAAATGCTTTCGAGCAGCACGTCATCACCGTCCTCCCAGGCATTGAGGTGGTGGAACACGAAACCATCTGGGGCATCAATCATCCGAGGCTTCTGTCCAGCAAAGGCTCCGCTCTCACGCGGGATCAACCAGAACTTCGCCTGACCATCGGGCTTAGAGACCAGGCACTGGGCAGCACCCTTCTGACCCATCACGTAGGGCAGAGGATTGAAGGCGATGGCGTTCTGCAGAAACACCGCCCAGTTGGGGGTGATCGCGAAGTCGTGCAAAAAGGCAAAGCCGTTGAAGCCGTCGCTGCGCTGGCTCAACAGATCGCCCGCCTTCACCCCCTTGGCCGGGTCATCCTCCACCGCAAACTCCATCAGCCTCACGGTGCTACGGGGCCCGGTCTTGACCCCGAAGGTGACCATCCGGGGCGCACCGTGGTGGCCAGGGTCAAAGCGCGGGTGGGCACTGAAGGCTTCGCCTTTCTTGAGCAGGCCGCCCAGCCGGCTGAGGCCGCGGGTTTCCAGGGTCTCGGGATCGAGCGCATGGGGCTCGGCCGCCTCCCACAGGGCCAGCAGCTGATCGCCCAGGCGCACCACGTGGGTGTTGGCGATGTTCTTGAGCCGCAGGTCAAAGGCATTGGCGGCGGGGCCACCCGGCTTCTGGGTGCCGAACACGCCCCGGTAAAGGAAACGATCGGCCTGCTCTTCGGCCAGCCAGCCTTCGGTGCGCACAAACCGGTTGCGCAGCACCGCCTTGCCACCGGCAAACGCAAAGGCCGTGATCATGCCGTCGCCGTCAAACGGGTGGTGCACCCACTGGCCCCCGCGCTCAAGCCGCCCCGGCCCGTTGCGGTACAGGGTGCCGTTCAGCTCGGGCGGAATCGTGCCCCGCGCGGCGGTGAGTTCGGCCCCATCAAGCTCGACGCCCACATTGCGAAAGGCGCTGGCCCAGTCGGCCCGGTCATAACCAGGAACAACGCTGGGGGCGACGGTCATGGGACCCGAGAAGAAGATCCTCCCATCATCCCGTAACGGTCTGTAAAGCCGTGGCTCAGCGGCGCAGCTGGGTTGCCGGCGCAGCAGGGTTACCGGCGCAGCAGCGACAGGATGAACTCCTGCTGGATCCCCGACTTGAGGATCTCGACCCAGAGCTGCTCCAGCGGCTCCAGAAAACGGGCCGTGCTCAGGGCACCCACGTCAAACGGCTCAAAGCCGCTGGCGGCGATCAGCTCGGCCACGGTCTGCTTGGCGCCGGCGTCATCGCCGCAGAAGAACAGCGTCGGTGCCGTCACGTTGCCGAACTGCTTGGAGGCGCTGCCGATGATGTTGGCCCCCACCGAGTTGTAGGCCTTGACCACCCGCACGCCGGGCAGCTGACGGGCGACGGTCTCACCGCCCGAGTCGGTGTGCCCGATCGCCAAATGCACAAAGTCGGGCGTCAGCGGGTTGGAGGCATCGATCAGGATCTTGCCCTCCAGCACCGGCACCAGCCGCGGCAGGGCCTCGAGCACCTGGGGCCACAACAGCGCCAGCAGCACCACCTCGCCAAAGGCTGCTGCCTCCTCAAGAGTGCCCCAACTCGCCCCATGGCCCGCCTGCTGGGCCAGGCCCTCGAGCTTGGCCTGATCGCGCGAGCCGCTGAACATCACCACATGGCCGGCGGCGGCCCAGGTCCTGCCCAGGGCGCCGCCGATGTTGCCAGAACCAAGAATGCCGATCTTCATGAGGGGGCCTGGGCTCAGGCGAGCATCTGTCGACACCATGCCTCAAATCCCAGCAGTTGGCTCTCGAGCTGGGGCCAGCTGGTCACGGCCAGCGTCAGCAACCGGTGAACCTGCTCCGCCTTCAGCTCATAGGCGTACAGGTGTCGCACCACATGACGAAAGCGCAGCAGTTCGGCCAACACCTCAGCGGTGGCCCCATCTAGCAGCGCCGGGCGCTGGGGGGTGTCAAGCGCCATGCGCGCCAGCAGCCGACGATGCCAGTCCTGGCCTTCGGGTGGAGCACCGTTGAACACCCGCACGATCTGGGTGAAACAACGTTCCATCCCTGTGTAGAGGCTTTGCAGACGCAGCGCAGCCGCATCGACCCGCTCAGCCTGACCGGGGCTGTCGTCCCAGAGCGGCAGCAGCCCAGCCAGGCTGCCCACAAGCTGCTCAAGCTTGCGGCGTTCGATCAGCAGATCGGTGATCAGATCATCGAGCGCCTGCTGGCTTGGGGACGGGGGAGTCACGACGTCGGCGCCAGCAACTGCTGGGCCCTAGCGCGGATGCGCTGCTGCCAATGGGGGTCGAGGGCTTCAAGCCGCACCAGGTCGACGGCGATGCCACCCAACTCAAAAGCGGCATCCTGCAGCGGCTCCAGCAGCGCCATGGCCGGCAACAGAGCCTCCTCGGGCAGACCCTCGAGGGCCAGATCCACATCGGACTGCAGGCCAAAGCGACCGTCGTTGAGCGAACCGAACAGCCACACACCGGTCAGCTGAGGCCAGTGCCCCTGCAGCTGGCACACAGCTGCCTGGGCCAACCGGCGCGCCGCAACCTGGCGCTGGGCCACCGCGGCTGCCTCAGCCTGCAGACGCTGCTG
>JAIXOF010000035.1 GCA_027486935.1 Cyanobium sp. C1_MAG_00004 | reverse complement strand
GCCGATGCGGTGGGCATCACCCAGGCCGAGGTGATGATCAGCGGCAGCGGCTTTGTCGATTCGACCGGTGCGGCGACTTTGGTGGTCGACACCCCCGACGCTGTCATGGACGGCAACGACAGTGTCTTGCGCGCCGTGGGTTATGGCGTCCATGCCTCGACCCTGGTCAGCGATGGCAATGGCGACACCGACATCATTGGCCGTGGTTTGGTCGATGCAGATTTCGGCCAGTGGGCCGGTTTCACCGGCAAAGAGCTCGATCAGTTCGTGGCCATGGGCTTCAACGACAGCACGGTGATCCTGGGCAAGGGCGACGACCGCGTGCTTGGTGTGGCCACCCAGAACCTCAACCTCAGTGACGCGTTCGTCACGACAGGCGAGGGGGCCAATGCCTTGAGCCAGACCCTCAAACAGTCGGCAGGCATCTACAAATCAGCGGTCAACACCGGCTCGGGCGATGACGTGGTCGAGGGACGGGTCGAAGGATCGGCCGTGCTCGATGACACCCGCGGCATTGTCGAATCCTTCATCGATGTCGGTACGGGCAATGACGTGGTGCGTGGCGCCATTCGCGACAGCGTCGTGCATGGCGGCTCGGGTGATGACCGGCTTGAGCTGACCCAGGGCTACGGCTCGATCATCGATGGCGGCAGTGGCGATGACCGCATCGCCATCGAAGGGATTTCTGCGGACATCCAGATCTTCGGCGGCACCGGCGACGACATCATGATCGGCGGCACGGGCAACGACACCCTCAGTGGTGGCACCGGTTCTGATGTGCTGCGCGGCGGCAAGGGCGCCGACACCTTTGTGTTTGATGTCAGCAGCTTTGGTCGGGGTACGGATCTGGTCAGTGATTTCAATCGCCTCGAGGGCGACAAAATCCAGATCTCCAGTGCGATCAGCGGCATCAACAAAGGAGCGCTGGCGTCCTTCATGACCGCTGCGATGGCTGAAACCACCAACAAGAGCACCGCGTTCATCTACGACACCCTTGAAAACATTCAGGGCCAGCGCACCAGCTCGGTGCACATGGCTTACGCTGCCGACCAAGGTGCGCTGATGTTTGACGGAGACGGCGATTGGACCCAGGGCAGCACGGTCTTGGCGGTGGTGCGCAGCCCGGCAGGCCAAGGCGGGCTCAAGGCCTCCGATCTCGAATTTGTGTAACGGGACTGACGGGTCTGCTGGCTGGCTGCATCGCACCGTCTGAGCCCTGGGAGCCGCCACAGGAATCAGCCCAGGCCCAACAAGCCTGGGAGAAGAGCCAGCTCGTTGGTCAGAAAGACAACTGGATGTTTCTTGAGGAGCAATTTGTCGAATGGGGCCCCGCCCCCGTTGAACCGGTCAAGCCCCTTTTTGGTGGCGATGATTTCAACCAAGGTGACCGGCCGCGACCCCAGCAGACTCCGCTGCAGGAGGAAGAGGATCCCGAGACGGCCACCCCAGCGGACTGGAGTTCACAGCAGCGCAGGCAGTTGTTCATCTATGCCACCAGGACGACCGGCAACACCGCCTGGATCCCTTTTCGCATTGGTTGGCTGGCCCGGGCTGGCTCGCAGTGGTCCAAGCAGTTGGCCCTGCAGGCGCCGATGCGGGTCCAATGCAACAAGGGCCAGGTCTCGCAGTTGCAGGTTCAGGCCGATGGTCGCTTCAAGACCCTGGCGATCAACGCGGGGCTGGATGGTTCCAGCAATGGCACCGCCAACTTGCAGCGCCTGATCCCAGACTTTGCCGGCTGGACCTGCCGCCAGCGCCAGGCTGCCGCCGTCGAGGCCCAGAAGCCCCTGGTGATTGAGCGATAACCAATGCTCATCAACCCTGCCGTCGTTGATGGGCCCAGTCCCGGCGGTTGGTGCCGTTGGGCTACCGATGGTGCCTGGGTGAGGAGGTCGCTGCCTGGCGCTGGTGGCTCTGCGGGGGCGAGTCTCCTGGTTTTTCTCGTATAGAGAGCGGGCATACGGGGCGGCTTCTGTGTATGTCTGGCAAGGCAGCCGCAGTGGTTTGTTCTGAAAACGTATGGACGCAGCTGGCATCAATCGATACAGGCGGTGTACACCAATCCAATCAAAAGCCTGTTGCCACCGTGCTGCCGCTGAAGCCAAGATCAGGTCACTAACCCATTTGCGCAGCGGGCGATGGCTACCTCCATCCCAATCGGTGATGCCATCTCCATTGGTGGTCGTTTTGATAGTTACGACCTTTATCAGCAATTTCTTTTAAAGACCTCGGGATCAACGGGTGATTCCATTTATTTGAACCTTGACCCACCGGTCAATCTGGGCTTCACCCCCCCTGAAAACGGCGTTCTGCAGTGGCTGAATCCTGTTAGTAAAGTCTGGGAAAACGTCGATCCGAACAACGGCCCACAGCCAGCGATCAAGGTTGGTGACGACGGTGCGGGTGATCTTCGGTTCATCCCAACCGCTGAAGCAGCACGGCAAAGCAGTGATATCGAACTGACCATTGCCAATGCACTGGTCAGTACTGAATCTGACCTCAGCTTCGCTGTCACAGTTCCTCTGACCATCAACGACGGCGCCGCCTTCTCCTATGCATCGGGCCAGGCGATCGGCATCAACGCGGTCAATCTCGATGTTGGTGCCAACCTCGCCGTGCAGGTGCCAGTGCTGGGCGCCATGGGTGTGGCCAGCTCGGGCGTGTCTGACAACGCCGTCGCCCTGGCCGAAGGCACCAGCTTTGGCGGGGTGCTGGGCAACCCTTCCTTCCACGGAGATCCCGGACCAGATTTAGATATCACCTTCAGAAGCGGTGCTGACCTGTCGGTGTTGGCCGATGTCAAGACCAAGATCACGGCCGACGCCAGCACCAGCGCCGACAGCGCAACCGACTACGCCGATGCCGATGCCCACACCCGTGTAGGCATCAAGCTGCCCCCCGACGCCTCGGGCTATGTGAACCCGGTGCAGGGCGGCTTCGGTGTCCTCAACATGGACATGGCTGCCGGGGGTGATGCCACTGTGAGAGGCACCACCGACATCGGCGCCCAAACCACCACCGACAGCACCTCGGGCCGGGCCCGCTCCATCACTGAGGTTGGTGCCGTAGCGGGTGTGGGTGACACGGCGATCGAGGCGGCAGCCGATCTCAGCCTGACGGGTATTGCTGGCGCCAATCTGCGCACCGATGCCCGTTCAGCCATGGGTTCGGCCGAGTCGATGACCACCCTCGACAGCCTGCGGGGCGTGTTCAGTGATGCAACGGACAAGCCAAACGGAGCCGCAGCTCTCAACAATCCTGGTCTCACCAGCAACTCCCCTTACCAGGCTGGTGCTGATCTTTCCATTGCCACGGGCGTGAATCTGGTGGCCCACACCAGCGCCAGTGTGGTGGGCGACGGTGTCGGAGACGCGTTCGAAAGCTCTGCCCAATATCAAAAAGGAGATAGCGCTACCGCCATTGCGGACCTGGGCAACGCCTTTGGCCTGGCCAGCAATGCCTAAGGCGGCCTGCTGATGGAGGCGGATGGCCGCATCGACCTGGCGATCACCTCAAAGGCGGCCATCCTCACCGAGGCCGATGCCATATCCGGTCATGCCACGGCCATCAGCGAGATCCTCAGCAACAACGGAGCCATCAACGCGGTGCTCGAAGCCGGAGACAGCGGCTCGATCAAAGCCAGTTCGACCACCTTGTTCGAAACCACAGCCAACACGATCGTCGGCGACAGCCTGGCCAGCGGCACTGCGCTCGACACCGTGGCGATCGGCGCCTCGATGTTTGATTTCACCGGTTTGGGTGGCATTGTCGAGGCCAATGCCCTGACCAACGGCAAGGTCAAGGCCGTCAGCACCAAGGGCGAGGCCTCGGCCAGCATCAACAGCAGTACGGGTGGTATTCAGGCCAGCACGTCCAACGATGCGAGCTGGCTCGACGATCCGTTTGATG
>JAIXOF010000072.1 GCA_027486935.1 Cyanobium sp. C1_MAG_00004 | reverse complement strand
GGTGATTCCCTCGCGGGCGATGTCCTCGCGGGTGAAGGTGCCTTCGGAGGTGGCGGCGGAGGTGGCGCCTTCGGAGGTGCCTTGGGTGACCCCAACGAAAACGGATGTCTGGATACATCACAGATGCCGCAGCCAGTGCCTTGTTCATGTCATCCTTCTCCCAAAGTAGATAGCGCGAGAGCCACGCCGGCGTCAGGTTCACCTCAGGCTTCCACGGTTCGACCTTGTGACGCGCTATCCATCTCTTGCGCTTCAGCTCGTCTTTGTGCGTCGTAAAGTCCTCCGCGCCTGCTTGACCGAAGTATATGGTCTGACCCGTCTCGTCGACTTTCGCCATCCACTTCTTCCCCTTCTTGTCGGAGGGTAAGATGGAGATAATCATTTTACTCTATGTCTTCCTCCAACATCCAGTCCTCGACATCCTCGTACTCGACATCGTCGAGTGGCACCGCTGGCAGGTCGTATACCACCGCCGCGTGCAGATACTTCGAGTGCGTCACTCGACTCGCGCCCACGTATAGATGGCGCAGCGTGAAGAATCTGTGATCGGTGTCCAGGAGCATGACATGCTGATCCCGCAGCGTGCGCCCCTGGCAGCTGTAGTAGACTGCTGCGTAGCATAGGCGCAGATGGTCGGAAGCTTCGCGAAGAGATACCTGCACGGGCTTCGCCTTGAAGTCCTCATGCGGACGGATGTCGATTGCCTCCTGGGTGCACCGCTCGACTATGTAGAGGACGCCATTCAGGACCTTGCGCGACTTGCCGGCTCCGATGAGGTGGAGCCCGGGCCAAATCCACATGTCCTGTGGCTGCGAGGAGCACCCCTTGATCTCGTCGAATGCCGGCACGAACAGCTTGTGCTCTTTCGTTTGCATCTCGGCGAGGTTCTCACGGCGGTTTATGCGCATCCGGGTGTGGTGCCCCATGCAGAGGTAGTAGTCGATGCGCTCGCCGTTGTATGGGTAGTGCTTCAAGAGCTCCGCCGCCAGCTTCTTGTCGCCGTCGACCCTTGAGCGGAGCTCGAGAATCCTCGCGAAGTGCTCAGGGTCACCAGCTGCGCGGCGGTTCTTGGTCAGGCGGATGTGCAGCCCGTTGCACAACTGGTGGAAGACTCTCGTGTGTTCCACCTTCCACCGCGTCTCCACCTTCTGCCCCACCGGCAGGAGCTGGCTGAAGTCGCCGAGGAATACGAAGCGCGCTCCTAGAAGTGCCCAGCGGGTGAGTCGCTCGAGCAGCGTCTCCGCGATCATGCTTACCTCGTCGATGATGAGCACGGATTTCTCGTTGTATCCGTGGTAGAGGCCGCCCTGGATGGTCGACCCACCCATTTGCGAGCTTGCGACGTGCGTCGGGGCCAGCTTGTGGAAGGTCGCATCGGGCTCTCTGGCTCTCCAGCGCGCCTCGATCTTGGGGATCAGGCCTCGCGTTTTGCCACAGCCCGGAGGAGCGTCGACGAATCCCGCACCGTTGTGCACGATGAGCTCCGCGCAGTTTTCGAGGCTGTCGTCTGTAACCTCGATATGCTGCTGGAAAGCTTCCGTGTCTTCCTCGCAGATGACTAGCCACTCAATGTCCTCTGGGCACTCGCGGCTGTGGTCCTCGACCTTCTGTGGGCAGCGGGGTATCTTCTCCAAGACCTCGGGCTCGACTTTGAAGAGCGCGTTGGGATGCGTCAGCTGCCCCTTCTTGCGGGGAACTGTGGCCAGTGGGAGGATGGCTCTCAGCTGGCAGTTGGCGCATTCGTGGTGCTCGTCGCTTCGAAACGCTCTGCCCTCCTTGTCCACCTGACACTTGAGGCACAGCGGGAAGCGCTCGAGGAAGACGTTATCTACAACCGAGCCCCGCAATCCTAAGTCGTGACGGTGAACCACGGTGCTGATCTGGTGCATCCAAACCGCCTCCTGCCAGAGCACGTGCATGGCCACGGGCATGTAGGAGTGGTTGCTGATCATCACCGTGTGAGTCTTGAGTACAATTTCCCCATTTTGCGTGCCCACCACTGTTACGTTGCCCACATCCGATATGTGGGTGGTCTTGGCCACCTTCCAGCGAGTGCCGTAAGGTTTACCCCAGAGGCCGATGAGTGACAGTATGGCCGTCTTCAGCATGGATTCGTCGACCTTGTTTACGACATCTTCCGCGACCTTCAAGGTGTTGCGCAGCTCCCGCTGTGGCACGCTCAGCGACCCCTTTACGGCCCACTTGATGTCATCGTGCGTGATGATACCACGCTCGAGGAGGTACTTGACGGCAACGCGAGGGTACAAATGCGCACCATCGTAGGGGGCAACCTGCATCCGCGCGGCGTTCAGCCCTGTCCCGCGACACTGTGCGCAGTCGCGGTCGCACGCGCAGGGCTCGTCTGTCAACTCGACCCCGTTATCAACCCAGAAGAAGTGGTAGTTCTCGACGCATTTGTCGTAGGCGACCAACTCGTCTGTGAAGGCAAGGGCTGGCGCGTCGTCCGTGTGTAGAGCGTTTCGGCGACAACCGTTGATGTCGAGAGAGAGGATATGTGTGAGCTCGCCGGGCCCGATGCCCCAGCACAGCTGCTGTGGCTTGGGCGTGTTGTAGAACAGCTCCGCCATCTCGGGTGTGAAGCACGATTGGAGGCGCGGCTTCCTCTCGATGTATCGGGATTCGGTCACGCTCATGTGGCAGGGCCGGCAGAGAAGCTGTAGGTTCTCGATCGAGTTCTCGCCGCCGAAGCAGACCTCCTTCGTGTGGTGAATCTCGTACTCGTCCACGGCATCGCCGCAATGCTCGCATAAATCCTTCGCGCGAGCCCTGAGGCGGGCGATGACTTCTTGTGGAACCTTGCGCCGCCTGTAGTAGAGGTGCTCATCCACCAGGCGCCGCATGAGGGACGGCAGGGTGTCGCCGTGGTAGGGCAGCGCCAACTTGGTGTGCCTCTCAAACTCCTTCGCGATGTCGTTGAGCTTCACCGCGCTCTCGGGGAGCAATCGTATCCGAATGCTCGCCCGGGCGTGCGGGAGCTTCACTGTGTATGCGTCGACGTTCCTCGAGTCGCGCATGTGCGGTGTCGCCGCTACGCCCAGCGTCCTCAGATCTGTTTCGACGCGGCCCAAGTTCTCTAGCACATACATCACGCAGGCGCGCTGTTCCTCGATTGCGCTGAGCAAGGTCGTAATGTTGTAAGGCAGCATCTCTTCGAAGGTGGTCTGCTTGAAGGTCTGCGTGGGATGCCTCATCAGCATGATGGGCTTCGGGTACGATGGCTCCCCCGTGGGCATGTGCGCGAGCGAGTTCGCCGCATCGCGTTTGTAGACGAATACGTGCGAGTCGAAGACGTTGAACATAATCCTCGGGGTTTCCGTCCTCTTCCACGTAGTCCATTCACTGTAGTCACCGGGGGTGTATTCGTAGATTTTCGTGTTGTTGTGGACGACGATGCAGGGGTAGCGCGAAAGCTCGCAGAAGCGAATGATACAGGCCGCCGAGAACCCGCCCGGGAGATCCGGGTCGGCGTCGTATGCTTCAACCACCTCAGTGGGCGGGAGCCGCTGGCGGACCTTGTCACCCCGCACCTCGAAGAAGGCCGTGAGGAACTTGGGAAAACTGTTCGCGAATGTGCCGCCATACACCTTCTTCAGGGCGGCTTTGAATTTCGGTGCCTGATCGCGGATGTGGTCGGGTCGCTTGCGCATCACAGACTCGATATCCATCCACTGACCCACTGGGATGATATCGTCGAAGTCCTCGCAAAACCCTCTCAGTGGCTCCTCGGCGGCTGTGGGTTGCGGGAGCTCCGTGGGCGCTCGCCCCGGTCGAGGCCCATGAATGTTCTCCCAGATTTGCTCGAAGAAATCCGTTATTTCCTCGAGGTCCCACTGCTTGCCGGACTGCCGCTCGACGCAAAGCCTTATCTGCACCGGCACGCACGAATTGTTCAAGTCCAGCCGGGCCTCCTCCAAAAGGTGCATTTGCTGCACCATGTCGATGGGGATGTGAGGAACACCCCGGAGTGCGCGGTTCAAAATCGTCTGTGTAGTCGCGCGATCTCCGAACCTGGTGGTGACCCTCCAGTCAAAGTCTACGCCTTCTAGGTCCTTGAGCCGCGCCATGTCTGCGGTGTAGTACTCAGGGGATCCTACCCCGAGCGTCACTGTGCCGCCGTGCTTCCACTCCTCGGGGAAATTCTTCTCCAGGAACGCCTTGAAGGCTGTGAGGACCACTTGCTTCTGCTCGCTCACGTCTCGAATTGCGTGCGTCTGGGTACGAATGAAGGCGGCCCGCAGGTCTCCCGCCTGCGTATTGAAAACCGGTTCTATCTCTCGATCGGTGATCCGAAGGGTTGTCTGCCAACTACGCTCGCCCTCGTGCCCTGTTACTGGGATCGTGATTTCGTACTCGTTGAGGTGGTGGAAGTGCTTCTTGCCGAAGGTGGTCAGCTTGTATTCGCCACCCTCCTTCCTGGCAATGTAGCGGTTCTTCCCGTCGACGGAGACAAACTTGCTTTGGAGATTCTTGCTATCGCGAATCTCCCCCTGAAATCGCGCCGGAACCTCGCCGCCCAAGCCCAGCCAAAACTCACCCGTGGCTGTGAACCGAACGCCGCGCTTCAGCTTGATATCCCCCACGTACATCGCGTTGCCGTCATACCGAGGCTTCTCGCCCGCCTCGAAGAGCGCCTTCAGGCGCGTCTGCATCGCCTTCGGCACCTTTGACCCCGCCATCTCTGTAATGTGTGGATGTGATTTTCCTTTAGCGCCCGGCACTTTCTCGACCGTCTGAACGCACCACCTCGATGAGCTGCTGGCCGATATGGCGCGACCGCGCGGCTATGTTGTCGAGGGCGCGACGGATCTCCTCGCGCGTCTCCGCGTCGACCTTGTCCTTGAGGGTCTGGAGGATGAAGACCTCATCGGCCATGTTGTCCAGGAGGAGGCGCTCCACGATGTCCTTAGACATGTTATAGGACCCCTCCGGGTGGAGGGTTGTGAAGCGCGGCCTCGACATTTTGGACCCTTTCTTGAGGCTCTCCGCCAACTCCTGTGGCTCCTGAACGCGTTCAACTGGGGGGCGCCTTGCGGGCCCCGTCAAGAAATGATCGCTCCGTGGACCGAACTGCCCGAATCGGTGAAGGCGCATATCAGATCCTACATCTGCCACCCCGTCGCAAAGCTCATCAAAGAATTCGACGCGCAGCGCGAGGCCGCGCCGCATCTCAGACGGCTTGATCAGGTCCGGGTAGAATTGCGCGATACGCAGGAGATGCTGCAGCACTTCCATACCCTTGAGTGGCAGCTTGCCCAGATGACCGCACATCCCAACGTACACCAACTGCGTGAGCAGATTGTGCATACCACCGCCCTTCTGGAGTTGCGCGATGGGTACGAAGCAGCCCACCAGGAGCTCGCACAGCGCGAGGAGCGGCTGCACGCGCGCCTTCGCCTGTTAGCTCGTTCAAACGGCTCACTTTCTGCCGGTGCCCCCTAAGAAAAGGCGAGATGACGACTGTGGAGCACCTGAGCGAGTTCTGGGGGCGTCTGCCCCTGGACGTGAAAGAGCTCATTCTTCCGTACGTACGCCACCCCTGCGCGTCCATGATCGCGCGGGCGCGCAAGATCTACTGCGCCGAGAAGCGCAAAGTATGCTGGGTCGAGCTCGAACACCCGGAGCTGTGGCGCTTGGTCGAACTGTACAACCGCGCTCTGAATATACAAAGGTCATTCAACCTTGAGCGCTCGC
>JAIXOF010000159.1 GCA_027486935.1 Cyanobium sp. C1_MAG_00004 | reverse complement strand
AGGGTTTCAAAAAAAAAAAAAAAAAAAAACGCGCGTGCATGCAAGCATCACTTGGCATCCACTGCCGTCGTGTTGCCTCCTCAGCTCTGCGGCCGCGCACCGCGTTCTCGTCTACTCGCCCTCACTGCTGCTCAGTCGCTCGCTACTCCCAGTAGGCTGCGCAGGTTGAGACGGCTAGGCCGTCTCCCCCTGCGCGATGGCGGCGCCCTCGGCGTCGCCTCCGCCCGCCGCCGCTGCTGTGTCAGCCGTGTCCGTCGGCGTTGCGACCGCGCCCAGCAGCAGTTCGCGGGCAGTCCAGTCGCCGCCGACTTCCTGCGTCTGGGTCTGCTGCGCGTCTGCCTGCTGCTGTGTCAGCTGCGTGCCGGTCTCGGTAACACCGTCAGCTACGGTCGTGGCGTCGTCTTCGTCGTGGTCGTCGTCATCTGCCCAGTGGGTGTCAGCGGGCTCACCCGTGGCCTGGACGGTGTGCTGTGCGCGTGTGCTCAGCAGCGTCCCGGCGACAGTCTTGGCGAGGGCGATCGCCATGGTTTCTAGTACGGCTCGCAGTGCCGTCTGATACTCGCGGATCTCGTCACGGGTCTTCTTGGTTTCTGTGAACAATCCATACCGGTCGCGCAGGATCGTCTCGACGACTGCGCGTGAGCTCGGGTGCAGGCGTCCACCGGTCTCGACAGCGATGGGGACGAACTCGCTCTTGCAGCGGGGGTGCTGCGGGATGTGGAAGCGGTCGTGATACTTCTCCTGTTTGAGTCTGTAAGCTGTGTCGCACGCGATGCCGGCCTCGTCAGCGGCCTTCCGGTGGTTCGCCCTGGTAGGGTTGGGGTGTGTAACAACCAGGTCGAGGATCACCGTACTGCCGTTGGAGAGTCGGATCGCGATGTCGCCTCGGGGCTCGGACACGTCGCGGTTGGGGGGAGGGACGTAGGTGGGCTTCTGGTTCCAGCGCGCGTTGAGGTGCGGCTCGCTCGAGACGTTCTCGGTTCCAAGGTGGCGCTTGAACGCCCGGATGAGCGCGTTGTTGACGTCGTAGTGTCGCGTCGTCCTCCGCCCGGTCGCGCCGCCCCGGCCGCTTTGGTGGCAGGTGAGGTGGTGCAGGCCACCCGCTCCTGCAAGGTCGACGGCCGCGTTGCAGTTCCGGCATCGGCCGCTTGTCGGGATGGTCGCTGTTGCCGGCAGGCCCACCCGCGTTCTGCACATCGCGACGAACTGCTCGGGGGTGAGCATGTGTTCACCGTAGCTCGGGTAGGCGAGGAGGAAGGCCGCGCCTTCGTTGCCACAGCTGAGCAGCCACGCGCGTTGGGCCCGGTCGGCGATGCGGCCGAGCACGCTCCGCTGCCGCGCACTGGAGCCGCACTGTCGCAGTGCCCGCGTGTAGCCATTGTGCTGCTTGTCGCAAGCACCCGCGACTGTCAGGCCGTTGAGCTTGTACATGCTGTGGGAGAAGCGTGTCGTTAGCGCGCTGTGAAGTTCGGGGAGGACTCGCGATCCTTCTGTCTCTGCGTCGAATCGGTCGCCTCCCAGGACGCGCGTGACGAGTTGCGCGCATGCGAGGAGGCTGCCGATGTGGAACTCGTGTGACGTGTCGACCGCAGAGAGGAGTCCGAGGCCGCCCAGCTTGGCGTCGAGTCGCGTGCGTGCGCGCGCTAAGTCGCCCTCGACGGTGTCGTGGCGTGCAGCTGGGTGTCCGTCGTCGATGCAGAGGAACTCGCACGCGATGCGATAGATGGCTTCGTCGTACCGGCGTGCGTGGGCGTTGAGAACATGCGGCGCGTTGGTGCGCAGCATGTATGCGACGGCCGCTGGGGCAAGGCACCAGCGTACGAGGCGGTAGATGTTCTGCGGCCGGTTCGCTGCCTGCTGTGCGACGTTGAGGACCTTGTTCGCGTGCCCGGTGGTCGTGTCGAACATAGCCGTGAGCTGCTGCTGTACGTACTGCGCGCTTCCGACCGGTGCGCCTGCGATCATGACGCCGTCGACGAGTGCGACGCCTGCCGTGGCTGCCTCGGCCGGCGTCGTTGCCGTAGGTTCTGGCACGTAGAGCTGGGTCTTGGCAGTCTGGAGCGATAGGCCCAGCTTGGCGAGCTCGTTCCTGTACGTAGCCAGCGCTGCAAGGACGTCCGCCACTGTACCGAGGAGGTAGCGATCGTCGGCGATGCCCGTGATGGTGACGGCAGGGTGCTGTTCGAGTGTCGCGTCGATGGCTGGCTTCGCGCCAGCTGACCATAGGAGTGGTCCTTCGGGGCCGCCCTGTGTGACGCCCCTGGTCGCCGTGATCGTGAAGCCGTGCTGCCCCTGGTGGTCCTTGTACTGGACCTCCGTGGGCTGCGCGTAGAGCATGACGATGAGCGGTCCGAGCGCCGGTGCCCGTTCGACGAGGTTGAGGACGGCCTGCCTGTCGATCGCGTTGAACGCGTTCGCGATGTCCGTCTTGACGACCGCGTGCGAGGGATGAAGCAGGAGGTAAGCGCGTACTGCGTGTGGGACCGCCTCGACGCCCGACCGCACTGCGTTGCCCAGGTCGGTGGGCCCGACGAGGTCTGGCGCTATCTTGCGCATCTCCTCGGAGCGGATCACGAGCGTCGTGGCAGTAGACGTGAAGAGCTGGCCGATGCCGATGGGCCGTGGGTCGCTGCCGCCTGCGGACTTGCGCAGCGCGATGCCGCGTGTCCCCGTGAGCAGAGGACGGAGCTCGGGCGTGTTGAGCGTGCCTCTGGCGATGTCGTTGATGAGGGCGACGATTCCACGTGTGATGCGGTCAGCGCTGAGGCCGTGCTTGGGCTGCGTGCGTGCGACGCGGAGTAGCAGCTGCAGGTCGTCGTAGGACCAGCCGTCGCGCCCAGCTCCGGTGAGCCGCGACTTCGAGTCCAGGAACGCGATGAATGCCTCCACGGAGACGGGTGGGACAGCGCTGGCGTCCGTGTCGGGTACCTGTAGCGCAGGCGCATCCTCAGCGCGCTGCGGGTACTTGGTCCTGAGCTTCGCCTCGGTGTCTGCGTTGAGCGGCAGGAGCCCGTTGCTCTGCAGCTTGCGGTTGGCGCGGCCGGCGTGTCCTGCGTGCAGCTCGGTGATGGCGTCATTGACGTGCTTGTTGGCGAGGTCGTACTCGGTGGGCTCGTGTGTGTCGCCGTCCGGTACGGGGTCCAGGTCGTCGTCGTTGATGCGCCGCGCTCGACCGCGCTGTCGTCCGCGAGCGACGCGCGCGTCGCGCGACGCCCTGAGGATGTGCCCTGCGAGGTCCAGGCAGGCGTTCGTATCTCCTCGGGCCGCTAGCGTCGCGTACCGCTGGAACATGCGGCCTGCGAGGCGGAGCCACTGGCGGAGCGTCGTAGTTGGGGCTATCGGGTCGAAGTCGTCGTCGCCGTCGTCGGTCGGGTCAGGCCGCGCTGCCGTCGTCGCGTGCGGCCGTAGCGGCGCGAGCGGGGGTCGTGGCTGTGCTGCTGCCGGTTGCGTGCGCGTTGTAGTCGTCGTGGTCGTAGGGGCTGTGCGTGGCGTCGCCGTCGGAGCTGTGGCCGCACGGTGTAGTCTGTTGCGAGGTCCTACGCCAGCGGTGACTCGCAGCGTGGTGTCCGCTGTCGCGCGTCGCGTCAGCGGTGTCCGCGTCTGAGTGTGCAGCGCCGGTGCCTGCGCGTGCTGCTGCTGCTGCTGCTGCTGCTGCTGCTGCTGCTGCTGCTGCTGCTGCTGCTGCTGTTGCTGCTGTTGCTGCTGCTGCTGCTGCTGCTGCTGCTGCCGCGTTGTCGTCTGCTGCTGCTGTTGCTGCTGCGGCTGCTGTTGCTGTTGCTGTTGCTGTTGCTGTTGTTGTTGTTGCGGATGCGGAAGCTGCGGCGGTCGGGGTAGGTGTGTCCGGGTAGTTGGTTGGAGTGGCGGCTCGCTGCCTGCGGCTCGTGGCAGTAACGCGATGAAGTGTGAGCCGGTGTGCCAGATGCGGAGGGGGGGTTGGCTGCGCTCGCTCGCCGGCAGGCTCGCGTCGTAGATCTGGCATGCGCCGGCCTCCCTGTGAACGATGATGATTCGCCGAAGCGCCGCGGCGGCTGCGGCGAGCTCGTGTGGCCCTGCGTCCGCATTGGTGAACTGGTGTGCCACGGCGAACGCCGTGACGTTGTCGGCGTCTGCCCGTGCGGCCGCGATGTCCTGGCGTACAGCTCGCGCTGCTGCTCGTGTCTCGGCGTTCATGGTTGTCGTGTCGCCCGTGATGATGTGCCACATGCGCGTCCAGAGGTCTAGCGGGTGCATGCCGCGGTCGTCCGCACGCGCGCACGCAAGGTAGAGGCACTTGTTTCCGAGGCGTGTGGGTCCGGTTAGCGGGTGCGGTACGTTCTCGAGGTACTGCCCTTCGTCGTGGAAGTGGAACTCGCCTTTGTTGCCCAGGTCGATTCTGCGGTCAGTGCCGAGAGGGACACACGTGTGTCGGTTGAGGGTGATCCACTCGGAGCACGTGCTCTGCGCGCCTCCGCCCGGTGAGCGCTGCATTCCTGGCGGGTGCCAGTCCGTGCGTGCGCCTTGCGGCCTGTGTTCCGTGTGGTGCCGGCGGATGGCGACGGCCTTGTGGCAGGTATCGCAGACGGCGGAAAGGTACGTGCTCTGGAGGGTGACGATGTCGAGCGGCTCGTCCATGTGGAAGTTGTTGAGGTGTTGGCGGACTTTGCCGGAGTCGGTGAAGCGCGCTCCGCAGTCCGGCACCGGGCACCGGAGGACGTCCGGCGTCGGTTCCGTGTGACGCCCGCTGCGCAACGACCGCCCCCCGAGTGAGACGGCCCCAGACGAGATGGTTGACGTTGCTTCTGGGTCCTGCGTGCCGTGGCCCGCGCACCAGTCGAGGTTGACGTGTTGGGAGTTGTAGTACGCAGAGGTGAGGTGCCTCGTCAACGGCGTGGTCGTAGTGTGGACGTGCCCGTACTCGTGGCTGCTGCCAAGTGCCGGCGCGGAGAGGACGACATCGACCCGTCGTGCCGCGGCCGGGCGCCCCGGTGGGACGAAGAACGCGACTGCGGGTGCTCCGTTGAGCATGGTGTCCGCTGTGCGCGAGTCGGCCGCTGCGACGACGACGTTCACCCCGATCGCGGCTGCGGCGGAGCGGAGCGTCCGTGCGTCGTGGGTTGACCGTGCCGCGAGGCTCCATGCCGCTCGCAGTGCCGCCCAGTCCGCGTTGAGGACGGCGGCCACAATGGTGGCGAGGAGGATGGTCGTGCGGCTGACCGGTGCTCGCCAAGCGTTGGTGGCACCCAGCGCGAGGGTTGTGGGGACGCAGTTGCCTCCGCGGGGGACCGCGTGCAGCACGTAGAGCGGGATGGCGGCGACGATCGCCGCTGCTCGCGTAGCGGTGTCTCGGGCGAGTCGCGCGGTGATCCGGCCCGCGCAGGCAACGGCCGCTACGGCCCCGTTGCTCACCGCCGTCGGCGTGTGGCGGTCGGGCGTGGCGCTGGTAGTGCTGCCTTTCTTGGCTCGCCGGATGGACCGTCGTGATGGCTGCCACGGAGGCGGCGTGCGAACTACGTACTTGGTCTCGCGGGTGAGATACCACGTCGTGTAGAGGAGGAGGAGTGTGATGTGGCGGTAGGCGGCTTCCCCGGCCATCAGTGCGGCCATCGCGGCGCGTGTAACGCAGTTGTACGCGTCCGGCGGCGCTGGCCACCTTGGTCCTGGTGCGCTGCGCCGCCGTGTGGTGTTGTTCCGTTGGTGCGTGCGTCGCTTCGGTGAGTAGGTCGGAGAGGAGGTCGTGTGTGGTTGTTGAGGGCATAGGCTCGATACTGCGAGCGGGAGCGCCATCGCTGCAGCGAGTATGTAGGCGTCGGTGATGCTCGCGGCGATCTGTCCGGTTGCGTGCGCCGCCCGTGCCGCGGGGGCGCAGGCTGCCGCGACAGCGACGGCGAGTCGCGCCACGATCGCTGTGACGCCAGCTGTCGCGTTCGCGTTGTGCGCCCAGGCGCCTGCCGCGGCTGCAAGCTCGGTTAGCCGTGCTGCCGCGCGGGTCGCGATTCCGGATGCTCGTCCCACGTGCGTCCAGGCGATGGCAGACGTATTCCCGACGCCGACTCCGACGAGAGCTGTAACTGCGGCGGCCAGCGTCAGCACAATGGCCGTGGAGGCAGCTTCCGGGATCCATCTGGTGAGGGTGATGACTAGCGGCTCGTCGCCGCCCGCGGTAGCCGAGAGGATGCGGTCGATTCGGCGGTCGGTAGCCGTTGCGCCGTCGGCGTCGCGCTTCACAGCGTACGGGTGCCCACCACGTGGTAGGCCGTCTGCCGCGGGAGCGTGTGCCCAGGCGCTGGACGTCGGACGCCACCGTCGGGCGCGCTCGCCAAAGCCGCAAAGAGGAATGAGGAGTGCGAGTACGACCGAGGCGATGAGTTGCAGTGGTCCAGCCTGCACGTGGTGTATCGCGTGGCTGCCCGGCCGCCAAAGGCGGCTGTCATGGTAGTAGTTGAAGGCTGCGGTGTTGTAGTGCCGGTCCGAGAGGCCGCAGACGAAGTACTCGCTCTGGTCGCCGGTCGAAGCCCACACGCAGTACGCGTACTGGTCCGGGTTGGCGGGAAGCTCGTTGGTAGCGGGCGTGTCGCTCGGTGTGATGGGGCTTGTGCGTGGGGCACCGATCTGCCGCGTCAGCGCCGTCGTGTCCAGCTCAAGCGCGGCGATGCGCGCGCCCGTGCTGGCCAGCGACGAGGCGTTCGCCGGTGCGCCCGTGCTCGTGCCGTGCGCGAGCCGGCAGGCAGCTGCCCCGCCAGTCGCCGTCGTCGGCGCGAGCGAGTTGGCCGCGAGCGTCTCGAGCACGGTCACGATAGAGGAGCTCACGTACAGCGTCGGCGTGACGGCGTCCAGCTCGCGCGCGAACGCCCACGCGCGTGTGCCGGTCGCCGCCAGCGCGTCGGCGGCAGCGGAGCTCGTGTCGTGCAGGAGCTGCAGCGCGGCT
>JAIXOF010000149.1 GCA_027486935.1 Cyanobium sp. C1_MAG_00004 | reverse complement strand
GACGGGGTGTGCAAGAGGGCGACGAGAGTGAGAGGCGATGATCTGCCCGCTGCCGCGTCATCTCCGAGCTGCAGAAGGACACCAACATCTTTTGGAGACGTGCGGACATTTACATGACACGATTTTTGTCGCCCCGCACTTTGCCAGACGATCGTCCCTCAACCAAGGGTTTCGCCCCTTTGCCTGCCCCGCCCCATGCTCAAGTGAAAGAACCGACAGCAGCCTCAAGATCGGGGGCCGCTTCTGCCACTCGCAAGCGGGCGAGAGCCGGAGGCGCCGACACGGACGACGCCGAGCGCACGGCGCAACGGACGGGGGGTGCGTGATTTCGGATTTCCTCGTCCTTGCTCACCTACTCTTCTGTGAGATATCTGACGGCGTTGAGCGTCCCATTTGCCGCGTCCCTCAGGCAGCGCCAGGGGTGGGGGCGCCGCGCACGCTCCTCGCCCAGTCCCACGGTGTTTCCCGCCGACGTGCCACAAGGTCCACCCCTGGCTGAAGCTGAACCTGCGGCACTGCAAGAAGGAAAGTAGCCCTATTTTCAACATGTGGTTTTACGGCTGCCCGCGCTGGAAGCCAGGCGGGTCTTGCTCTTTTTATCTCTTTGACGAGTGGGAAAAGCGAGAGGGCAAGGAGGAGGAAGCGGCGTTGCTAGCCGCCGCAGAACGCGGGGAGAGGTGGGCGCTCGAGGTGACGGCGTACGAAAACGAGCTGAACGTGGTGGGCGCTATGGAATGCACAGGTGCCGCGAGATGCATCGCACCCAATCAAATCTCGTGCTTCGTGTTGTGGATGTTGCTGTTGCGAACCCGGCGCCCGGCTGCTCCCCTCTCGTGTGCAGAAGGGCCCAACCCTCCGGAGGCGTCCGTCGACGATGAATCGTGGTCGCGTGATGTCGACGCTGAGCTCGATGGTGCGCGACGTCACGCGACTAAAATGATGAGTTGTGCCGCAGCAACGGGACGCCGCCCGACGACCGCCTCAAGTTGTCGCCGCCCCCCTCCTTCATTGTCGGGCTCACTTTGCAGGACGAGGCACAATGATCTCGGAGGTGCGTACACGCGGGGTGCCTTCGTCACGTTGCAGCTTTTTCGTGCAAGAAAATGACAAAAAGGGCCGCACGGCCTTGTCACACCGCCGGCCCACGCAGATGAACCTCATCCTCCTTAGGAAAACGCTCGAGAACAACAAGCGCAGATTTTTCAGTTCCGCCGGCCAAGGCTCGCCATTCGAATGCACTGTGTCAGTTCTGGCTGGCCTGTGCAGGCGCATGAATATCGGTGGGAGCGTCACCGCATCTGAGGTCCGGCAACTCCAAACCCTGCCGCGAGTCTCTTTTCTTCTTGGCCAGCGAGAGTTCTTGTTTCCTACTCGAGCGTCGCTTTTGTCTTCTTGCGGCGCGCGCAGATCAAGCGCTTCGTGGTGGCAAGCAACTATGCCCTGAGGTCCCACTGCTTCGACTACAACAACGAGACGGGATCTCTCGTGCTGGTCGCCACCGAAGGAATGGTGCGCATATCATAACCTCCTCGCGACGGATACGTTTGCGGCGCGAGCCCGGCTGAAGATTGTCGCGAAATCCGTTGCAGGGTGCGGATGAAGGGGAAGGGGCCGCGAGTGGGGGGGCGCTATCGCAACGACAGAGTTCCTGTCAGCGACGTCTTCAAATATAGAGGATGGAGAGCCACGGGTCTCGGCAAGAGGGAGGGGGGAGGCGATTGCTGCGGCGGCGCGGGCGGGCGGCAAGCGCGGCGGGTGCATTGAGCTGATGCAAGAGGAGGTAGAGGGTAGTACGCCGCCACCGACGGCACGTGCCCATCGAAATGGCGGGCGGGTGGTGGGTGCCGTCGTTGCTGCGCCCAGAAGGGCGGCTTCTCGGGGCTCAGTTGTAGCCTCCCGGACGCGGTTTCGAAGCGGCGGGGGGGGGGAGGGGCGGGGCGCGACGGGGGAGATAGCTTCGTGGTGTCAAGCTTGAGCGGCAACGCGGCGGAGGGGGTCGTGGATGCCGCTGTTGCTGCCCGCGGCGCTGCAGCAGAAAGGCGGCTTCTCGGGGCTCAGTTGTAGCCTCCCGAACTCGGTTTCGAAGCGGCGGTGGAGGGGAGGGGCGGCCGGGGCGCGACGGGGGACGCCCGAGCTCAACAGCAGCCGCGCAGCGGACCGCACCCGCCACGCGACGAGATCATTCGTCCGCCTCCTCGTCTATAACAAATGCGACACCGCCCCCCACACCTACCTCCTCTTCGTCGTCTAGCTCGAGTTGGACGGACGCGAATGCTGCAGCGGCGGCACCAGAGAGGTCTGCCTCCTCCTCCTCACCCACCTCGGGCTGTTCCCCATCATTGTCCGCCGCCGGCGCCCCCCCATGCCCTTCTTCCGCGTCCATCTCGTCTTCCCCGCCGCCGCCACCTGGCTCCGGCTGTTGTTGGCCCTCTGCGCCAACATCCGCTTCGGCCTCCGTGCGTCGTGGCGGCTGCCTTCGTGTCCTACGCGCGGTGGCTCTCCGCCTCGCCCCGCGCCGGTCCGCCGCTTCTTGCGCCTTCTTTGCAAGCCGCTCTGCCAGCCTCTTCGTCTCCTCCTCCAACTCCCCACTCGCATGGCTGCTCCACAGCTTCGCGAACGTCTCACGAGCTTGCTCCCTGAGCGCCTTGTCCTCCGCGAGGCGGCGCTCGAGTCGGAGGAGCTTCCCTGCGAGAAGCGGCGCCTCGCTGTCCGCTCCCAACTCCTGCTGCGCGCACAAGAAGGAAGCAAAGCACATCCTTCAGCCCGCCCCTGCATTGCGCACCACCTAATATGTGCGTTGACTTGATTGTGGCTCACCTCAAGCCCGCCCTGCCGAAGCCGTTCTCGCAGGTCCGCGACGGCCGTGCTCAACGACGCTACCCGCGCACCGAGCTGCTTCTCCACCGCCGCTGCATCACCTT
>JAIXOF010000037.1 GCA_027486935.1 Cyanobium sp. C1_MAG_00004 | reverse complement strand
GATGGCACGCCGCGGGTGCGCACGTTGGTGTTTCGCGGCTGGGCGGGACCGGCTGCTCTCGATCTATTGACCGACGGCCGCAGCGCCAAGGCCGGTGAACTGGCCCATCAAGCAGCCGTGGAGCTGTGCTGGCTGCTGCCCCGGGCTCGCAGCCAATACCGCCTGCGGGGGTTGTTGCTTCCCCTGTTGCCCGACCAGCAACAGCGCGAGCGCACGCACCACTGGGGGCGGCTCACCCCGGGCGGGCGCGCCCTCTGGGGCTGGCCCCCGCCTGGGGCCCCCTTGGATCGGGACGGGGCCTTTCCGGCCGAGCTGCCCGACGAGGTGCCGATGCCCAAGCACTTTGTGCTGTTGCGCATCGCCATCGGCCAGGTCGAGCTGCTGGAGCTGGCCGGCACGCCCCATGGCCGCCGCCGCTGGCGCGCTGATCAGCAGTGGCGCGAGCAGGACCTCAACCCCTGAGAGCGTCCTGCAATGCCGAGAGCCGCCGGGCGTTGACCCCCAGATCGGAGTCGCCCAGGCGGGACACCGAGCGGGCCTGCACCATCCCATGGTCAGGGTCGGCGTACAACTCCAGATCGTCGACAAAGCCGAACAGGCTGCTGCTGGCGGTGGCGTGCAGGTAGCGATCATCCCGTGCGAACACCGTGGTCCGGGGGGTTGCGGCAACGGCAGTTACCAGCGTTTGAAGAGCACCGGCAGGATCGGCGACGCTCCAGTTGACGCGGGCGCAGTGGGCTGGCGACGGGCAGGGGGCCAGGGAGCCGTTGTGGACACCCAGCTCGGCCGGCACGGGCCCCACCAACTGAAACAGGGCCAGGTGAATCAGCAGCAGCCCCTGCTGCAGCAACGTGATCATGGTTGTTCCTGTTGTTCCAGTTGTTCCTGCTGTTCCTTGGATGCTTGTCCGTCCATGGTCACCCCCAGGGTGCGGCAGGTCCCGATCGGGTCAACGCCAGGTGCCACACCCAGTGCTTTGCGCAGCAGATCCAGCTGGCTCACCGACTGCCCATCGATGGAACTGGCGACCTGCTGGCAGGCCAGGATCTGCAGGGCGCGGGTGTCGGGCTTGCCGCAACCCGCGAGCAGCCCGGCCCCGACCAGAACGGCTGTGACGGCTATGGGGCGCATCAACGGTGGGGAGCACGCTCATCAACGCTAGGAAGCTCGGTTGCCTCCATGGGCAGGCACCCAGACGGGTCAGGCACCCAGAGGTGGCCCGATTCCGTAGCGTTGAACCATGGTTGACGCTTCATCCACCGCATTGACGCTGCTGTTTGACGGCGGATGTCCGCTGTGCCTGCGGGAGGTCACCTTCCTGCGGCAGCGGGACGCACGCCTGCATCCCGGGGCGCTGCGTCTGCGCTTTGTCGACATCGATGCGTCCGACTACGAGCCGGCGGCCCATGGCGGGATCAGCTACCGCGAGGCCATGGGCCGCATCCATGGACTGCAGTCTGACGGCACGGTGCTGCGCGATGTGGCCGTGTTTCGGGAGGCGTATCGGCTCGTCGGCCTGGGCTGGCTGTATGCCCCCACCGACTGGCCATGGCTGCGCCCTCTGGTCAATGGGGCTTACCAGCTCTGGGCCCGCTGGAGGCTGCGCGTCACCGGCCGGCCCGATCTGGATCAGCTGTGCCGTTGCCGTTCGGGATCCAGCTCGAAATCCTGAAAGTCAAAGCCCGGCCCCACACAGCAGCTGACCAGGCTCCAGTCCCCCAGGGTGCGGGCTGCCTGCCACCAGCCGGCCGGGACCACCGCCATGGGTGCCATCTCGGCACGCGTCAAGTCAAACCCAAGCACGGTTGTTTGCGTGGAGCCCTCGGCAGCGGGTCGCAGCAGCAGCTCCAAGGGGGCGCCGCCGATGAAATGCCAGCTCTCATCAGCTCCGTGGACCCGGTGCCAGGCGCTGGGTCTGCCGGCTTCCAGCAGAAACAGGATCACCGTCAGGCCGGCGCGTTGGGCACCGTCAGCGCGGCAGACCTGCTGCGTGCTGCGGTGCACCTCGCGATACCAGCCACCTTCAGGATGGGGTTGCAGGCCGTGGCGCTCGATCAGGAGCTTGCAGGTCTCGGGGGTGCTGGGCTCGAGGGGTGGTTCCACAGAGGGACGGACTTAAGCCGATAGGGTCATGCCACCAGGTTGCCTGCCCCCTGCCGCCATGAACCCCAGCGTCAAAGGTGTGCTGTACGTCAGCGTGTGGGTGATGCTCTGGGGCACTGCGGCCTCCCTGGCTGACTTCGTGCTGCTGGAGCGGGGCGCCTATGCAACCGGCACGCCTGGCCAGGCGATCACCTTTGCTTCCTATGGGATCGCTGCTGTGGTGCTGGCGGTCAAGCTGTCGGGCCGGTTCCTCAAGACCGAAAAGTGATCGATGGCGGACACATCGCCGCTGATCGATGGCCCGGCCTCTGCTCCAGCCACGGTGCTGCTGGCCCATGGCGCCGGCGCGCCCATGGACAGTCCGTTCATGGCAGCGATGGCTTTGGGCCTGGCCCAGCGGGGCTGGCGGGTGGTGCGGTTTGAGTTCCCGTACATGGCCCAGCGCCGTCTGGATGGCAAGCAGCGCGCCCCCGATCGCTTGCCCAAGCTGCTCGATGCCTTTCGCCAGCAGGTGGCGGCGCTGCAGGGCCAGGGGCCGTTGGTGATCGGCGGCAAGTCAATGGGCGGGCGCATCGCCTCGTTGCTGGTCGACGAGCTGGCCGCCCATGGCGATGTGTGCGGTTGCGTGTGCCTGGGCTACCCGTTTCATCCACCGGGCAAGCCCGAGCAATTGCGCACCCAGCATCTGGAGGCCCTCAGCACCCCCACCCTGATCCTGCAGGGCGAGCGCGACAGCTTTGGCAAGCGCAGTGAGGTGGAGGGGTACCCCCTGTCGTCAGTCATCGACGTGCAGTGGATCAGCGCCGGCGACCACAGCTTCAAGCCCACCCGCAGCTCGGGGCTGAGCGAAGCGGATAACTGGGTCGATGCGGTGCAGCGGACTGATCGCTTTCTAGCCGGGCTCAGGACTGCTCCTAGCAACCGTGGGTTTCAGCCGCCATCTGCCAACAGCACCGCCAGCAACCCTTCGCCGTAGCGATCGAGCTTGGCTGCGCCGATGCCACCGATCCCGCCAAGGCCATCGAGATCGGTCGGCCGTCGGGCCGCCAGCTCCACCAGGGTCCGGTCGTGGAAGACCACATACGGAGGGACCCCCTGCTGGCTGGCCTGCTGACGGCGCCATTCTTTGAGCGCCGTCAGCAGGCTTTCGTCGACCGTTAACGCGCCATGATCAGCAGCCATGGCTCCAAGCAGCCGCGCTGCTGTTGAGCTGCTGCGACGGCGGCTGTCTTTCTGGGGCGGCGGCAGCGGCAGCTCGAGCACCAGTTCACCCCGCAGCAGCGGCCGCACCAGATCAGGCGGCCCCAGCTGCAACCCCCCTTTGCCGCCGGGCACCGGGTGCAGGTAGCCAAGCCCGCTCAGTTGGCGCACCAGCGTGCGCCATTGGCTGCGGTCGAGCTCGGTGCCGATGCCGTGCACGCTCAGCTGGTCGTGGCCCAGCTGGCGCATGCGCTCACTGTTGGCCCCCAGCAGCAGATCGACCACATGGGCGGCGCCAAAGCGCTGCCCGCTGCGGACCACCGCCGACAGCAGCTTCTGGGCGGGCACCGTCAGGTCGACGAGCGTCTTGGGTTCCAGGCAGCCGTCGCAGTTGCCGCAGGGTTGCGCCAGCGTTTCGCCAAAGTGGCGCAGCAGCACCTGGCGGCGGCAGCCGGCGGCTTCGCTGTAGGCGATCAGGGCCTCGAGCTTGCCGTGCTCGATGCGTTTCTGCTCATCGGGCGCGGCCGAGTCGTCGATGAAGCGCCTGAGCTGGGGGATGTCACCGGGGCCGTGCAGCATCCAGGCCACCGCCGGCAGGCCATCGCGGCCGGCGCGGCCGGTCTCTTGGTAGTAGGCCTCGAGGCTCTTGGGCAGATCGACGTGGGCGACGAAGCGCACGTCCGGTTTGTCGATGCCCATGCCAAAGGCGATCGTGGCCACCACCACCACGGCGGCCTCGTTGCGAAAGCGCTGCAGGGCGGCGCTGCGCTGCTCGTTGCCCAGGCCGGCGTGATAACTGACAGCGTCAATGCCGGCGCTGCGCAGCTGGTTGGCGATGGCATCGACCCTGCTGCGGGAGCGGGCATAGACGATGCCGGCTTCGCCCTGATGCTCGGCCAGAAACTGCAGCAGCTGCCGTTGCGGCTCCTGCTTGCCCCGCAGCAGATAACGGATGTTGGGCCGGTCAAAGCTGGCCAGGAACACCTGACCGGTTTCCAGCTGCAGCCGGCTGATGATCTCGTCGCGGGTGCGCGGATCGGCGGTGGCGGTCAGGGCCAGCCGTGGAACCGACGGGAAGCGTTCGGCCAGCATCCCCAGCTGGATGTATTCGGGCCTGAAGTCATGGCCCCATTGCGAGACGCAATGGGCCTCATCGATCGCAAACAGGCTGATCGCCGGCCCCAGCCGCTCGAGCAGATCGCCGCCCAGCAACCGTTCGGGCGAGACGTACAGCAGATCCAGGCTGCCGGCCTGCAGCTGGCGCCAGATGGTACTGGCCGCGTCGGGCTCAAGCGCCGAATGCAGCGCCGCTGCCGCCACCCCCAGTTGTTGCAGCGCCGCCACCTGGTCCTGCATCAGGGCGATCAGCGGCGACACCACCACCGCCAGCCCCGGCCGGCACAGCGCCGGCACCTGGTAGCAGAGGGATTTGCCGCCGCCGGTGGGCATCAGCACCAGGCCCGAGCCGCCACCGATCACGTGGCGCACGATCGCTTCCTGCGGGCCGCGAAAGGCGTCGTACCCCCAGACCTGGCTGAGCACCTGCAGGGGATCGGCATGCTGCCCGCGGGATCCGGTGCTGCTGGACGCGGTGCTCACGGGGATCGGGTGGGGGTGGCCAGACGACCCACAATGAACCCGAGACGACGCCTGCTGATGTCCGCTTCTGCCCCCCGTTCAGCGACGGCCTGGGGGTTTCTGGCCCCGGCCCTGCTGCTGCTCGGGGTGTCGGTGCTGATTCCCGCCTTGATGGCCCTGGTGATGGCTTTTACCCAGAGCGGCCTCGATGTCAGCGAACCGCTGCGGTTCATCGGTCTGGCCAATTTCAGACGGCTGCTGGCCGATCCGATGATGCTGCGGGTGTCATTGACCACCGCTGCCTACCTGGTGGGCATCGTGCCGCCGATCGTGCTGGGATCCCTGGCCCTGGCGGTGCTGGTCAACCGCAAGCTGCCCGGCATGCACTGGTTCCGGGGGGCCTTCTACACGCCGGTGCTGGTGTCGATCGTGGTGGCGGCGATCGCCTTTCGCTGGCTCTACGCCGAGAACGGACTGATCAATGGCTGGTTGGCCGCCCTGCTGGGGGATCGCTTTTCGCCGATCGCCTTTCTGAGCTCGCCCCAGCTGGCCCTGCCGGCCGTGATGGTGGTGACGCTGTGGAAAGGCCTGGGTTACTACATGGTGATCTTTCTGGCCGGTCTGCAGGGGATCGCCCCCGAGTTGTACGAGGCTGCCGCCCTGGATGGCAGTGACGGCTGGCGCCGCCATGTCGACATCACCCTGCCCCTGCTGCGGCCCTACGTGACCCTGGTGGCAGTGATTTCGGCGATCGCCGCCACCAAGGTGTTCGAGGAGGTCTACCTGATGACCCAGGGAGGACCGGCCGATTCCACCCGCACCATCGTTTATTACGTTTACGACCAGGCCTTTGCCGAGCTCGAGATCAGCTATGCCTGCACCGTCGGCCTGGCCCTGTTTCTGGCGGTGCTGCTGCTGAGCCTGGTGAGGTTGGTCTTTGCCGGTGATCGCGGCCTGACCTGATCTTGACCTGATCTACCCGTTCGGCTGCCAGGCTGGATGATTGGATCCCAACGGTTCCGTGGTTGTGGTTGCAGAGGCTGCAGATGCCATCGGCATCGTCGGTGGAGGCCAGTTGGCCCTGATGCTGGCCCAGGCCGCCGACGAGCTCGGCCTGGCGCTGCATGTGCAGACCCCGAGCGCCTCTGATCCGGCGGCCGCTGCTGCCAGCAGTGTGGTGCTGGCGCCGCTCGAGGATCTGGCGGCGACCCGGCAGCTGGCGCGGCGCTGTGCGGCGATCAGCTTTGAAAACGAGTGGCTCGATCTGCAGGGTCTGGCCGCGCTCGAGGCCGACGGGGTGCGGTTTGTGCCCGCCCTGGCCGCTCTGGAGCATCTCGTCTGCAAACGCCGTCAGCGGCAGCTGCTCAACCGGTTGCACCTGCCGGCACCGCGCTGGTGCGGGCTTGAGGCGGTGCTGGTGGATCCCGTCAGCGAGGATCCGCCGTCAGAGCAGGCCGGTGACGGCGATGCTCCCTCGGCCGGGGTTGCGCCGCGATCGGTCCCAGCCCTGCCCGATGGCTTTGCCTTTCCGCTGATGGCCAAGGCGGCCATGGGCGGGTACGACGGCAAAGGCACCCGGGTGCTGCGTGATCAGGCCGACCTCCGGTCCCTGCTGGCCGACGTGGACCCCCACGACTGGATCCTTGAGGAGCTGGTCAGCTTTGAGTTGGAGCTGGCCCAGCTGGCCTGTCGCGATCGCGATGGTCGGGTGCAGTGCTATCCGCTGGTGCAGACCCACCAGCACCATCAGGTCTGCGACTGGGTGCTGGCGCCGGCCCCCGTGCCCCATGCCGTGCAGGCCATGGCCCGCAACCTGGCCGCCTCGCTGCTGACGGCCATCAATTACGAGGGCATGGTGTCGCTTGAACTCTTCTACGGACCGTCGGGATTGCAGGTCAATGAGATTGCTCCCCGCACCCACAACGCGGGGCATCTGACCATCGAGGCCTGCCACACCAGTCAGTTCGCCCAGCAGCTGCGCATCGTTGCCGGGCTGCCCATGGGCCCGGCCGAGCTGCGGCTGCCGGGGGCCCTGATGGTCAATCTGCTGGGGTTCCTGCCCGGCGAGTCCCACTACGAAGCCCAGCGCCAGGCCCTGGCTGGGCTCGCCGGTGCGGCATTGCACTGGTACGGCAAGCAGGGGGCCGGTCTTGGGCGCAAACTGGGCCATCTGACCCTGAGCCTGGACTCTGCCGCTCCCCAGGAACGGTTTGCGGAGGCCATGGCCAAGCTCGAGCTGGTGCGGCGCATCTGGCCCCTGCCTGACGCCGCTGAAAACCCCTAGAGTGATTGCGGACTGCCGTGTTGGTGACTGCCTTTCACAGTTTTCTGATCTGACTCCCTTTTCGACATGGGAGGTCTGCAGCGGAAGCAACGTAAGCCGGCCTCGTAGCCGGAAACGGCGCCCCGCCCTTGACCTCCCTTCTGGTTCCACCAGGTCGAACACTGGGGCAAGACGGCACGGCGGTTCACCCTTTTTTGTTCTGCTTCTTTCGTTCTGGTTGTTGTGTTCGTACGCGCTGCTCTGGTTGCCATTGGCGGATCGCTGGTTCTGCCCCTGATCGGGGTTGCCCCCGCGGGGGCGGTCTCCCTGCAGGAGGCCTGCCAGCGGTTCGAGGCCAAGCTCAAACAGGCCCAGGCGAGCAATGATCCCGCCCAGGCGCAGAAGGTCTACACCCAGGGTTCCCAGCGCATTGCTTCGCGCTTCAACGGCGCCACCTGCCCTGGGATCAAGGCTCCCTGAGGGCCTTCTCGAGCGCACGGCTCAGGCCGTCCCGGTCCAGCGGTGTGACCACAAACACCTCCTGGGCGCTGCTCCCGCGGCGCGCCACCAGTTTGTGCCCCCCTGTGATCGGGGTTGAAATGCGCAGCTGCAAACCGGTTGCGCGCCCCCTGACCCGGCTGATCACGGCCGGAGTCACCGTGTCGATGTCCCGCTCTGAGGCCAGGCGCCTGAGCACGGGGATCAGACCCTCGACGTAGGTGCTGTGGGTGATCACCAGACGGCCCATGGCTGCAGATCAGGCGGGTTCTAGCGGTGCCATGGTCAGCCCCTGACCCCCGAGCTGCTGGTGAATCAGCTCGGCCTGCTCCTGCGGGCCGCTCCAGACCACCGCCGACCCCTCGCCGTCGATCCTGTGGGCCAGCTCCCAGGCCTGATCGGGCGTCATCGCCGGGATGTAGCGCACCAGGCAATCGACCACATGCACAAAGGTGTTGACGTCATCGTCGAGCACCACCACCTTGAAGTGGGGGTAGGGCTTGCGTTCCAGCAGCTGCTGACTGCCGGCCTGGCGCTGGGGTGCCGATGTCACGCCGATGATCACGCTCTTCATCAAGGTCCTCCTGCAATCCCGTTGCGGGCGCAAGCCTAGGTAAGCTCCTGTGACGCTGTTTTCATCCTTGGCATGCTGGTCACCATCGGCTGGGCTTCCCTCGCTGCGATGTTCACGTTCTCCATCGCCATGGTGGTGTGGGGCCGTAACGGCGATGGCAGCATCAACTTCTGAGCCGCGTGCTGGAAGCCTTCTCCGATCCTTCGCAGGTCCTTTCGATCACCGCTGCGGCACTCTTGGTGTTCGTCAGCGTCGGTGTGATCTACCTGTCAACGGTTGAGTGGCGGGATCGTCGCCGCCGCCATCAGCAGGAGCGCCAGGCCCGTTCGTGAGTCGATCGCCAGCCCTGGCCCCCTGGGCCTGGCAGCGGGCCGAGCAACTTCTTGTGCCTGCAGCACAGCCGTTCATCGAGCCGCTGCAGTTCACCGATCGGCCACCTTTTGCGGTTCTTCAAGAGCTGCTCGACGATCTTCCCTGGCAGAGCAACCCTGAGGCCCTGCAGATGCCTGACATTCATCAGGCATCACGCCTGCTGGCCCTGGCGCCCTGGTTGCAGCAGCCGGATGCCGACCAGGCCCGCGAGCTGGTGCGAGCCCGGGCCGACGGTCTGCGGACCCGGCTGGTCGGTGACACGGTCACCTATGTGGTCAACCGCAACATCAACGTCAGCAACCACTGCAGCAAGCACTGCAGCTTCTGCGCCTTCAGGCGGGACCCCGGGCAGCCGGGGGCTTTCTGGCTCAGCCGCGAGGCGCTGCAGCACAAGGCGCAGCAAGCCCATCAACGGGGTGCGACCGAACTGTGCGTGCAGGGCGGCCTCAACCCTGCGGCGACCCTGGATGGCAGCCATCTGGCCTATGCCGAAGCGGTGCTGCAGGATCTGACGGCGGCTGCACCGGGCATCCACCTGCATGCTTTTTCGCCCCAGGAACTGCTGTATTTCGCTGAATGCGATGACCTGCCGGTGGCGGTGGTGCTGCAGCGCCTGCGCCAGGCGGGCCTGGCGTCTGTCCCCGGCACGGCGGCCGAGGTGCTCAGCGAGCCCCTGCGGCGGGTCCTCTGTCCCGAAAAGCTCAGCGCCCGGGCCTGGGTGGCGGTGATGCTCGAGGTTCAGGCCCAGGGCCTGCCCGCCACCAGCACCCTGATGGCCGGACACATCGAGACGGCGGCTGATCAGGCCGCCCACCTGCTGAACCTGCTGCAGCTCCAGCGCCATGCGAGGGAGCAGGGACAAACAGGCTTCACCGAATTTGTGCTGCTGCCGTTCGTCGGCCAACAGGCGCCGGCCCCCCTGCGCCAGCGGGTCGGCCGCGATCAGCCCGACCTGCAGGCGATGCTGCTGTTGACGGCCATGGCCAGGCTCCTGCTGGGCCCCTGGATCCGCCATCACCAGCCCAGCTGGGTGAAGCTGGGGCTGGCCGGCGCCGCCGAGGCCCTGCGCTGGGGGGCCGACGATCTCGGTGGCACCCTGATGGAAGAGCACATCACGACGATGGCCGGCGCCAGCGGCGGCACCAATCAGGAGCCTGAGGCCCTCGAGGCGGCGGCGTCCAGCTGCGGGCGACCGGTGCGGCGCCGCACCACCACCTACGGAGTGCTGCCATGAGGCTCAGGGCACAGTGGCAGCGCCTGCAGTTGCGCCACACCCTGACGGCGGTCGCGGCACTGGTGTTGGTGCCGGCGCTGGGTTTGCTGTTGTGGCCCCGTTCGCAGGCGGCCGGGTTGGGGCGTCTGCTGAGCCAGGCCCAGTTGATGCAGAGCTTTGCCGCCGGCGGTACAAGCCGGCCCCTGCCGGCGCTCTGGCGCCAGAGGCTGGGGGACCAGGCCCCAGGACTCTGGGCCCGCCAGCAGGGCATCTGGTGGCAGTTCTGGGGTGCCCATGGCGATTCAGGCGCCTACCTGGTGATGCCGGCCGTCAGCCTTAGCGGTCTCAACCGGGCCCGCCTGCCCCAGCAGCCCCTGCTTGTCGATGATCTGGCGGTGATCGCTGCCGATGCGCTGTCACGCCAGTGGCTGGCCGAGCGGCTTCGCACCGTCAGCCGCCCCCAGCGGGGACTGGAGCAGCGCTGCCTCGAGCAGTTGCGCCGTCCCCAGGTGGTGGTCTGGAATCCAGCGGGCCTCGGCGTGTTGGCAGGGCCTGTGGCGCCCCTGCTCCAACGCCTGCAACAGGGTTGTCTCAGCCTGGACATGCGCGGCGACGCCCTTGCCCTCAATGGCGAGGCCGCCGCCGGTAGCGGCGTGCTCGGGCCGCCGCCCCCGTCGGGGCCAGACCTCGTCAACCGTGCGCTGCCACCGGGTCAATTGCTCGAGCTCAGCGGGCCATCCCTCGAGATGCTGCTGCAGGGGTTGCTGGGCAGGCAGCTGGTGCGGGAGCCTCTGGCCTCCCGTTATGGCATCACCGAACCGCAACTGGCCCTGATGCGCCGTTTGCCATTTGTGCTGCGATTGCGGGCGCTGCCCCGGGGCCCTTTTGTGGCTGGTCTGACCCTCGAACTCGCACCGCCCCAGCGCGATCGGGCCGCCTGGCTCAGGCTGCTGGCCGGTCTGCGGGAACCCCTGTTGCAGCACGGCTTGCAGGAGCCCCCGGCCCGGCTTGAGGCCACGAGCCCTCGGCTTGGCGCCGGCCTGACGCAGGCCAGCCGCTGGACCCGGGCGGACGGCCAGGTGGTCGGGGGCTGGTTCGAGTCCCGGCCGCCCGGTACGACGGACGGTTCACGCCTGGTGCTGTTTCTGGGACCCCAACCCGAGGCGTCTGCCGGCACGGCAGCGACGACCGCACTGCGGTTGCGGGCCAGGCCCGCCGATCTGGCTGCCTTGGGTCTGTGGCCCAGCGGTTTTCCCCAGCTGGTCCGAACCGCCCCGTCGCTCGAGCTGCTGGCCAGCGATGGGGCGACCCAACCGATCAGCCGGCTGACGGGACGCCTGTCGTTGAGTCGGTCCCGCTGAGTGCCTCTGAATTGCCCTCTGACGCATCGGGAGTCTCGGCTGCAGCCGCCCGCCGCTCGCGTTTGCGTTTTTCGGCGGCGACGGTCTCTTCCATCAGCTCGACCGCCTGGGCCATCTTCTCGAGGTTGCTGACGTAGAGGGTCAGATCCTTGTCGAGCCGGTCGCGCAAGAGCCCCATGGCGGCCCCCAGGTCGTGGGCGTAGGTGCGCAGTGCTGACGGGTCCATGGCATCGGCACCCTGGGCCTGCTCCAGCAGGGCCATCAGGCCGACGGCCATCAGCCGTGAATAGTGAAAGTCAGGTCGCTGGATCCCGGCCAGGGCCTGGGCCAGGGGCTCAGGCGCCCCCTGACCCTGCTGTTCGATCCATTGCTGCACGGCCTGGACGCTGTGATGTCCCATGGCGGCCAGGGCAGCGCCGTGCTGCTGGCGCAGGCTGGCGGCATCAAAGCCGCTGGCGCTGCACAACGCCGCGAACAGGGGTTCTTTCTGGGTTTCGGGGCGGTACCCCTTGGCAAAGCCGTCAAACACCTGCACCACCCCGACGGCAAACAGGGGATCGGCCTGGAAGCCCTGTTGCCGGCTCAGCAGATGCAGCTCGACCAGCAGCTCATCGACCATGCGGCGGTACAGCGGACCGATCACAAAGGGGAAAGCGCGATGGAAGGCGCGCTTGCTGTCTGCAACGGTGAGAGCGGCGCTCACGCGGGTCGATTCAAGGTTCAGCGACCCTAGCGCCGCTTCCCTCAGGGCGTTTCCGGCCTCAGTAGGATCGATCCACCCGCGAATCCGGCCCTGTGACCACGATCCCCATTGTCATCGAGGAATCGGGACGCGGCGAGCGTGCATTTGACATTTATTCGCGGCTGCTGCGCGAGCGCATCGTCTTTTTGGGTGAGCCCGTCACCTCGGAATCGGCCAATCGCATCGTCGCCCAGTTGCTGTTCCTGGAGGCCGAAGATCCGGACAAGGACATCTTCCTCTACATCAATTCTCCCGGTGGCTCGGTCTATGACGGGCTCGGCATCTTCGACACGATGCAGCACATCAAGCCCGATGTTCAGACGGTCTGCGTGGGACTGGCCGCCTCGATGGGTGCCTTTCTGCTGTGCGCCGGCGCCAAGGGCAAACGCAGCAGCCTGACCCATTCGCGGATCATGATTCACCAGCCCCTGGGCGGTGCCCGCGGTCAGGCCAGCGACATCCGCATTCAGGCCGACGAGATTCTCTACCTCAAAAAGAAGCTCAACAGCGAACTGGCCGATCGCACCGGCCAGCCCCTGAGCCGCATTGAAGAGGACACCGACCGCGACTTCTTCATGTCACCCGCCGAGGCCGTCGAGTACGGCCTGATCGACAAGGTGATCGACAAGCGCCCCGTGCGCCCGGTCTGAGTTGGGCCGGGGCCGCAGCAGGCAAACTCAGGCCTCGCCACAGAAAGGACGTCCGCCCAGCCAGCGCCCCTCCAAGATGTGTCCGGTGTGTGGGCGACCCTTCAGTTGGCGCAAAAAGTGGGCCGACGTCTGGGAGCAGGTCCTCTACTGCTCAGAGCGGTGTCGCAATCGGCGTTGAAACCGGCTGGGCTTATCGGTAGCTGCCACTCCTATCCCAACGCCATGCGAACGGGGTAGGCCTGTGATTCATGTCAGTGCGGCTGTGATCGCCGCATTGGAGTACCAGCTGTACGGGCCTTCGCGCACCGGTTCAATGCCCAGTTCGCTGCGGAGCTCCTCGAGGTTCTGGGCCATGCGCTCTTCCCAGATCATCGGGAACAGGGGTTTGGCCCTGATGCCCATTTCCATGCCCTGGGTGATCAGGTCGTAGGTGTAGCCGATGCTGCCGGCGTACTCCTCGGGGGTTGCAAAGTCTTCGTCGGCTTTGTCGGTGTCAAAGAAGTTGAGCATCAACCCCACCAGGTTGATCAATGAAAAGCCTGGGAAGCTGAACTGGCCCATGCTGATGCTGATCACACCGGTTTCGCCGTAGTCATCGAGGCTGTAACCGCTGAGGATGTGGTGAAGATCGTGGGTGGCGTAGACGCGGTAGTTGACGTAATCAGCGTCGCTCTCAAGGTTGTTGTAAAAGGACGGGTCAGGGAAAAAGTCGATGTCATAGCCCAACGTCTCCATCACCGTGGCGTAGGTGTGACCCAGACTGCCCTTGGGCAATTGCTTCATGGCCGCCACGTCATAGGGGCCGCAGAGCTTGCGCGATTGGATCAATGCGGCTGCTGCCGGGTCCTGCTGCAGCCGACTCAGGCAGCGCGACATTGGATTTCCCGAGAGCCGGCGGGACAGTTCAAACACATTGCCGGCATCCTCGCCGGCGCCGGCGGCCAGATCAGCGAGTTCAAGGAACTCTTTGATGTGCTCGGGTGAAGCAACCTTGTTGAGGTAACGAAATCCCATCGACTGAACGCCCTGGTTTAGTTCGTCGCCCCAGGGTAAGGGTGAATGGCTGTGGGGATCACTTCACACAGCACAGCGGTTTTGAGAATCCT
>JAIXOF010000177.1 GCA_027486935.1 Cyanobium sp. C1_MAG_00004 | reverse complement strand
CCCAGGCCGATCTCCCCTCAGCCGACCTAACAGCCGACTTAACGGTCGACAGAACAGCTGAGCCCACATCGGAAGACTCCATTGCGGCCGATTCCGCTCTTGCGGACTCCGCCCCCGCCGAACAAGCGGCTGCACCGATCGAAACAGGCGAAGCTCCCGCCACTGGTGAAACCGCCAGCACTGCTGAAACCGCTGGCACTGCTGACGCTGCCGCAGTCGCCCAGGCTGCAGAAACCGCTGAGGCCGCTGGGGGCGCTGAGGTACCCGAGGCTGCTGGGGCCGCCGGGGTTGCTGAAGAGGACGATCTCGACAGCCACCGCTTTGAGTGCCGCAGCTGCGGGTACGTCTATGACCCGGGCGAAGGGGTCAAGAAGCTGGGGATCCCGCAGGGCACTCCGTTTTTTGAGCTGGATGCGGCGAGCTTTCGCTGCCCGGTGTGCCGCAGCAAGGTGGGGGCCTTCAAGGACATCGGCCCTCGCAACAAGCCCAGCGGCTTTGAGGAGAACCTCAACTTCGGGCTGGGGGTCAACCGGCTCACCCCCGGGCAGAAGAATGTGCTGATCTTTGGCGGCTTCGCCCTGGCGATCGCCTTTTTCCTCTCGCTCTACTCCTTGCGCTGACAACGACTGTGTTCACGCCTTCTTTCAATCTGATGCGCCAGTTGCCCACCCGTCTGCGCCAGGCACTGCCTCAACTTCGCCCACTGCAACCGCTGCTGAGCCTGGTGGTCTGTGTGGTGTTGGGCTTTGGCCTGAGCGGCTGCGTCACCACCGGATTGCCGGTGGCCGCCAGCAGCCCCTGGCAGCCGGTGCCGCTGGAGACCAAATCCAACCCGTTGGATGTGGCCTTTACCGACAGCCGCCATGGCTTTTTGGTGGGCAGCAACCGGCTGATCCAAGAGACCGACGACGGCGGGGCCAGCTGGGCACCGCGGGCGCTGGATCTGCCGGAAGAGGAGAACTTCCGCCTGATCAGCATCGATTTCGATGGCAACGAGGGCTGGATCGCCGGTCAGCCCGGCCTGTTGCTGCACACCACCGACGGCGGCCAGAACTGGAGCCGCCTGCTGCTCGACACCAAGCTGCCCGGTGAGCCTTACCTGATCACCGCCCTGGGCAAAAACACCGCCGAGCTGGCCACCAACGTGGGCGCCGTCTACCAGACCAATGACAGCGGCAGCAGCTGGCAGGCCAAGGTCAGCGACGCCGCCGGCGCCGTGCGCGACCTGCGCCGCGACAACCAGGGCCGTTACGTGAGCGTCAGCGGCCTGGGCAACTTCTTTGCCACCTGGGACCCCGGTCAGGCGACCTGGCAGGTGCACCAGCGGGTCAGCAGCCAGCGCTTGCAGACGATCGGCTTCCAACCCGACGGCGGCCTGTGGATGGTGGCTCGCGGCGCCCAGATCCGCTTCAACGGCGACGCCGCCAACCCCGAGGACTGGGGCAAGGCGATCATTCCGATCACCAACGGCTACGGCTACCTGGACATGGACTGGGATCCGGCCGGCACCATCTGGGCCGGTGGCGGCAGCGGCACCCTGCTCAGCAGCGCCGACGGCGGCAAGACCTGGCAGAAGGATCCGGTCGGCGCCCAGCAGCCCTCGAACCTGACCCGCATCGTCTTCACCAACGACGGCAAGGGCTTCGTATTGGGCGAGCGCGGCTCGCTGCTGCGCTGGGTGGGCTGACACCAACTTCTGTTACCAAGGGCCGCCGGCGCTCCCGGCGGCCGAACCCCGGCCCCTAGGATCACCGAGCTGAACGCTTGGTGCCATGGCTGCCGGCTCTACTGGGGAACGTCCGTTCTTCGAAATCATCACCAGCATCCGTTACTGGGTGATCCACGCCGTGACCCTGCCGGCGATCTTCCTGGCGGGTTTCCTGTTCGTGTCCACGGGGCTCGCTTACGACGCATTTGGCACACCGCGCCCGGATGCTTACTTCCAGGCCAGCGAGAGCAAGGCCCCGGTGGTGAGCCAGCGCTATGACGCCAAGTCGTCCCTTGATCTGCGCCTGCAATAAGACGCCATGACCCAGACTCCCGCCCCCACCACGCCGCGCAATTACCCGATTTTCACGGTGCGCTGGCTGTCGATTCACGCCCTCGGCATTCCCACGGTGTTCTTCCTGGGTGCCCTGGCCGCGATGCAGTTCATCCGCCGCTGATTCGCACGCGCCCGTCATGCAACGCAATCCGAACCCCAACAACTTGCCGGTCGAGCTCAACCGGACGAGTCTCTACCTGGGTCTGCTGCTGGTCTTCGTGACCGGTGTGCTGTTCTCCAGCTACTTCTTCAACTGATCCGGAGGCATCCCGATGAGCGGCAAGAAATCCTCACTGCCTGACGGCCGGATCCCCGACCGCCTACCCGACGGCCGCCCTGCCGTGGCCTGGCGCTCGCGCTGGACCGAAGGTGTGCTGCCCCTGTGGCTGGTGGCCACCGCCGGCGGCATGGCCGTGATCTTTGTGGTCGGCCTGTTCTTCTACGGTTCCTACGTGGGCGTCGGTTCGGCCTGATTCGGTCAGTCTGAAGTCATCCTGAGGTTGGCCTCAGTCCAAAGCAACTTCGCAGCGGAGCCCACCAGCTCCGCTTTTTTAGTGGCCGGGATTCCTTAGGCTCGGCCCATGGAACAGGCCACCCTGCCCTGGTTGCAGCCGACGCCCCTGCGGGTGCCGCCCGCTGTGGCCCGCGGGCTCGACGCGGCGGCACTGCGCCTGGGGTTGGAGCGGCTGGTGGCCGATCCCGAGGTCAGGGCTGTGGTGGCGTCCGGCGAGCAGGGCGGTAGTCGGGCACCAGCTGGCTGAGCAGCTGCAGGGTCTGGGGGCTGTCGTCGCGGTCGGCGGCGTCCAGCAGGGCGCGCACCTGCTGGTGCAGCAGGGCGGCGGCGGGGGCGGGTTCGCGGGCTTGGCGGATCAGCGGATGGCGGGTGGGGCGGTCATCGGGGCTGACCAGCAGCTCTTCGTAGAGCTTTTCGCCGGGGCGCAGGCCGGTGTACTCGATGGCGATGTCGCCGTCGGGGTTGGCCGCATCGCGCACGCTGCAGCCCGACAGCTCAATCATCTGGCGGGCCAGGTCATTGATCGCGACCGGCTCACCCATGTCGAGCAAAAACACCTCGCCGCCCTGGGCCAGGGCCGAGGCCTGCAACACCAGCTGCACCGCCTCGCCAATGGTCATGAAGTAGCGGATCACCTCGGGATGG
>JAIXOF010000053.1 GCA_027486935.1 Cyanobium sp. C1_MAG_00004 | reverse complement strand
GTTCCGGCCCACGAAAGCGAAGGCTGCCGAGGCAGGGATCTGGACGCAGAGCAACCAGTTCACTTGTCACCACGGCGGCTCGAAGATGGATCTGTATTCTGCGCCCACGTACAACTTCACCCGAGACAGCTATCGCATGCAGGTCTCTGTGGGCTCCGTGCTGTACCCGTCGAATCCGATCAGGTCGTGCGCGGAGCAGTACTCGCAGCTTGTGAAGGCTGTTGGAGCACTTCAAGAAGCCGTCGGTCTATCGATCGGTGCGAACTACAGGAGTAACTCGCACATCGCGGCCATTGACTTGGAGAAGGTGTCTGGCGCAACTCCCGCGGGCGGCAAGGCCTCCTTCAGCGGAATTTCGACGAAGAACTCGGGGGAGATCCGAATCATCTACGAGAACGTCACTGCGGACGCGGACATGGCTTCCGGCACGACCGAGGCCAACAGATACAGCTACTACCCGCGCGAGATGTACGTGTGCTTGTACTACGACGCCACGGTGCAGCTGCGCAAGTCAGGCGTGCTCTTCGCCGACTGAAGGTCGAAGCTCCACCGATCGGGATCGCCCACGACGCACACGGCGCCCTGGTGTTGCCGCACGAGTTCGTTAAGCTCCTTTAGGCTCACATGCGTCAGCATGTAGCACCGTGGGCGGCGTTTCTTCACCGGTTGATTGATGGCTCGATACAGCGTGCTGATGTTGATGCTCGAACCATAGAGCGCGTAAAAGACCTCACGGGCGAGGCGTGGGATGCTTTGCGTGATGTACAGCTTGGCGTGCAGCAGCAGGGCGTAGACATGTCCGACGGCACCCGGCTCCGCTTCGATGGTCGTAAAGGAAACAGGAGGTATTTCGATCAGCATGTCGGCCGCGATGGTGATCAACAATCTTTACTTTAATCCCCTCGCATCCACACCGGACCGAGCTCGCCTGCTCAACATCGCCAGGGCCTGGGATCCGGGCATCACGCGAGAGCAGCTTGACAACTGGATCGACAACATGCGGGAGGATCTGCTGACGAGGATCTACTACGAGACTGACACGGATCTCGGGAGTCAGAACCGACCACCGGCACCTGGCTTCGCGAGCGTCGACAAGACCTGGCGGTTTGCCCGGCGTGTGGACCCTTGGATTACGAAGGAGGAGGTTGCAGCCTTCATTCGAAAACAGAGCATCGATCAGGATCTGCAGCGAGCACGGCGTCTGGGCACCTTCCTGACGACTGGTGCTCTGGAGCAAATCGAGATCGATCTGGCAGACTTCACGACGAAGGCGGCGCGAGGCGATCGGGTGAGCATGTACGGCTGGGAGCAGGGGGGCCCCGTGCCTCGCTACGCCCTCGTGGCCATCGACAACTTTTCGAAGAAACTTGCGGCCATCCCTGTTGACAGCAAGGATGCCACCACGATCGTGCGGGCTCTTGACGAGGTGGTCCAGCGCTTGGGGAAGCCTGTTCGGTTCGTCAGCGACGAGGGGCCGGAATTCGACAACAATGCCGTGCTCACCTACTGTCGCGACATGGGCACCTCCATCGTCTTCCTACGGAGCTACGCGAACACTGTGGAACGCGTCATCGGCACGCTGAAGAGCATGCTGTTTCCCCGCGTCCAGCGGTTCGGCAGACCCTGGACGGACTTCTTGCCGGCCGTGGTTGCCCAGTACAATCAGACGGTGCACAGCACCACGGGCATGACGCCAGACGCCGCGCATGATGAAGCGAACAACCAGCGGATCTTCAAGCGCATCACGAAGGGAAGACGCTTCCTGAAGAAGATCCGTCAGGGGAGGCGACCGCCCCTGAACGTCGGCGACCTCGTCAAGATACAGGTCCCGCACTCGACGACGCGGCGTCTCAACATGGCTCAGTACGGCCCGAGGCCGTACCCAGTCCAGGCCATAGTCACCGACGAGTCCGGCCTGCGACGGTACCGCGTGGCTGGGCAGGTGTTCTTGCGGCATGAGTTGCTGAAGGTCAAAGATGTGCAGCGAAACGTGCGTGGTGGCCTCGAGAGTCTGCTGGGTAGGAAAGCTGAGGACTTGGACGATGAGTTCGGCGACCTCCGTGGTCGAATGGGCAGGGCTCGTGCCGGTCCAGAGCCAGCTATGTCAGAGTATGTGATGGGCGACGCCGTGCCAGCCCGAAGGCGACGCATTCGAGGTAAGCAGCTGGTGCTGCCGACAGCACCCGCGAACTTCCTCGAGCTTTACAACGCTATGCTGGAAAGCCGCCGGACTGGTGTGGGCGCAGCAGATCGCGAGCGTGCATTCTACATAGCGGTCGCGCAGGTGGCTGCAGAGTCCGCTGTGATCTACACGCGGGAACGGAAGGTTGCTCTACTCACGAAGGCTCTGATGATGCTGGGGTATGGTATCGACGACGAGACTCCTGTGACGCGCGCTCTTCTGAACGAGCTCAGAGCCCAGGATGCCGTGCCTCGGCGAATCGTGGGCAAGCAGCGACGTCAGGGGGTGACACCGCCAAGGATGGAAGCGGAAGCGGTGGCGGAAGCGGGGGAATCACCGAAGGCGTCGAAGGCGTCGAAGGCACCGAAGGCGGCGAAGGCACCGAAGGCACCGAAGGCACCGAAGGCGATGGAGGCACCGGAGGCACCGGAGGCACCACCGGAGGCACCGCCAGCCGAACGAAACGGGCGAATACGGGATGTGTGGATTGAGTTGATGCGGCTACGTGAGAGTCGACTTACGGAGCGGATCGGCCCGCAGATGAACGAGTTCTATCGCTTGGTGCACAGAGCTGGCCAACTTCCAGAGCCATTCACCTTCCCGGCAACAATCCGGGCGAAGATGGCGGTGTTGGAGGCGGCCAGAGATGCTCTGTACAGACCTCGTTTCAACGTTCCGCGGAACATCTACGACATACCCCCTCGTAACTTCTCATCGTTCGCACCGCTTGAGGGCGACTATATGGTACTCCTGCGGGAGCTCCGAGGTCAGAGAAGAGCAGAGTTCCAGATGCCGCCGGACACTGGTGGCGCGTCGAGCTCGAGTGCTCCCGCGGCTCCGCTTCCACCCGCGAAGGCCCCACCCGCGAAGGCTCCACAGCCTCCAGGGCCGCAGGGTGATGCTGACACTACCCGAAGGCTGAACCTTCGTGGACGGTATCAGCGGGGTATCGAACGGGCCAGGGAGGAGAGGCGTAGAGATGAGGAAGCAGCCGCGACAGCCGCGGAAATAATTGAGGATTCACCAACTGCGGAAGCCGCAGGGCTCCCGCCTCCCGGAGCTCTGC
>JAIXOF010000156.1 GCA_027486935.1 Cyanobium sp. C1_MAG_00004 | reverse complement strand
TCGCTGGGCAGGACGCCGTGGACATGGCGATGGACCGCCATCCAGCAGTTCCGCTCCGGATCGTTGCTTGTGGCGTCAAAGGTGTGGGAGTCGGCTACCAGGGCCTGAATCAGTTCCAGGGGTGCGGCCTTGGACACGGCGCTTCAGAATGGGGGAGTGCAGGGAATGATCATGGCGTCCGACAAGCGCGTGCTGCTCGAAGCCAGGCCCTGTCTGGCCGGTGTTCTGTTGGCGGCCATCGCCTGGATCGGAGGATCGAAGGCCCTGGCGGCCGAGACGCTTCCCTACGAACCCCCTTGCCCCCTGCTGGCTTCGCCTGGTAACACTGTGGACCCGACCCTGCTGCAGCCCATGCGGATCAGGCCGCAGCAGGTCAAGGCCAAGAACGCCATGGGATGCCTGTCCCCCAGTGATGCGATCTATGGCCCTGACGGGTGTCCGCTGCGGTTCTGCGGTCCGAATTCAGGGACCTTCCAGTACCGCTGAATCCGGCCCTGGCACCAATCAGTTGCCGTTGCCGTAGGCCACCTGGCAGACCGCGTTGAGCAATTGCGCCTGGGTGGCGTTGGCTGGCACCTGGCCATTGAGCAGTCCCTGCTGGCAATTGGCGGCGCCCATCAGTTGGCTGCCGTTGACCAGGTAGTTGAAACTCACCCCATAGCTGCCGACCCCCTCAACCGAGCTGTAATCGAGCTCGTAACCGGTGTTCGGCACCACAAACACCGGAGACTGTTGATTGGCTGCGGCATTGACCAAGCCGCCGATGACGGCGCCGGTGGCCAGACCAGCCACACCCCAGGCAGCCGCATTGGCACCCCACCAGCCCCAGTTGCCCGCGCCGCGATACCAACCGGTGTTCCAGGGACGGTTGTTCCAGTAGCCGCCGTTGGCCCAGTTGCGGTTGAAGCCGTTGCCGTCCCGGTTGTAGAAGTTGTTGTCGACGTTGACGTTGCGGTTGAAGCGGTCGTTGTCGAAGCTGTCGTTGATTCGGTTGCCGTTGGCGTCGAATCGGTTGCCGTCGTTGTCAATTCTGCTGGTGGTGCCCCAGTTGCTGCGGCTGTTCGCGCCATACGCGGGGTGATAGCCCTGGTAACGGGAGCTGAAATCTCCGGCGCCGCCACCGCGATAGCCCCCACCGCCGAACCGGGGCGCAGCGGCCAGCGGTTGCAGGCTCAGGCTGCACAGCAGTGCTGCAGTCAGGGCGCCTGCCAGGTTGCGTCGCAGAGTCATCACAGCAGAAGAGGGGGGACAGCGAGAAGTGGGCTGGAACTGATCAGCCGCCGGTGACCTTGGCATGGTGGCCACCCCCAAGGGGTGGTTGTCCGCCGGTCCGCCGTTGTGCCAGCTGCCAGGCTCCGACAGCAATGCCGCCGCCCAGGGCCAGCACCAGCAGCTCCCGCAGCCAGCCCGGCAGGCGCCCAGCCAGGCTTTCAGGCAGGGGTGTGCCTTTGGGATCGGCTCCATAGGCCACCTGGCAGGCCGCATTGAGCAGCTGGGCCTGGGCAGGGGTGCTGGGGATCTGACCATCCAGCAGTCCCTGCTGGCAATTGGCGGCTCCCTTGAGCGGCGGGCTGCCGGCGACGGCATAACTGAAGTCAGCGCCGCTGGAACCGACCGAATCGACAGAGCCGTAGTTCAGCTGGTAATTGCTGTCCGGAACATTGATCACCGGCGATTGCTGTTCGGCGGCGTCATTGACCAACGTGGTGATCACATCAGCACCAGCCAGTGCTGCCAATCCCCAGCCCAACGAGGAGCCACCCCACCAGCCCCAGCTGTCGGGTGACCAGTTGTACCAGCCGTAGCCCCAGGGCCTGCTGCCCCAGTAACCGCCATCGGACCAGCTGTCATTCCAACCTCCGATGTTGCGGTTGTAGAAGTTGTTGTCGACGTTGACGTTGCGGTTGAAGCGGTCGTTGTCGAAGCTGCCGAACGAACGGTTGCCACTCCAACTGCCGTCGTTCATGCGTCTGAACTGATCCGGCGAAATGTTGTGGCCCGTCCACGAGCTGCGGCTGCCGCCTCCATACAGCGGATGGCTGCCCTTGTAACCCTGGTCGAGGGAGCGATCCGCGAGTCGACCACCGCCCCCGCCTCCACCACCGCCACCTCCCCCTGAGCGTGGTGCGGCATCGACCCTGGGGGCACTGAAGCGGTAGGAGCCACCGCCACCGCCACCGCCTCCGCCCCCACCCCCAAAGCTGCGGCCACTGAATCCACCACCGCCACCGCCGCCGCCAAAGTCACCACCACCGCCACGAAAACCGCCCCCGCCGCCAAAGTCGCCGCCACCACCGCCACCGCCGCCGCCACGAAAACCGCCGCCGCCGCCACCGCCCCCGCCAAAGTCACGTGAGAAAGCAGGCGTCGTGCCGACGGCGACCGTCAGGGCGAGCAGCAGGGGCAGGGAGGGGCGACGGATGCCCATGGAAAGCGTCTCTGTTGTTAGTCCTGAATAGCCGGATGTCTCAAGATTGCAGCAGAGCTGCAACCAGCTGATGCATTGGCGCCGCTCCTGGCAGCAGCCCGGTTCGGGTTCCGCTCCAGTGGGGTCCGGTCTGTTCACCATGGGGGCGGCTGGCCCTACCGATCGGTTCGGTTGGCCGGCATGGGTGTTGAGCTGCACTGCCCATACGGTTCCTTCAGTTGAAATCCCGGGACAGGCGCCATGCATCCCACCGCCGAGCTGTTCACCGAAAAGGCTTGGGCCGCGATCGTGGCCTCCCAGCAACTGGCCCAGCAGCGGCGCCAGCAGCAGATGGAGAGCGAGCATCTGTTCGCAGCTCTGCTGGCCCAGCAGGGCCTGGCGGGCCGCATTCTCGCCAAGGCCGGGGTCGATGTGGGCAACCTCAGCCAGAGAGTTGAGGCCTTCATGGCCGGCCAGCCATCGCTGAGTGCTGCTCCCGAGAACGTGTACCTGGGCAAGGGGCTCAACACCGTGCTCGATCAGGCCGATGCGCTCAAGGGCAGTTACGGGGACAGCTACATCGCGATCGAGCATCTGCTGCTGGCCCTGGCGATCGATGACCGCTGCGGGAAGCAGCTGCTGAGCCAGGCCGGTACAGATGCCGCCAAACTCAAAGACGCTGTCAACGCCGTGCGCGGCTCCCAGAAGGTGAGCGATCAGAATCCCGAAGGCACCTACGAATCACTGGAGAAGTACGGCCGTGATCTGACGGCCGCCGCCCGCGACGGCAAACTCGACCCGGTGATCGGGCGCGACGAGGAGATCCGCCGCACGATCCAGATCCTCAGCCGCCGCACCAAGAACAACCCGGTGCTGATCGGCGAACCTGGCGTCGGCAAGACCGCGATCGTCGAGGGGCTGGCCCAGCGCATCGTCAACGGCGATGTGCCCCAGGCGTTGCAGAACCGTCAACTCATCGCGCTCGACATGGGCGCTTTGATCGCCGGGGCCAAGTACCGCGGCGAGTTCGAAGAACGGCTCAAGGCCGTACTCAAAGAGGTCACCGCTTCTGAGGGGCAGATCGTTCTGTTCATCGACGAGATCCACACCGTCGTGGGGGCCGGGGCCACGGGCGGCGCCATGGATGCCAGCAACCTGCTCAAACCGATGCTGGCCCGCGGCGAACTGCGCTGCATCGGCGCCACCACGCTCGACGAGCACCGCCAGCACATCGAAAAGGACCCTGCTCTGGAGCGACGCTTCCAGCAGGTGTTTGTCGACCAGCCCACTGTCGAGGACACCATCTCGATCCTGCGGGGTCTCAAGGAGCGCTACGAGGTGCACCACGGCGTGCGCATTTCCGACAACGCCCTGGTGGCTGCTGCTGTGCTGAGCAGCCGCTACATCGCCGATCGCTTTTTGCCCGACAAGGCCATCGATCTGGTCGACGAGTCGGCGGCGCGGCTCAAGATGGAGATCACCTCCAAGCCCGAGGAGATCGACGAGCTCGATCGCCGCATCCTGCAGCTCGAGATGGAGAAGCTCTCGTTGGGGCGCGAATCGGACGCTGCCAGCCGTGACCGTCTCGAGCGGCTCGACAAGGAGCTCGCCGAGCTGCGCGAGCAGCAGAGCGGCCTCAACGCCCAGTGGCAGGCCGAAAAGGGCGCCATCGATGAGGTGAGCGCCATTAAAGAAGAGATCGAGCAGGTGCAACTGCAGGTCGAGCAGGCCAAGCGCAACTACGACCTCAACAAGGCCGCCCAGCTCGAGTACGGCACCCTGGCCGAGCTGCACAAGAAGCTGGCGGCCAAGGAAGCCGAGCTCAACGCTGCCGACGGCCGCGGTGAAGCGGGTAAGACCCTGCTGCGCGAAGAGGTCACCGAAGACGACATCGCCGAGGTGATTGCCAAATGGACCGGCATCCCGGTGGCCAAGCTGGTGCAGAGCGAGATGGAGAAACTGCTCCACCTCGAAGACGAGCTGCACACCCGTGTGATCGGTCAGGCCCAGGCCGTCACCGCCGTGGCCGATGCGATCCAGCGCTCGCGCGCCGGCCTCTCGGATCCCAACCGGCCGATTGCCAGCTTCCTGTTTTTAGGGCCGACCGGTGTGGGCAAGACCGAGCTGTCCAAGGCCCTGGCGTCACAGCTGTTTGACAGCGACGAGGCGATGGTGCGCATCGACATGTCCGAATACATGGAGAAGCACGCCGTCAGCCGTCTGATCGGAGCGCCTCCGGGCTATGTGGGCTACGAGGAGGGCGGTCAGCTCACCGAGGCGGTGCGCCGCCGGCCCTATGCGGTGATCCTGTTCGACGAGGTGGAGAAAGCCCACCCCGATGTGTTCAACGTGATGCTGCAGATCCTCGATGACGGCCGCGTCACCGATGGTCAGGGCCGCACGGTTGATTTCACCAACACGATCCTGATCCTGACCAGCAACATCGGCAGCAGCTCGATTCTCGATCTGGCCGGCGATCCGTCGCGCCATCTGGAGATGGAAGCGCGGGTCAACGAGGCGCTGCGGGCCCACTTCCGGCCCGAGTTTCTCAACCGGCTCGACGAAACGATCATCTTCCACAGCCTCAAACAACAGGAGCTGCGTCAGATCGTCGAACTGCAGGTCAAACGCCTGGCCCAGCGTCTCGAGGACAAGAAGCTCATCCTTGCGCTGGATCCCGAAGCCCTCGACTGGCTGGCCGGCGTGGGCTACGACCCGGTCTACGGAGCTCGGCCCCTTAAGCGCGCCATTCAACGGGAACTGGAGACACCGATTGCCAAGGGGATCCTGGCGGGCCAGTTCACGGCAGGACATGTGATCGGGGTCGATGTCGCCCACGAGCGCCTGCGCTTCGAGCAACGCGACCCGGCCCAGTTGCCGATGCTGGTCTGATCCGTTGTGGGGTGAGCCAACTGGCTGATCTCCTCAGCAGCAGTGGCCTGTGTCCAGTTCACCCCATTAGCAGTGATTGCATGTAACCACTGCTAAGGGCTCTGTCTGGCTGGGGCCAACGATCCTCGGGCCAACCACCAACTTGGACTAACGACCACCACGAGCCAACGACCACCCTGGACCAACGACCACCTCGGGGCACGATTCAAATCCTGGGAAGTCCTGATAACAGCTGATCAATGCGTTGTGCCAGCTGCACATCCCAGCTCGACAAAC
>JAIXOF010000206.1 GCA_027486935.1 Cyanobium sp. C1_MAG_00004 | reverse complement strand
GCTCTGCCTACGTTGGTTCAAATCCAACCCGGCCCATCCACCACACGCCCTTGTAGCTCAGCGGTAGAGCACTCCCTTGGTAAGGGAGAGGTCACGAGTTCAAGTCTCGTCAAGGGCTTCCAAAACGAGAACCATTCTCAGGCTCTCGCCCCCCTCCAGGGGTCTGCGCCACCCCGCAGACTGCGGCAGTCGAAACGCAGACTTTTGGATCCGGTGGACGCATTCCGCTGGAGGCCCGGAAAATTAGATTGCAGCCCGAAAGCATTAAGAAATCCGCCGCCTTGGCTCAGGGGTTCGCAGGAACCAGCCAATCCGGGCGAGCAGGCTCGGCCCTGAGCCCGCTAGGCGAGAACATCTCCAGGCGCAATCTTGTGCCCCCTGGGTCGGTCTTGCTGGGCACCACGCAACCCACATAGGGGCTGTTCTCCGGGGTGATCTCAGCCCCGTAGTTCCACCCGCACGCAGGGCCGGCCAGCTGGGCCAGCAGCAGCACCGTGGCCATGGTCAGGCCTCCAGGGCCTGCACGCAGCCCGCCAAGGCGTCTGTGTGCAGGTGGAGGTACCTCTGGACCGATGCCAGGGACGTCCACCCTCCAAAGGCCATCAGCTGGTGCAGGGGGATCCCCTTGCTGGCCAATCGGGTGGCGCAGCTGTGCCGGGTGGTGTGGATGGTCAGGGCCCGGTCCTCGCCGAGGCCCATGGCGTCCTTGGCCCGGTCGAACAGGTACTCGAAGCGGTTGTAGCTGTAGGGCCAGACCCGATGCCCCCGAACGGCAGGCATGTGGGTCTTGAGGGCGTCGATTGCTCGGCGGGTGAGCGGCACAGACCGTGGCTTGCCGTTCTTGGTGGCCCAGAAGGTGACGCGGCCTTTGGCCAAGTCCACGTCCTGGCCCTTTAGCCGCTCGGCCTCGCCCCAGCGGCAGGCGGTCTCAAGCAGAAAGACCAGCAGGTCGGCCGCGGCAGGCTCGCCCAGCTCCCGGAACACCCTGCAGAAGCCGGCCACCTCCTCGGGGCTGAACACCCGGTCCTTGGTGTTCTGCATCCGCAGCTGCCGCGGCATCCGCGGCACTTCCGCCAGGTGCCCATGGAGATGGGCATCGCTGAGCATGGCCCTGATGGCTGCGACTTTCTTGTTGATCGTGCTGGCCTTGTTGCCCTTGGCTGCCAGGGCTTGGCGCCACTCGTCCACCAGCGTGGCTGTGAGCTCTTCGCAGGGGAACGCCGCGCCGAAGTAGTTGACGGCCTCCTGGCTGTAGATCGCTGCCGTGCGCTCGTAGGCCATGCCGGACCAGCGGATCCGCAGCGACAGCGCCCGGGCCTCAATCAGGGTGAACACTGAGCGGTGGACTTGCTTGGCCTCGCGCTTCAGCAGCAGGTCAAGAAACTCACGCTTGCGGGCCAGGGCCTCGGCGCGGGTCTTGCACTTGGCCGTCTTGCGGACGCCATTGATCGAGACGTCAGCAATCCAGCTGCCGTCCGAGGCTTTGCGAACAGAGCCTGCCATGGGTATCAGGTTTTGGTGGTGGTGGTTGTTGGGAGAGAAGGCTCAGATCAGCTCGAGCTGGCGCTTGAGCCGTTGGCCCTTGTCAGAAAGGGACACCAGGAAACGGCGCCCCTCTTTTGGGTCGCGGTCAACGTTCAACAGGCCCAGCCCCTCGTAGCCCTTGCGGTGCATGAAGCCAAGAGAGTGGACAGTCCTGGAGACGGTGCTGTTGGACAGGTTCAGCTCCTCTTGGATTTCCTCGTAGGTGCAGTGCCCCTTCCTCGCCACGAAAAGGAAGACCTCGAGGTGGTGGACAGGGAAGGACGTCGGGCTGAGAACGGAAGCAGCAGCCAGAGCGACCCCCAGCTGATCGAGATCCATGGGCCATAACGCCGGCGACTCCTAGGAGTTTGGCACCGGTGGAGAAAGATCGCTTTGCGGTTTCCAAGTGTTTCCACGTAGAGAGAAACGCACTGCAGTGATTGGCCTGCAGGCATTTCAAGGGATGCGAGAAGGTAGAGCGTCACTGGCTTTTCTCGTCGCACGTGGATAGCTCTCCCCCTAGGTTGCTAGTACAATTGTACGACCCAAAGTAGGAGCTGATGAGCTGTTGCCCCGCATCACTCAGCTGCAGCTGCAGCCCTCTTCTGTGCGGGTGCGGTCGCACGTCCAGCAGGGTGAACGGGCTTTCGACCCAGCGACCCTGCTTGTACCGGGCCCGGCCACGCAGCAGGGAGATCAGCCGGTTGACTGTGGCCGGCGGCAATGGCTTGCCCTCTGGGTCGCGCATGGCCTGCTGCAGGGCTGGGATGTTGTCCACACCAGATGCGATCAACAGCAGGGCCTCAGCAGCAGGCATCGGCACTGCCCTGTTCCGCCGCCTCAGCGCTGCCAGAAAGCTGGCAAGTGCGACAGGCGTCGTCATGCCGCCTCCTGCCCCACCAGGGCGTTGGAGAGCTTGATCAGGGCCGTGTTGGCCACCGCCAAGGCGTCAGCCGTATCGGCCCAGCTGTCATCGCCCTCCGGGCAGCCCTGAACCTGGGCCTCGAGCAGCTCGGCCAGCAGGCAAGCCCTGGGCCTCAGCAGTTCAACCAGCAGACCCGCTTCTTCTGCAGAGATGGAGAGGTTGGGCATGGTTCTGCATCCGTGCAGAGCTTTAAGTCTTGTCATGGTGGTGGTTGTTGGGAAGGGCGGCACCAGTGGCGCCGCCCGGTGGTGTCAGTGCTCGACTGGCATGGCCGTTTCGAGCAGGTAGGCGCACAGGTTTGAAATGCTGCGCCCCTGGTCGATGGATCGATCAACCAACTGCTGATGCAGCTGGTAACTGACGGTGATGGAGATACGTGCTGGCGACCGCTTGGCGATTGCCACCCGCTCTCTGATCGTGAGGTGGTCCATGTGGGTTCCTCTGTGTGAGCAGAGCTGAGCTCTGCAGGTAGGCCAGGCGACGTGTCACAGGCCTCCGGGCAAAGGTCACGGGCCTGGGAACCGAGTCATGGTCCGGTAGTCAGGCAGCCTGTTCGGCTGGGCTGGCTCAGTCACCGCAGTGCCGGCTGTCGCGGCTGGTGGCGTCGGCACCGGCTGATCTGCGATTGACACCAGGGCCCAGAAAGCCAGGGCCGCGGCCGACAGGGATGAAAGAAAATGGGTGCGCATCGGTTCAGGTGAACGTGGTGTTGGTGGTGGTTGTTGGGCAGGCAGAGGCCTGCAGGGGCACCACCGGCAAGGCGCCAGCAGGTGCCCGGGCAGGCGTCAGCCGAACCGGTTAAAGGCTGAGAACGACAGCGGCAGGCCTGCCAGCTGCAGCAAGTCGCAAACCTGCGCGCAGGTGTCTTCATGCCCTTCCCAGGTCTTGAACGTCTTCCAGGCCAGGGCCCTCGTTTCAGGCCCAACCTGCGACGATTCATGCAGGCCCAGAAAATGCTGCTCGTGATCGCGCGCTTTGGTGGCCGCGGCGATCAAGGCAGCATGAACAGTGCAGGCCTGCTCAGGCGTGAGGGTGATCGTCACGGTCTGATCTGTGGCGGTGGTGGTGGCCATGGGTTGCGGTGGTGGTGGTTGAGCAGGTCAGAGGCCTGCAGAGGGCCCAGCTGGGCCCAGTGCAGACGTCTGCTGGTCAGGCGTCGTCCTCTGTGACGTCTGGGCCGCAGATCGCCGCGGTGGCCTTGCTGGCATCGCCCAGGGCCTTGAACAGGACCCGCGGGCCTGCCTTGAGCACCCGGGCCCAACAGCCCAGATAGGCGGCGTGGTTTTCGGTGCTGCTGCTGATCTGCAGCCGGTTACAGATCAGAAAGGCAGCCAGTTCGGCGACCAGTTCCTCTCTTGCGTAGGCCTCGCTGCCATGGCTGCCAGACAGATCACGGCCCAGCCGGCTGCTGTGGCCGGTGCTATGGGCCTGCTCATGGGCCCAGGTCGCATACAGGCCTTCAGCCGTTGCGAACTGCGCGCGGCTGGGCATGGTGATCGCGTCAGCAGCAGGGCTGTAGCAAGCCCGATCACCAGCCCAGGTGGTGGGCACCGGCCAGGCCCCTAGGACTGCCTCAGCAGCTGCCAGCCGTTCTGGTTCAGGCCTGACCACCACAGAGCCGAGGGCCTGGGCGATGCGGGCCTCTAGGGCTTGCTGGGCCTCTGGTGTGCTGCCCACCAGGTCGGCGACGTTAAAGACGCACACCGGCTTGAACGAAACCCAGGCACTGATCAGCGGCTGGCCATCAGGGCCGTTAACCGGCTTGCCGGTTTCGTCCTGCTGCTCTCGTTTGTTGAGCTGAGGCCTGAGCACGTAGCAACCGCTGCTGCCCTTGCGCGGGAACCAGCCCTCGCCCTTGGCCTGAGCACTGCCCAGCCACAGCGGCAGGGAGAACCCCCGGCAGGCTGACCACATTTCAAGCACAGCCGGATTGCTGCCCCTGTAGGCGGCACCGGTCAGCAGGTTGCGATGCTGGCCCTGCTGGCCCAGCTGCGACCAGTCTCGGCGCCATGGGTTAACGCCTTTCTCCAGCAGCTCAACAAGTGCGCTGCAGAGCTTTTCTTCAGCGGTGGGCCCGTCGTACGGCTTGCGACCTTTGCGGGCCTTTGCGGTGGTGGTGGTCATTGGTTGCGGTGGTGGTGGTTGTTGGGCAGGTCTGAGGCCTGCAGAGGGCCCACCTGCAGCAGCAGGCAGGGCCCTGGGCAGAGCTCAGCCGAACCGATACGGCCGCCACCCCAGCAGCCGGCAAATCCGAGACCAGGACCCGTCAGAAACCCAGCCGGGCCGGTGCACGCTGATCGACCCGCCGATCACCTGCTCATCGCGGTCTGGCCCGTACTCATCAGCCAGGAACCGCCAGCCCTCGCTAGGGCACAGCAGGTCATCGCTGCTGGCCTCAAAGGTCAGCCACCGCGGCAGGCTGCTGCCATCGCCCTCGGGCCTGTAACCGCGGCCCAGCAGATCGGCCAGGTCCCTTAGGTCCCAGCAGCTCTC
>JAIXOF010000015.1 GCA_027486935.1 Cyanobium sp. C1_MAG_00004 | reverse complement strand
GTCAGTTCATGGCCGACTGCCTCAGTTCAGGCCCATCCCGATCACCCATCGGGTACGCCATCGAGCACCAGCGCCAGCCACGACCACAACCACAGCCAGCACAGCCGCCACTGACCATTCAGCTCGTTCACTTGGTCGAGGTCTCGCTTTTGTAGCGAATGTGACCACGCTCTGTTCAGGGCTCGACAACAGTTCACCAGCGGAAAGGATGCCTAGGGTTCCGGCTCCATCGGAGTGACTGGTCCAAGAGGTTCCGGCCGGAAACACCGGCTGCACGGAGGGATAAAAGCCCGGGAGACCGCTTCTTCCCAACTTCTCTCCACTGGATCCTTGCGATGACATCAGATTCAGGCGCAGCAGACGCCTTTGAACGGGTGCATCCCGGCGAAGGGATGCGTGCACTCGAAAAGGAGCGTGCCCTGCCACTCACGGGTTGGCAGCAGGAGGTCGATCAAGCCCACCGTTGGGGTCTCGAGGCGGCCGAGAGCATCGTCGATCGGCGCATTTCCACCTTTTCCCGCGGTGAGCTGCCCCACTTCGCGGGAATCAACACCTTCATGAAGGCCCTTTACCTGGAGGACGTCAACCGGGTGGGTGAGTTTGATGTCGCCATCGTGGGTGTGCCCCATGACAGCGGCACCACATATCGGCCGGGAACCCGCTTTGGCCCGCAGGGTATTCGTCGCATCTCAGCGTTGTACACCCCCTACAACTACGAGATGGGGGTCGACCTGCGCGAGCAGATCACCCTGTGCGATGTCGGCGACATCTTCACGATTCCGGCCAATAACGAAAAAAGCTTCGATCAGATTTCCAAGGGCATCGCCCACGTGTTTTCCAGCGGGGCTTTCCCGATCATCCTGGGGGGTGATCACTCGATCGGTTTCCCCACGGTGCGCGGCGTCTGCCGTCATCTGGGTGACAAGAAGGTCGGCATCATTCATTTCGATCGTCACGTCGATACCCAGGAGACCGACCTCGACGAGCGCATGCACACCTGCCCGTGGTTCCATGCCACGAACATGGCCAACGCGCCAGCCAAGAACCTGGTCCAGCTTGGCATCGGCGGCTGGCAGGTCCCGCGCGAGGGCGTCAAGGTCTGTCGCGAGCGCGGCACCAACGTGCTCACCGTCACCGACATCACCGAGATGGGCTTGGAGGCCGCCGCTCAATTTGCGATTGATCGGGCCACCGATGGCACCGACTGCGTCTACATCTCCTTTGACATCGACTGCATTGATGCCGGTTTCGTGCCCGGTACCGGCTGGCCCGAACCCGGCGGTCTGCTGCCCCGTGAAGCCCTCAAACTGCTCGAGCTGATCGTGCGCAACGTGCCGGTCTGCGGTCTCGAAGTGGTCGAGGTTTCACCCCCCTACGACATCAGCGACATGACCTCGCTGATGGCGACCCGGGTGATCTGCGACACCATGGCTCACCTTGTCGTCAGCGGCCAGTTACCACGCAAGGGCAAACCGGCCTGGCTCAGCGACGACTGCAACATGAACGTCGACCAGAAATGGAGATGAGCCGTGCATGAAGTCGACATGACCAAGTGCCTGGTGCTCTCCATGAATCAGTGGCGCCAGCAGCACAGCCCCGCTGTGCCCGTGGTCGAGCGGGTGCACCTGCAGGTGGGTGATTTCACCTGTGTTGAGCCTGATCAATTGCTGTTCACCTGGCGGGTTGCGGTTGAAAACAGCTGGCTCGACGGTGCCGAGCTGGTCGTCGAAGCCGTACCCCTGGTGGGCCGCTGTGTGCGCTGCCAGCAGACCTACAGCCCCGCACCAGACACGGCTTACCGCTCACCCTGCTGCGATCACCCGATGGAGGAGATCGTGACCGGCCGTGAACTACGCATCCGATCCGTCGATTACACCCTGGAGTCCTGACCATGCACATGCCCCTGGAAGACACCCTGGGTCTGAACCTGTTGGCCGCCAACCACCATCAGGCTGAGCACAACCGCGAGCATTTCGACGCCTGGCAGGTGCTGTGCCTCAATGTGATGAGCAGCCCCGGTGCCGGCAAGACCTCGCTGCTCGAGCAGACCTTGACCGCCCTGTCGGCCGACCTGGCGATGGCGGTGCTCGAAGGTGACATGACCACCCAACTCGATGCCGATCGGCTCGAAGCGGTGGGTGTGCCTGTGGTGCCGATCACCACCGGCCGCGCCTGCCATCTCGATGCGTCCATGGTCAGCGGTGGCCTCAAAATGCTGCAGCAGCGTCTTGACCCCGCCAGCCTCGATCTGTTGTGGGTCGAGAACGTCGGCAATCTGGTTTGCCCGGCCGAGTTCGAGGTGGGCGAACACCTCAAGGTGGCCCTGCTCAGCGTCACCGAGGGGGATGACAAACCACTCAAGTACCCGGTGATGTTCCGCGAAGCGGACTGCGTGCTGATCACCAAGACCGATCTGCTTCCCTACCTGCCGGTCGACATTGCGCGCATTGAGGCTCACATCCGCCAAGTGAACCCCCACTGCACGGTGCTGCGCGTGTCGGCCACCAGTGGCGAGGGGCTTGCGGCCTGGCACAGCTGGATTCGCCAGCAGGTGAGCAGTCAGCTGGTAAGTCTGCGCAACCCGCATGGCCACAACGTCGTCCCCCAGTTGGTGAACGCCTGATGTCGTCTCACGAAACTGCGGCTGCCGCCAGCCTGCGGGCCGATCTGGAGGCCAAGGGTGTTCGTTATGCCCTGGCTAGCTTTGTTGATCTGCATGGGGTGAGCAAGGCCAAGGCTGTGCCGCTGTCCCACCTGGGACAGATGCTGCAGGGCTCCGAGCTGTTCACCGGCGCTGCCCTCGATGGCGTCCCCCAGGAGGTGAGCGATGACGAGGTGGCCGCCGTGCCCGATGTGGCATCAGCCACGGTGCTGCCCTGGCAACAGGACGTGGTCTGGTTGGCCAGTGATCTGCACCTGCATGGTCAACCGTTTGAGGCCTGCAGCCGCAACATCCTGCACAGGGTCCGTCAGGACGCCGCAGCCATGGGCTATCGCTTCAACCTGGGTATCGAGACCGAGTTCTTTGTGTTGCGCCGTGATGCCCAGGGCCGGCCGGTGCCCTACAGCGCCCGCGACACCCTTGACAAGCCGGCTTACGACGTTCGCGGTCTGCTCGACAACCTGCCCTGGCTCGACGAGTTGGTCACGGCGATGAACCAGCTCGGCTGGGGGGTTTACTCGTTTGATCACGAGGACGGTCCGGGGCAGTTCGAGACCGATTTCGACTACGCCGAGGTGCTGACCATGGCGGATCGGCTCACCTTCTTCAAGTTGATGGCGAAGGAGATCGCCCATCGCCATGGGTTGATCGCCACCTTCATGCCCAAGCCCTTTGGGGATCGCACCGGCAGCGGCGCGCACTTCAACATGTCGCTGGCTGATCTGAACACGGGCGAGAATCTGTTCCTTTCCCCCGATCGTGCTCCTGGCACAGTGAGTGGGTTGGCCAAACAGTTCATCGCCGGTGTGCTGCGTCATGCTCGGGCCATCTGTGCGGTGATCGCGCCCACGGTCAACAGTTACAAACGCCTGGTGGCTCAGGGCAGCATGAGCGGCTTCACATGGGCACCGGTATTCATCTGCTACGGCAACAACAATCGCACCAATATGCTGCGCATTCCTTCACCAGGAGGCCGTGTTGAATGCCGTGCTGCCGACATCTCCTGCAACCCTTATTTAGGGGCGGCGATGATTCTGTCTGCCGGCCTTGAGGGCATCCGAGAGCAGCTGGATCCTGGTGATCCGAATCTGGTCAATGCCTACACCCTGACGCCTGACCAACGGGCTGAGCGCGGCCTGCACCTGTTGCCCCGCACCCTGGGCGAGGCCGTTGATGCCTTTGCTGCCGATCCGCTGTCCAAAAAGGTATTCGGTGATGCCATGTTTGAGTCCTTTGTGGCCTACAAACGTGAGGAGTGGGAGTCCTACCACTGCGCCGTTTCCGATTGGGAACAAGCCCGCTATCTCGAGTTCTTCTGATCTGCTCCAGTTTTAATCAAGCCATCTTCAGCCCCACGACTGTGAACGCATCGTTGCGTTGACCATTGCCCATCGTTTTCTACCTGCGATTTCCCATCCATGACAGTCTTCAACAGGCCTTCTCGCCGTCGCCGTGCTGCGGCTCTCGCCCTGCTGCTCAGCCTGGGCGCCAGTCTGCTCAGCGCTTGTCAGAAGCCGGCAGCTCAAGGGCCGGTCGTGCGCATCGGTTACAGCGCCTGGCCGGGTTGGTTCCCCTGGGCTGTCACCGAGGCCAAAGGTCTATTTGGCAAGGCGGGTGTGGCAGCCAAGCTGCAATGGTTTGACGGCTACCTCGACAGCATCAATGCGCTGAATGCCGGGCAGCTTGATTGCAATAGCCAGACCCTTAATGACACCATCAGTTCAATCGCTGGTGGTGCTGATCTTCAGGTGGTTCTGCAGAATGACTATTCGACCGGTAACGACCAGATTATCGCTTCCGAGGGGATTGCTGGTATCGCCGGACTCAAGGGCAAGAAAGTCGCCGCTGAGGAAGGTACGGTCGATCATTACCTGCTTCTCAAGGTGCTCAAGGATGCCGGACTCAAAGGTTCTGACATCACCTTTGTGCCGCTAGAAACGGGGGCTGCTGCTGCTGCTTTTGCCGCCGGCAAGGTTGATGCTGCCGGGGTTTATGCACCCTTCACCACCCAGGCCCTCAAGCGTCCCGGTAGCAAGGCGCTGACCACCTCCAAAGAGCATCCTGGTGCGATCAGTGATCTGTTGGTCTGCCGCACAGAATTCATCAAAAAGAATCCCCAGGCCATCCAACAGGTGATTGATGCCTGGTTTGCCACCCTC
>JAIXOF010000204.1 GCA_027486935.1 Cyanobium sp. C1_MAG_00004 | reverse complement strand
TGGTGTTCAACGCCCGCGGCGCCCTGCCCCAGGGGTGATCGCCGGCCTGCCCCGCCCGTTTGTGCTGCTCTGGGGGGCGCAGCTGGTGTCGAACCTGGGCACCCAGGTGAGCCTCTATGCCCTGGCGCTGTGGCTCTATCAGCGCCAGGAGCAGTTAGCGACCTTTGCGGCGGTGGCGATCGCCGTGCAGCTGGCCAAATTGCTGGTCCTGCCGGTGCTGGGGCGGCGGTTGGCGCTGTGGCCCCGGCGGCGGGTGATGTTGCTGGCCAACGGCGTCGGCAGTGGCACCACCCTGCTGCTGGCCCTGCACCTGCTGCGCTGGGGCGGGGCGACGCCGGTGGTGCTGGCCTGCATCGCGGTGGTGGCGGCGGCCGAGGCGACGCTGCTGCTCTGTTTTTCAACCTTGATTCCGCAGTTGGTGCCGCCCCAGCAGCTGGGGGCGGCCAGCGGCCTGTTCGCCAGCTGCGACGGCGCCATCGTCATGGCGGCCCCGTTCTTGGGGGCCCTGTTGGCGGCCAGCGCCGGCCTGGTGGGGGTGCTGGCGGTCGATGCCGCCAGTTCGCTGCTGGCGGCGGCCTGCACCGCCTGGGTGGTGCTGCCGGGCCCCCTGGGCCGGCCTGTGGCTGACGACCAGCCCCCGCTGCTGGGCAGCGGCGTGCGGGCGGCCCTGGCGGCCCTGTGGCAGCAGCCCCAATGGCGCCCCCTGCTGCTGTTCAACACCCTGGTGGCCGCAGCCCTGGCGGCGGTCGAGATCGGCTTTCCCGCCTGGGTGGTCAGCGCCTTTGGCGTCGGGCGGTTGAGCCTGGCCATGGCCTTTGGGGGCCTGGGCTATCTGCTGGGCACCCAGCTGTGGGCCCGTCGTTGGGCGGCGCTGCCGGGGGGATGGGTCCGCTTGCTGCGCCGCGCCCTGCTGTTGCAGGGGGTGCTGCTGACCGGCTCGGGCCTGCTGGTGTTCCAGGCGCGCACGGGACCCCTGGCGGCCCTGTGGTTTGCCTCGGTGGCCAGCTTTGCCCTGGCGGTGCCGCTGGTGCTGGCGGCCCTGCAGGCGCTGTGGCAGCGGCAGATCCCGGCGCCGCTGCAGCCGCGGCTGTTTGCCGGGCGCTACAGCCTTGAGGCCCTGGCCCGGCTGGCGGCGCTGCTGGGCCTGAGCGCGCTGGTGGACCGGGTGCTGGTGCCGGCGGTGGCCTGGCCCCACTGGCCGCACTGGTTCATCGGCGCCCTGGGCACCGGTCCGGGCCGGCCCACAGCCATGGCCCTGGGGCTGGTGGGCTGGGCTGTGATCCTGCCGCTATTGGCCCAGTGGCGCCCGCTTGGGAAGATGGGCCGGATCGCCGGTTGAGATGCGCGTCCTGATCTTCACCTCCAGCGCCGGCACCGCCCATGACGCGGCGGCCGAGGCGCTGGTGCAGTGGTTCGCGCGCACCGATCCCGCGGCTGAGGTCACGGTCGAGTCGATCCTTGAAAACGCCAGCCCCGCCGGCCGCGGCGCCGTTGGCCTCTACAACTGGATCCAGCGCCAGGCCCCCTGGCTGCACCAGCTGTACTGGCGCTTCTGCGAGCTCGAGGACCTGACCAAGCCCGGCACCGTGCTGGCCGGCCGCGGCTACATCCGCCAGGTGCTGGAGCGGGTGCGGCCCGATCTGCTGATCTCGACCTATCCCCACACCAACCGCGGCCACTTCGCCTTTGCCAAACGGGTGTTGCGCCGCCTGGGCCAGCCCGTGCGCTGCGTGATCTGCTGCACCGAGGTGGACGGCGGCTTTGGCTTCAGCCGCAATTGGGTGAGCCGCCGGGCCGATCGCTTCTGGGCGATCACCGCCGAGGTGGCGCGGGAGGCCCGCCGGCGCCGCACCCCCAGCGCCCGCATCGCCACCCTGGGGCCCCTGTTGCATCCGGCGTATCACGACGCCCCGCCGGCACCGCTGCAGCTGGGCGGCCGGCCGCGGCTGGTGCTGGGCACCGGCGGCAACGGCGCCAACAACCACCTGGCCCTGCTCGAGCAGTTGCTGCCGCTGGGCGATCGGCTCGAGGTGGTGGCCCTGTGCGGCAAGCGGGCGGCGGTGCGGGACGAGCTGGAGGCCTGGGCGGCGGCGCATCCCCAGCTGCCGCTCACGGCCCAGGGCTTTTTGGGGCCTGAGGCGATGGTGGCGCTGTACCGCAGCGGCTGGGCGATGGTCGCCCGCCCGGGGGCCCGCACCGCCACCGAGGCCCTGCTGCTGGGCTGCCCGCTGATCTTCAACGTGATCGGCACGACCATGCCCCAGGAGTTGCTGGCGCGGCGCTATTTCCAGGCCCGCGGCCTGGAGGCGGTGATCCGCCGGCCGGCCGATCTGGCGGCGGTGGTGGGGGGCTGGCTGGCCGAGCCCAGCCGCTACCAGCAGCTGCGCCGGCTGTTGCACCTGCACCGTTTGCCGGCGGCGCCCGAGCTTGTGATGCAGGATTTGCTCCATGGCTGAGGCGCTTTCCACCCTGCAGCTGGCCCTGCTGGCGGCCAAGGCGGCCGAGCAGCGCCGGCTGCTGCAGGCCGAGCCGATCGCGATCGTGGGGGTGGGCTGCCGCTTTCCCGGCGGGGCCGGGCGGCCCGATGCGGCCGGGCCCGAGGCCTTTTGGCAGCTGCTGTGCGGCGGCGTCGATGCGGTCACCGAGGTGCCGCCCAGCCGCTGGCCGCTCGAGCAGTACTACGACCCCACCCCCGGCACCGCCGGCAAGATGCACTGCCGCCACGGCGGCTTTTTGGCCGAGGTCGATCAGTTCGATCCGGCCAGTTTTGGCCTGTCGCCCAAAGAGGCGGCGGCGATGGACCCCCAGCACCGGCTGCTGCTGGAGGTGGCGGCCGAGGCGCTCGAAGCGGCGGCCCTGGCGCCGTCCCAGCTGCGGGGCACCCAGGCCGGGGTTTACCTGGGCCTGTGCACCGGCGATTACGCCTGGCGGCAGCTGCGGGGGGAAGCCCCGGACAGCCGCTTTGACATGTACTTCGCCACCGGCACCAGCTTTTCGATGGCGCCGGGGCGGCTGGCCTATGCCCTGGGGCTGCAGGGGCCGGCCCTGGCGGTTGACACGGCCTGCAGCAGCTCGCTGGTGGCGGTCGATCTGGCGGTGCGCAGCCTGCGGGACCGGGTCACCGACCTGGCCCTGGCGGGGGGGGTCAGCCTGCTGCTCAGCCCGGTCAACAGCCTTTGCTTTGCCAAGAGCGGAATGATGGCCAGCGACGGCCATTGCAAGACCTTTGACGCCGCCGCCGACGGCTACGTGCGCGGCGAGGGCTGCGGGGTGGTGGTGCTCAAGCGGCTGGCCGATGCGGTTGCTGCCGGTGATCCGATCTGGGCGGTGCTGCGGGGCAGCGGCGTCAACCAGGACGGCGCCAGTGCCGGCCTGACGGTGCCCAACGGCGAGGCCCAGGCCCAGCTGATCCGCACCACGCTGGCCCAGGCCCAGCTCGACGGCGATGGCATCGATGTGCTCGAGGCCCACGGCACCGGCACGCCCCTGGGCGATCCGATCGAGCTCAAGGCGCTGGCGCCGATCTACGGCCGCGGCGGCCGCGAGCAGCCCCTGCTGCTGGGCTCGGTCAAGACCAACCTGGGGCACCTCGAGGGGGCCGCGGGCATCGCCGGGCTGATCAAGGCGGTGCTGATGGTGCAGCGGGGTCAGGTGCCGCCCCACCTGCACCTGCGCCAGCCCACCCCGTTTGTGCCCTGGGACCAGTGGGCCATGCGCATCCCGACCGCCCTGGGCCCCTGGCCCCAGAGCGCCCGGCCGCGGCGGGCTGCGGTCAGCTCGTTTGGCTTTAGCGGCACCAACGCCCATGTGATCGTCGAGCAGGCCCCGGCCGAGGTGGTGTTGCCCTGGCCGCCGGTGGGGGCCGATTGGCTGTTGCTCTCGGCCCGCACCCCCCAGGCGCTCGAGCAGCTGGCCCTGGCGATGGCCGACTGGCTCGAGGGCCAGAGCGCCCAGGCCTGGGGGGCGATCTGCGCCAGCAGCCGCGCCGCCCGCAGCAGTGGCCGCTGCCGCCTGGCATTGCAGGCCGCCGCGCCTGCCGAGGCGGCTGCGGAGTTGCGCGCCGGTGGCGGCCAGCGGGGCGAGGCCGGCACCCAGGAGCCGCGGCTGGCCTGGGAGCTGGCCCCCGCTGCGGCCCTGGAACCCGCCCGCGCCGCGATGGAGGCCTGGGCCCAGCTGCAGGTGGTGCCCACCGCACTGGTGCACGGACCCCAGGCGCCGGGCTGGCTGCCCCAGCTGGTGGGCACGCCGCCGCGGCTGCGGCTGGCCCCAACTCTGGCGGCCCTGGCCGAGCACGGCTACGGCCAGACCCTGCCCTTGCAGGCCCCCAGCCTCAATCAAGCGGTGCGCCTGTGGCTGGCCGGGGCCAACCCCCGTTGGCGTGGCTTTGAACCGCCCGCTCCCTGGCCGCGCCAGGTGCTGCCCACCACCCCGTTGGCCCGCAGCCGCTGCTGGGTCGAGGAAGACGACCTGGGCCGTTTGCCATCGCCCTTGGACCTGGAGCGCAGCTGGCAGCCGGTGGCGGCTGGGGCTCCAACTGCGGCCGTGCCCGCAGCCGCTGAGCTGCAGCTCGAGCGCATCACAGCCACCGAGCTCGAGGCACCAGCGGGCCTCGATGAAGCCTTTTGGCAGCAGTGGCTGCCGCGGCTGCAGGGCCTGCTGCAGGCCGACAGGCCGGTCCACTGGGTGCTCGAGGCCGACGCCCAGGCGGCCGGGCCCCAGGCCCAGGCGATTGCGGCGCTGCTGCGCACCTGGCAGCGGGAGGCCGGCGCTGCCGCCGGCGCGCTGCTGTGGGCTGGCCCGGGCGGGCGGGATCTGCAGCAGCTGCTGGCGGCCGGCATCCCCCCGGCCGGTGCCGAGTGGTGCTGGCAGGGGGCCGCTCAGGCCGTTGCCCTGATCCCCGCCCCGGCAGCGCGCTTTGCGGCGCCGCCGGTGGCCCTGCAGCCGGTGGCCACCTACCTGATCACCGGTGGTCTGGGGGCCTTGGGCCTGGTCACGGCCCGCTGGTTGGCCCAGGGGGGGGCGCGGCACCTGGTGCTGGTGGCCCGCCGTGCCCCCGGCGACGCCCAGACCGCCGCCATCGCCGAGCTCGAGGCGTTGGGATGCCGGGTGGACGTCGAGCAGCTCGATCTGGCCGACGTCCCAGCGGTGCGCAACCTGTTGGCGCGCATCGTCGCCGATGGCCGGCCCCTGCACGGGATCGTGCATGCGGCGGGCGTGCTCGACGACGGCCTGCTCAGCAACCTGACCCCCGCGCGCTGCGCGGCGGTGGCCGCCGCCAAGCTGGGCGGCGCCCTGGCCCTGGATGCGGCCAGCCGCGATCTGGCGCCGGCGCTCGAGTTTTTTGTCTGTTATTCGTCGGTGGCGGCCCTGCTGGGCTCGCCCGGCCAGGCGGCCTACGGGGCTGCCAACGGCGCCCTGGACGGCTTGATGGCAGCGCGCCGGCGCCAGGGGCTGCCGGGCCTGAGCCTCAATTGGGGGCCCTGGGCCGGCGAGGGCATGGCCGCCCGGGCGCCCCAGCTGCTGACCCCCATCCAGCCGGCAGCGGCCCTGGCCAGCCTGCGCCGCTGGCTGGCCAGCGGCGCCGCCCAGGGCGTGGTGGTCGACCTGAGCCAGGCCAGCGAACACCCGTTGGCGCCCCGCTGCCGGGCGCTGCTGGCCGAGCTCGAGGGGCTGGAGGCTGAATCTGCCTCCATGCCTGCCCGCCTGGTGGCCGTGCAGCGCTGCCTGGCCGAGCTGCTGGCCGAGCTGGGGGGCTTTGCGGCCGCCGAGCTCGAGCCCCAGACCCGTC
>JAIXOF010000017.1 GCA_027486935.1 Cyanobium sp. C1_MAG_00004 | reverse complement strand
CTCGCCGTCTTCCCCTTCGCGGCCTTCGCCGTCTTCCCCTTCGCCGCCTTCGCCGCCCGTGGGCACGCAGATCTTCGTCAAGACCCTCACGGGCAAGACCATCACGCTCGACGTGGAGCCCTCCGACACCATCGAGGGCGTGAAGCAGAAGATCCAGGACAAGGAGGGCATCCCGCCCGACCAGCAGCGCCTCATCTTCGCCGGCAAGCAGCTCGAGGACGGCCGCACCCTCTCGGACTACAACATCCAGAAGGAGTCCACCCTCCACCTCGTGCTCCGCCTCCGCGGCGGCATGGACCAAGACTCCGCCCGCCTTAAGTTTCATCAATACGCCGCCGACGCAGTCGACAAAATGCAGACGATCGAGAGGCTCTACGCCGCCGTCCTCTCCAGCGCCATCGACGCCGCCACTTCCAGCGAGATGAGCGACCTAGAACAGCAGGCCGCGCTCGCCAAGGTGGACTTTGTCTCTCGCATTCGTCAGCGTGACATGGAGTCGCTCACCAAGCTTCACCTCGCCGTGGCTCACACCTCGGCGCGCGACGCTTTAATCGCCGCCGTGTCGCAGGCCAGGCGCAAAGACTACAGGCCCAAGTTGATCGCAGCACCCGGCGGCGGCACCGGCGGCACCGGCGGCGGCATCGGGGGCACCGGCGGCATCGCAGCGGCGGCCGCAGCGGCGGCACGCGTACCTTTGTTTCCCCTCTCGCTCCACCCCGACTCTTTCCCCAAGTGGTCTTCCAGTCTCCCCGGGACGGACGGCCACGTCGGCATCCCCAACCTCGGCAACACGTGCTTTGCGTCGTCCGGGCTTTGCGCCCTTTGGAGCGCCGAGCCCGTGCGCCGGGCCCTTCTCGACTTCAACGGCGTCGGCGGCAAGGGTTCTGACGCGGACCTGCGACTCGCCAAGTCCCTGCGCTCCTTCACCGAGACCATGTGGGTCGCCAAAAACAGGGACCCCAAGACGTTCGGCCAGGACCTCGTCAATGTCCTCTCCGCGTTCCAGGCGCGCACGCCCGCCGGCGGGCAAGGACACTGGACGCCAGGCACCCAGTTCGACGAGGCCGAGTTTCTCCTTCATGTCCTCGATGCCGCCACCGAAACCGGCGCCGTGGACGCCGACACGATCAAGTTCGGCCATTCGAAGCGGTTCGCTTGCACTGTGTGCGGCCTGCAGCGGGATTCGCCCGTGCGGTACTCTGAATCGTGCGTCACGTCCCTCGGCGTCTACGACGGGGGCATCACCGATGGCCTCCGCAACGACCAAGGCTTCACCGTCAACGGCCAAGGACCCCCGGGCGAGTTGTTGAGCGGCAACCAGCGCGTGGTGTGCCCCTGGTGCAGCGCGGTGACTGTCTCCTGGCTGCTCGGCAAGGATCCTGATTTGGAGCTTGCTTGCGCGGCGGCCAAGCGGGACCTCGCCGCCATCGATGCGGCTACGGTGAAGGACGCCGTGCTGCCCCGCAGGGTCGAAATCGTCGAGAACTTGGCCGCCGACTTTGAGGCGGTTGAGGCGATAGCCGACAACGAGAACAAGAAGAAGCCCGGCTCCAGGGCGGAGCCGAAGCGCCAGGCAGCGGCGCTGCGTCGTCTTCTGGAGGTGAGGCGCGCTGCAGACGACGCCGCCGCCGCCGCCTCGTCTGCCGCCTCAGCCGCCGCCGCCGCCGCCCAAGCTGCCGCTGCAGGCTCTCCCGGCGGCCAAGAGGCCAACGCCGCAGCCGCCACGGCTGCCGCCGCCGCCGCCGCCGCCGCCGGAGCAGCCGCCGCAGCCGCGAGTGCTTTCGGCGCCGCCGTCGACGATTCCGGCCTCGGCGGCGACTACGACGCCGATGGCTCGGGCGCAAGCACCGACGCGTCGGCGCGCAACCGGAAGCGGGTGAGGCAGCCCAAGCCCACTCCTGCCCAGATACAGGCGGCAAAGGAGCGGGAGGAAAAGGAGAAGGCGGACAGGGCGCGGGCGCAACAGGCGCGGACGGAACAGCAGCAGGACCGGGAGCTCGTCGCGCACCTTGAGCGACAAATTGCGGAGGACGACGGCCCGTTCAAGACCGACCAGATGGTCACGCCCCTCGCCAACAGGCTTCCGCCCGTCCTTTTCGTCGCCGTCAAGCGATGGGTTCCTCGTCGTATCGTCAATCCAGCGACGGGGAAGGAAACGTTTTCGAGCAGCAAGAATCTCGACTTCATTCCGGCCCCGCGGACCATGGTCGTCGGCACAGGCATCGGCACCGGCGTCTCTTCCACCTACGAGCTCCAGTGCATCTCGGAGCACACGGGCGAATCTGCGAACAGCGGCCACTACTACGCGCAGGTCCGCACGCCCGCCCGCAAGTGGAAGACCTTCGACGACTCTGTCGTGACGGAGCGTGACTTTGCGACCTCGCAACCCCGCCCGGGCGGCAAGGAGATGCTCATCAACACGTCCGAACTCGTCCAGAGCAGCGGCTACATCTTCGTCTACGTCCAACAGCCCAAGGCCAGCGTCGGCGAAGGGGGCGCGAACGCGACGGACATGACCGACGTCGATGCAGGAGCAGGTGCCGGCGGCGGCAGCGGGACACCCTCCAAGGGGGGCGGCCAGCACGGCAGCCCCGCGCAACGTGGTGAGGCGGGTCCCGAAACCGGCGGCGGCGACGGCGGCGGCGGGAGCAGCAACGCCATGAGCGACGCCATCATCGGCAGCGGCAGCAGTCCGCCTACCGGGGCGGCCTCGTGCCTGTCTGCGCTAAGCCCCCCCTTCGTCCCGGCCGCGTCGCCGCCTCCCTGCGAGCCAGCCGGCGGGTCGTGGGCGGCCCGGGTCAGGAGCACGACTCTTCAACCGCCACGTGGCCCCGTCGCCACCTCCCGCAACGGCGGCACCGGCAGCCGAGTCGGGGGCTCTCGCAATGCCCCCGGCGGCGCACACGGACGCGGTGGCGGCGGCACCAACAACGGCAGCCGCCACGGCGGCCGCGGCAGCATCAAGAGCAAGGAGGGCAGCGACGGCAGCGAGGGCGGCTGGACCACGGTCGAGCCCCGCCGCACCAACAAGATCAACGGCTCGCCAAAGCAGCACCGCCAGGGCGACGCTGCTCGCCCCCTCCGTGGCGCGTCGCAGCAGCGGGGTGCGCCTCTCCCGCCCGGCTCTCGCGATGCGCGGCCCGCACCGCTGCCGTCCAAGGGCCGTCAGGCGCAGGCCGGCAAAGCTATGTCGTCCTCGTCGTCGTCCTCGTCGTCGTCCTCGTCTTTTTCCTCGTCGTCGCCCTCGTCCTCGCCCTCGTCGCCCTCGTCGTCATACTCATCGGCGGCCTTTTCGACGCGCCCTGG
>JAIXOF010000074.1 GCA_027486935.1 Cyanobium sp. C1_MAG_00004 | reverse complement strand
GCCGGCGGGTCGCCGGGCCGCCAGCTCCAGGGCCAGATCTCCAGGGTGCTGCGGGCCTGCAGCTGCGACTCGGGAGCCAGATGGAACCCCAGCCGAGCGCCGTAACGGGCACCACGCACCAGCCGGGTGGGGTCGTCAGCGACGCTGCCCGCATGCAGCCAGCGCAGCTGCCGCCGCTCCAGATCCCGCTGGCCGCCATGGGGATCCAGCAGCTGGCCGCTGGCCAGCACCTGCGCCATGGCATTGATCGTGAAATCCCGCCGCGCCAGGTCCTGCTCGAGCGCACCAAAACTGACCTGGGGGTTCTCCCCCAGCTGGGGGTACTGCTCGCGGCGCGCGGTGGCCACATCGAGCAGCACCGTCTGGCCCGCCAGCTGCAGTTCGAGTTCCACCGTGCCGTAGGCGCCGTGCTCTTGAGCGGCCACCAGGCAAACCTTGGCGCCAGCTGCCGACTGTGCCGTTAGCTCGCTCTGCAGGCGCGCCACCAATTCCGCCGCCGAACCCTCGACCACCAGATCGAGATCGGGCAACCCGCGCCAGGGATCGTTGTGCACCCGGTGCAGCAGCAGATCCCGCACCGCCCCACCCACCAACGCCAGGCGCTGATCGCCGGCCGCGGCCTGCAGCAACCGAAGCAACGCGGCTGGCAACCCGGGCAGCTCGAAGCCGGCAGCCATCAACCCAGCCACTCCTGCGGCAACGCAGCCAGAGCACGAAATTCAGGATCCTTGTGCACCAACCGCGCCCCCTCAAGCGCTGCGGCAGCAGCAATCCAGGCATCGGCCACCGACAGCGGATGGCAGGCCTTCCAGGTCGCCGCCTGGAGCAACAGAGCATCCGAGGCTTCAACCCAACGGATCGGCAAGGCGAGTAGTTGCTCATGGGCCAACCGGCCGGCCCGCTCCCCTTCGTCCTTCCAGACCCGATACAGCACCTCCATGCGGCTCATGAAACAACCCAGAGCCGTGGGCACGGGGCTCAACGCCGAGGCCGCCAGCAACTCGGCCACCCGATCGGCACCGGTTTCGTTGTCACGCAGGGCCAGCAAAGCCGACGTATCAAGCACCACCAGTGCAGTCACGGGCTCAGCTGCTGCTCGGCTTTCAGGTCGGCCTCACGTTCGGCTTCTCGATCGGCCAACAACCGAGCCACGCTGCCGCCCAAGCCGCTGCCGCGAAAGGCCGCGATCGGATCTCCATCAACCGGCACCACCCGAATGGTGCCGTCCGATTCGATCAACCATTCCAGACGCTGTTGAGGACCCAGGCCAAAGCGGGCCCGAATGGCTGCAGGGATCACCGTCTGACCGCGGGCCGTGATCGTGCTGCGCATCAGCGAATTACCACTCTCCGCTCAGGGTAATTCGCTTGCGCGTGGTCGGCAGGCCCCCTCACCCGAGCGGTTCGATCGGCGCCAGGCGCGGATCAAGAATCTTGGGCCCCATGCCCTCGAATTTGACGGCGATCGAGACCTTCTGACCGCTGCCGAACAGGTGCGTCACCAGCCCTTCGCCAAAAGAGGCATGGCGCAGGCGATCGCCCACCGCCCACGCGCGAGCTGGCGCTGCAGCGCTGGTGCGCCGCCGCACCGCATTGGCCGGCACGCCGGCGGCGCCGCCGGCCGCCACCCGCTGGCTGTCGTCGCGATCGACGCGGGTGAGGCGCTCGAGCCGTTGTTCGCGCCGGATCGCCGCACCGCCGCTGCGGGGCACATCGCCCGAGAGCAGCTCGGCCGGCAGCTCGGAGAGAAACACCGATGGCACCGCCGGCTCGCGCATGCCGCCCCACAGGCGCCGCTCGCTGGCGTGCGACAGAAACAGCCGCTCCTTGGCCCGGGTGACGCCCACGTAACAGAGGCGCCGCTCCTCCTCCAGCGAGGAGGGATCGTCGAGCGAGCGGTAGCTGGGGAACAGGCCCTGCTCGAGCCCCACCAGGAACACCACCGGATACTCCAGGCCCTTGCTGGCGTGCAGGGTCATCAGGGTGACCCGGTCGGCGGCGGTGTCCTTGTCGTCGGCATCACTGGCCAGGGCAGCGCTGGCCAGGAAGCCCTCGAGGTTGCCGTCGTCGTTCTCTTCCTGATACTGCAAGGCGGCATTGACCAGCTCCTGCAGGTTGCGGCGGCGCTCTTCGGCCTCGTCGGAGCCGTCGGCGATCAGCTCGGCCACATACCCGCTCTGCTCCATCACCCGCTGCACCAGCTCGGATGGGGCGGTGTCGGTGGCGCGGGCCTGCAGATCGTTGATCAGCTCGCAGAACTGCAGCAGCCCCTTGGCCGAGCGCCCCCCCAGCGAACGCACCGCCTCGGCATCGCGCACCACCTCCCACAGGGGCACCCCCAGCTGGGAGGCCGCATCGGTGAGCCGCTCGACAGTGGTCTTGCCGATGCCGCGCCGGGGCACGTTCAGCACCCGCAGCAGGCTGACGGTGTCGGCCGGGTTGACCAGCAGCCGCAGGTAGGCGAGGACGTCCTTGATCTCACGCCGGTCGTAGAAGCGCAGACCCCCCACCACCACGTAGGGGATGCTCCAGCGCACCAGGGCCTCCTCCATGGCCCGCGACTGGGCGTTGGTGCGATACAGCACCGCCATGTCGCCCCAGCGCAGCTCGTCATGGGCGGCGTCGAGCATGCGCATGCGGTGCACCACCGCTTCGGCCTCGGCGATTTCGTCGTCGCAGCGGGTCAGGCTGATCGGTTCGCCCTCGCCCCGGGTGGGGCGCAGCACCTTGTCGATGCGCTCGGTGTTGTGGGCGATCAGGGCGTTGGCCGCCTCGAGAATCGTGGCGGTGGAGCGGTAGTTCTCTTCCAGCTTGACCATGGTCTGGCTGGCCTCTGCCGCACCGGCCGGCCCCATGCCGCCGCCATCGCCAAAGTCCTCCTGGAAGCCCATCAGGATGCGGAAGTCGGCCGCCCGAAAGCTGTAAATGCTTTGGTCGGCATCGCCGACCACGAACACCGAGCGGCCGCTCCAGTCACCGAAGTCCTGGGGGTCGCGGCCATCGGCCACCAGCAGCTTGATCAGCTCGTACTGGGTGCGGTTGGTGTCCTGGTACTCGTCGACCAGCACATGGCGAAAGCGGCGGTGCCAGTAGCTGCGGATCTGTTCGTTCTGGCGCAGCAGTTGCACCGGCAGCAGCAGCAGGTCGTCAAAGTCGAGAGCGTTGTTGGCCGCCAGGGCGCGGCGGTAACGGCGGTAGGTCTCGGCCATCAACTTGCCCCGCTGGCCGCCCACGTCAGCCTCGAGCTGCTCGGGCAGCCACAGCTGGTTCTTGGCGTTGCTGATCGCCCAGCGCACTTTCTTGGGCTCAAAGCGCTTGGGGTCGAGCTGCAGCTCCTGAACGACGATCTCCTTGATCAGGCTCTGCACATCGTTCTCGTCGTAGATCGAGAACTGGCGGGTCCAGCTCAAGCCTTCGGGGTCGCGGTACTTGTCGATGTCAAAGCGCAGCAGCCGCGCAAACAGGGCGTGGAACGTGCCGATCCACAGCTCCTTGATGACCTCGCGGTCGATGCGGATGCGCAGCTGACGTTGCTCGGAGGCCGGCAGGGTGCTCCAGGGCTGGCCGAACTGGCTCTGGGCCAGCTTCTGGGCCAGCAGCAGCTCGAGCCGCTCCTTCATCTCGCGGGCGGCCTTGTTGGTGAAGGTGACCGCCAGCAACTCGGCCGGATCCACACCGTGATGGCCGATCAGGTGGGCGATGCGATGGGTCAGGGCGCGGGTCTTGCCGCTGCCGGCACCGGCCACCACCAGCAGCGGACCGGTGTGGTGGTCCACCGCCCGGCGCTGGGCCTCGTTCAACCCTGAGAGAAAGGCACTCATCCCATCAGTGTCCCCCCTCAGCGACGGCGACTGAGCACCCGCGCGAGCTTCTGGCGCCAGAGCGTCAACCGCACCTGAACCGGTGCAGGGGCCCGCAACGGCGGTTCACCGTTCTGCAGCAACCGGTCCCAGTGCTGGTTGATGGCCGCCAG
>JAIXOF010000048.1 GCA_027486935.1 Cyanobium sp. C1_MAG_00004 | reverse complement strand
CTTAGGTCCCAGCAGCTCTCGAAGTACTCATCAGCAAAGGTTCCCCAACCAGTCAGCCAGCCACGCTCAGCAGCGTCGCCGGCCTCGCAGCTCTCAGCGGTGATCACCTCGGCCGTCAACTGGAAACGGCCATACGCCTCAGCGGTTCGCAGGATTGTCATTGGTCGGTGGTGGTGGTTGTTGGACTGCTCTGCATCTGTGGTGAGCAGTTCCCACGTTCTAACGCTTCTCTCCACTGGTGGGATGTTGCTGGTGGGGTGACGTCGTCTTTCCGCAACAAATCGTCACAAAACCCCAGGGCCCAGCAGCCGCCACCAGCAGGCCCCGATCAGCAGCCCCCGCCACCGCCAGCAGGCCTCAGCCACCACCGCCACAAGCAGGCAGGCAGGCCCCAGGTCACAGCGGCTTGTCTGTCCGCTGGGAAACAAGCCATGGCAGGCCCTCAGGCCCCAGATCTGCGGCACCGGCTGCAGCCGCACCCCACACCAGGGCTGGCAGCCCCTGCAGGGCCCCTCTCAGCCCCCAGGGCCCACACCGCTAGGCCCACCCTCGCCCAGGGCTGCTGCAGGGCCGCTGCCACCCCGTACGGGGGGCTTGCCCGCGCGCGCCGGAAGGGGGCACCCCCTAATCACGCGACCCAAAAACGGGAGTGTGCAGCGAGTTGGCAGTGGGGTTGGGGTGGGGGTTGCGAGGGGGTTGGGGCGTCGCAGTGGGCGGGTGTTGTGCTGGATCTCTGTAGTTGACCAGTAGAGAGATCAGAGGAGGTGTTGAGAGGGGGTTGCGGGGGAAGGGATGCTCTCCACCTGTGTTGCTAAGGGGTTAATCTTGGACAAGCAAGACCCATTGCCCCTACTGGGTCGCATCCAGCGGGGGCAACGTCACACCTAGGAATGACTCCTAGGTGTCAGGTCCGTCAGCAGCGCAGGTACTGACCCATGAAGCCTAGGGAAGACGGTGACGAGAACTTCGTGATGGTCCATCAACGCGACCTGGATTCGACGATTGCCTTGCTGGGTGAACGCCGGCTTGAGCTGAGGGACGCGGCGGTGTTCCTGGTGCTGATGAACTACGTCAACTGGCGCAGCGGCAGAGCGCACGTGACGACCAAGTACATCGCCGAGCGGTTGCAGGTGAAGCTGCCGGTGGCGGTGAGTGCCATCACCCGGCTGCGGAAAGAGAACCTGGTCCGTCGTGTTGTTGATCGGCGGACGGGGGAGACGTATTTCCTGATCAACCCATTCCTGGCATCAGTGGGCGGGCCACGACGCCGCGGGCATCTGTGGCAACAGTTCGAGGATTCGCTGGAAGAGGAGACGTGAAATGGGTAGCCTTTTGCCATCTGCTCTCCACCCATGTATCTGAGCAACGACGAGCGGATTCGCCTCGGTTTGCAGCAATACGGCAGCGATGTCCCTGAAGAAGTGGTGGCGGCAGCTGAAGCTGCGCTTGCTGGAGCTTGCTGTGTTGCCCCAGCGAAGCCGGCCACAAAGACGCGGGCGCGCACTACCAAGGGTCAATTCGAGGGCGATGACCCGGCGACAACAGAAGTGAATGAAGCGTTTGTGGATGGCTAAGGTGCCAAAGCCCACCCGGGTGGTGCCGGGAGGCACGCCATCAGGTTTTACGCCTGGTGGTGGTTGTTGGGAGAGCCCTCCTTCCTTTTTGGTGGGAGGGCTCTCTTCATGAATTGGGAGCCGCTGCCGCCTGAGCTTTGGCCCTTCCCGCATTTCCTGTGCTACCTGCTGCGGGAACTGAACCTGGCGGACACCCCCACCCTGCGGCAGCTGGAGGTGGCGGAATGGTTGGAGAACGGCCCGGACCGCTCAATCACCACGGCCTATCGGGGGCTGGGGAAGAGCTTTGAATCGGGGGGCTATGCCCTGTGGCGGCTCCGCCATGACCCGTTCACCGAGAAGATTTTGATCCCTGCTGCCACTGCCGAGAAAGCGGAGGAGGTGGCGACATTCATGGCCCGGTGCATCCGGGACGTGGACATCCTGCGGTGCCTGGAGCCGCGGCCAGACGGGCGCTCGTCGATCAAAGCGTTTGATGTGGGCCCGGCAGTGATTGACCAGAGCCCCAGCGTCCGCACGGTGGGGATCCTGTCGCCATCGCTGACAGGCAAGCGCTGCACCCTGGCGCTGCCGGACGACATCGAGACGCTGAACAACTCGATCACGCCGCTGAAGCAGGAACGGCTGGCGCAGGCCGTGACCGAGCTGGAAGCGATCATCAAGCCGGACGACCCAGGGTTTGACCCGACAGCACCTAGGGATTACACCCAGGGGGGCCTGCGGCAGGTGTTCCCACGACAGATCCGGTACCTGGGGACTCCTCACCTAGAGAGCTCGCTGTACCTACGGCTGGTGCGCGAGCGGAACTACTCGATTCGCTTCTGGCCGGCGCGGTTCCCGGACCCGTCAGACCCTGATGACTGGGATTGCTACGAGGGCAACCTGGCCCCTGCGATTGCCGAGCAGGTGCAGAGCAACCCTGCCCTGGCGGGGGAGCCAACTGACCCTGAGCGCTTTGGCCACCACGAGCTGCTGAAGCGCGAAACGCGCATGACCCGAGCCGCGGTGCAGCTGCAGTTCCAGCTCAACTGCCGGCTGAGCACCCTGGACCGCTACCCAATCCGGTTGGGTGACCTGATGGTCATGGACCTGGACGGCAAAGCGCTGCCAGAGGTGGTGGTGTGGGCCTCGGCGCCTGAGCAGCGCATCCAGGACCTGCTGTGCGTTGGTCTGGGCGCCGACCGCTACTACCACCGTCCAGCGGTGGTAAACGGCTGGGTGCCGCAGGAGGAGACGTGGCGGTGCGTGTTGGCGATCGACCCCTCGGGCCGCGGCAGCGATGAGTTGGCCTGGGCGGTGATCGCCGAGCTCAACGGCAACTTCTTCCTGCTCGAGAGCGGCGGCACGACGCGCGGCTACGAGCCAGAGGTGTTGTCGATGCTGGCGGCCAGGGCCAAGCGCTGGCAGGTCAACTACTGCGTGGCTGAGAGCAACATGGGCGACGGCATGTTCACGGCCCTGCTGTCGCCGGCCATGAACAAGCTGCACCCGGTCTCGATCGAAGAAGTCCGCGTCAGCCAGCAGAAAGAGCGGCGAATCGTGGACACTCTTGCGCCATTGGTGCAGCAGCACCGCCTGGTGGTCAGCAGCGAGCTGATTCGCCGCGACTATCACGATGCCGAGCGGGACCCGGAAACGGGTCACCAGCGGTCATTGATGTATCAGCTCAGCCGCATCACCGTTGAGCGCGGCGCGCTGACGTTCGACGACCGGATCGATGCGCTGGCCCTGGGGGTGAAGTTCTTCACCGATGCCGCGGCCCAGGACCAAGAGAAGGCCAAAGCTGCCCGGCAGGAAGAGCTAGACGACACGATGCGTCAGGCCTGGTTTGACGAGACCGGATCTAACATTGATGCGTTGGCCTTGGGCTGGAAGCCACAGGTCAAGGGCCGGGCGTATGGGGGCGTCAAGCGGTAGCGGTGTCGTCTGGGCGAACCAGCGGCACCACGTTGGCCTTGTCCTTGAGGGCTGAGAAATCGAGCTTGCTGGCCATCTTTGAGCGCAGCTTGGCGGTATCACTTTCCGCCAGGTTGGCGGTGATGCTGTTCTGCTTGAGCAGCTGCAGCGCGACGCGGAGATCGTCGTTGCTGGTGGGCTTGAGGTTTCCTTCGTCGTCGTAGCCGCCGCGGTCCACCCGTTCGCGCACGGCCCGGACCACGGACGCATGAAGCTCTTCGAGTTCCTTGGCCAGGTCAGCCACGGTTACATGGGT
>JAIXOF010000158.1 GCA_027486935.1 Cyanobium sp. C1_MAG_00004 | reverse complement strand
GTAGCCGGCAACCACCGCCTCAACGCTGGCGATCGCATCATCACGGTCTTCGGCACCTTCGGTGCTGGCGACCAGGTCGGTGCTGCTGCTGGCGGCAAGGTCAACGTCGCCGTCCTGACTGCCGAGGATCGATCCGTACTCGACCGCCGCCACATCGAGGCTGACCTCGGTGCTGGCCGACCCCTCTTGGGTGCTGGCTGCTGCCGTGATCGCAGCCTCGGCCGACACGGTGGCGTCGAGGTCACCACCAGCCACCAGGTCCAGGTTGCTGATGCCATCGACATGCAGGGCTTTGCCGTCGCCGCCATCCACCTGGACAGCAACCGATCCATCGGTGCTGGAGGCCTCGACAACCGCGCTGAGCTCGCTGCTGGCCTCAACAGCGAGGTCTGAACCGGTCGTGATCGCGTCGTTGCTGTCGCTGGCACCGCTGGCGGCAGCACCTTGACCGATCGACAGGTCGCCGCTGGCATCGCCCGAGACGCTGGACGAACCAAGTTCGATCTGGACCAGGCTGCCCAGGGTCAGATCACCGCGTCCGTCGGCGCTGTAGTTGCCAGAGCTGGCAATGATCTGATCCAACGCCGCATCGCTGTAGGCGGTGCCATCGATGCTCGAGGCCAGCAGGGCCACCTCGGCGGCCACGTCGCTGCCCAGGCTCAGATCACCGCCGCTGCTGAAGTCATCAGCCGAGGTACCGGCCAGTTCACCAGCCACCAAGGTGGCAGTGGCGTCACCAGCCACCGAACTGGCGCTGCCGGTGGCTTCAAGGCCCAGGTTGGCCAGCACATCGGCGTCGCCTTCGACCACCACCGTGGTGGCGTTCAGGCCCAGCAACGAGGCCAGTTGGGCGCGGCTTTCGGCATCACCGTCGACGCTGCTGGCCGAACCCGCCAGGGTGGCAAGGGCTTCGGCCAACACCTTGGCATCGGCGCCACCATCCAGCAGGGTGGCCACCGCGACAGCCTCCTGGCTGCCGAGCTGGGCCAGGGTGCGGGCATCACCCGCCAGGGTGTCGGCCAGCAGGGTCAGTGAGGTGCTGGCTGACCCATCCAGGGTCAGGTCACCGGCGGCATCCACCGTGCCGGCGTCAACGCCGTAGACATCGGTGTTGACCGCGACGGCGGTGGCGTCGTCTTCGCTGGAGCGGGCCTGGCCGCTGACCACCAGGGTGGTGTCGGCGGTCACCGAAACCGTGCCGCCCCCCTGCAGGCTGTCGGCGTCAACGCCCGCCAGGTAGGTCTGAATTTCTTCGGTGCTGGCGGTGGCCAACACACTGGATGCCACCGCCTCACTGCCGAGGAAGTTGGTGACGATCAGCTGAACGTTGCCGTTGGCCTCCTGGGTGCCCAGCTCAAGCGAAACCTGGCGCTCACCCAGGGCCGAGGTGCTGGCCGCACCACCGACGCTTTGGGCGAGCTGGCTGCCATCAACTGCAAGTTTGGAGCTGACACTGGTGGAGCCACCGGTCTCCAGCAGTCCGGGCGCCTCGACGCCATAGACCTCGGTGAGGCGGGTGGTCGCATCGCTGTCGCCGCCACCGCTCGAGGCTGTCTGGTTGAACGCCAGCTTGACGTCACTCTTGGCATCCACTTGGGCGCCAGTGGTGGTGTCGCCCAGGTGAATACCGCCGGCCTCAGCAACCGTGGCGCTGCTGCTGGCATCGCCGCTGCGGCTGGTGGCTGTCTCGGTGAACGAGGCAACACCGGTGTTGTTGAGCAGCAGGGCGCCGGCAATCCCGTCGAGGTCGCCACTGCCCGAAGCCTCGGCCAGGTTGAGACCCAGATAGGTGTCGACCTCGGTGGCGCTGGTGGCATTGCCGCTTTGGCTGGCACTGCCCAGATCGATCGAAACGTCGGTTTTGGTGGTCAGAGCCGACGAGCCGCCGACCAGCAACTCAGAGATGCCCGCACCCAGCAGGCTGTCGATCGCGGCACTGGCCTCGGCATCGGCAGCCGCACTTTCGGCGGCGGCACTGAAGTCGGCGGCCACATCGGCCGACATCACCCAGTTGGCACCGACCGACAGTGAGACGTCAGAACCCAGCAGATCGACACCGCCCACCTGGGCAACGTCAAGAACCGCACTGCTGGAACCGCCGGTGCTGTCGGCCGTGGCCGAAGCCGCCACCGACGTGGTGGTAACGGCTTCAGCCCTGGAACCAACGTCAATGGTGGCCTGCTCGGCCTTGATGCCCGCGGCATCAACCGAGGTGACAGCACGGGCATCGTCATCAACAGAGGCGCTGGTGCTGCTGATCGCACCCGAAACACTGGAACTGAGCCTGGCGTCACCGCCCGTGCGCAGGGCATCGCGAATCGCGTCCCCCGTGCCTGGATCGCTGAGATCCTCAAGACTCAGACCAAAAGCCGAAAGGGCGCCGCTGGCACCCGAAAAACCATCAACAGTCGAGCTGGCGGCCGTCCCCGTTCCCGACACAGCACCGGTGGCTGCAACATCACCACCCAGAGCAACGCCCTGCAGTGACACGCCCTGGAGGGCCACCGTCTGGGTGGCTGTGGGCACGGCCGATGCGGCCTGGGTGGCCATGGCCATCGGCACTGGAGCCGATCCCTCGTCACCTTGGTCAGCCTCAACAGCCATCAGGTAGGCCTCAGCAGCTGCGTCGGCCTCGCCAAGGTCCACAGGTTGGTCCGAGGGCATCTCGGCAGTCGACTCCTGCAGGGATGGGACTTCGGCGGCCACTTGTTCCTGAGCTGGTTGGGTATCGGCCATAACGATGGGCTTCCTGGGCTGGTCTGCACATCCGTGACCCGAATCTTGCAGTCCGCCGGCGGTTGGGGAATGTACGCCGTACATGCTCCAAAAACGCAGCAAATCCGTCTATACCAAGCCACACAAACAGGACTGAATCGACAAGAAACTCACGCCATCGCTCAGCAGACGAAGGGGGATCGCGTTGACACAAATGCAGCGTATTGATCGGTATTGGCGTGTATGGGCGCGACCGTGATCCAAGCCGATCAGGCCACCAGCCCAAAAACGGGCCCCCTCCGAATCCGGACATTCACTAGACGCAGAGCGCACAGGCCACCAGACAAGAAACCCAGAAACCAGAGACGAAGGCAGCGGGACAACTAAAACCCTTAAAAAAGTGAGCAAGAACCGGCACAACCCTTGCACCACAATGGCTTTTGCCGAATAGCTCGACACCAAACGCTACCCAACAAGCACCACATGCCAGGCCACAAAAGCCCGCTTCATTGATACTTAATAGAGCCAAGTATAGCCGCGTCTAGGCAAAGCTATACAGCACTTACATGCGCAAAGGGAATTGACAAGGCAAGTTAAGGGGATCAAAATGAGAACAAGAGGGGCGGATTGGTCGATTCCGCCCACGGCAGCGTCACGCCGCCACCCCTGCCAGCCCAACCAGATCTGTCGCCTACGCATTGATGGCCAAAACGAACAAAGTCATCCATCAATACAGCACCCCAGCGCCGTCTATACAGACCAGATCGCACCACGCATTCCGGACACTTCTTGGTAGCGGTCGATACAAAGCCTCGCCCCCTTGGATGCGGCCAGCTGCGAATTTCGACCGAACCCATGCGCATTCGGGACAGGGCATCGGCGCCAAGGTGCCGAACCGGGTTGGCATTTCCCCACCTGAGCGTCGTTGCGACCAGCCGAACCGGTGATGGCCAAGGGCAAAGCCAAAAAATCGGTCAACCTCGACTCCAACAGCAGTCGCTTGACGGTTGAGGGTGCCCTGACCATGGCGGCCATTGGCCTGATGGTGGCGCTGGTCCTGCAAACCGAAGCCATGGCCAGTGGCGGCGAAGAGATGGGACCGGACAATCCCCTCAACTTCGATGCCACCAGAGGCCCAGCCAATGGGGGCCCCATTCGCTTTCGCCCAGGGGAGGACCTGCGCCTCAAAGGCATGGCCCCCTATTCCATGCCAGAGGTCATGCCCTTTGGAGCATTGGATCCGCTGGCCAAAGGGGCCGGCTACCCCGGTTCGCCCGGTCTTGTGGCCGACGAGATGGAGGCAGGAACGATCTCGATCGGCTCGGCGTCCCGTGGCAGTGGCGGCGGGGGCGGCGGTGGTGGCGGGGGCGGTGGTCGCTCCAGTTCTGGTGGTGCTGGCGGTGGCGGTGGTGGAGGTGGTGGAGGTGAAGGCGGCGGCGGTGGCGGTGGCGGTGGCGGTGGCGGTGGGGACAACTTCGGTGCGGGCAGCAATGCAGGCAATGGCGCCCTGGGAAACCCAACAAACGCCTCAGGTGGTGCAAGCAATGGCGGCAGCACAGGGGCAGTCACAAGTCAGACACCCACCCCATCGCTGAGCTACAGAGCCTTTGACGGACCGATGGATGGCTCAACGGCCTACATCGACAGCAATGGCAACGGATTCTTTGATCCGAATGACTGGTATGCGTATACAGATGAGAAGGGTTACTTCAACATTGACTTTGTTGACAGCAACCGCAATGGAAGCTGGGATCCCTCAGAGGCGCTGAAGCGAGACGATGGGCGGGTCATTGAACTGGATCCCACAGCAGCCATCCAGATCAAGGTCATCGGTGGGACCGACACAGTGTCTGGTTCCCTGAACAGGCATGAACTGATCACGAGCCTGAGCGCCACAGGGGGGGTGGTGAGCCCAATGACCACACTGGTCGAAGGACTGGTGGGTGACCTGGGATTGGATCATGAGGCCGCCAAGGATGCGGTCGTCAAGATCCTTGGCCTCCAACCAGACATCGATTTGGCAACGTTTGATCCCTTTTCCATTTCGGTCAGTGGCGGGGAGTCAGAGGATTACAGGGTCAAAGCAGCACAGTTATACAACCTTGGCTACATCGCAGATGTCGTGGCCGGCAGCGAGGGATATTCAGGCCTGTCCTCACTTGGGCGCAATTTACTGCAGGCAGCAACAGGAACAGACGGTTCACTGAAAAGCCTAGATCTGACCTCAACAGACGACCTGAGCACCTTTTTCAAGGGTCTCGACGGAATCGAAGTCAGCGCTGGTGCAGTGGATGCATTCACCAGCATCGCCAATCTGGGCAACAGCAAAATTGCAATTTCAGGTGCAGCAGGCGACGTCCTGTCTGCACTGAATGGCGATCGCTCACTGGACGGGCTATCGCAAAGCAAGCTAAGCGATAGCACCTTTGACAGCTCTAGAGATCTGCTGGCCCAAACGCTCCTCGTGGACAATGGTTTTGAAGAAGGAGGAGCGGCCGAATTCATCTGGGACAACGAGCTCAGCAGCAGCGATGCAGACGACGCCTATCAACAGCTGCTGGCCATGCAGTCGTTTATGGGACTGCCAGCAGACCTGTCTGATGAGGAGGCATTCACCAATCTGCACGGAGTGAACATCCAGGCGCGGCACAATGGTGAAACCAATGCCTACGCCGTTGATGGCGCTGCAAGGGTCAGCACCGACGAGAGGGTCACGCTAATCAAGGATTCAAGCCTCGATTACTCGATGCAATCAGCCTCTTTAGCCGCAAGCAAGCCCGTCCTGCTTGCAGCGACCAACAATCACAGCGTCAACCTCTCAGCCGATGGCGCAGACGTCGCAGCAGACTTGATTCACCAGACACGGGTGCTCGATCGCAGCAATGTTGAACTCGGCAAGGGTGACGACAGGTTGGTGGTGCATGCCGAAACAGACCTGACCATCTCCATGTTTGAAGCACTCACTGGGGAACTTGATCTAGATGTATCAAGCATCGCGATGAACTTCAGTCAATTGGACATGGGAGAAGGCGATGATGTTGTCATGCTCTCTGGAGAGGTCGATCTACAGATTGAAGCCACAGAAGACCTTGCAAGTCTGATCGCCGATTTCAGACCAGAAGAACTCGGCATGGTTGACTCGATCCTGAAAGGCGGTGATGGAGACGACACACTTGTCATCAATAGTGCACACCGCTCAACAATTGATGGGGGCAATGGCAATGACGATCTCTATCTGCTTGGTGAATCAATTCAGGTGACCATGGAAGGTGGCTCTGGCAATGACAGGCTCTTTGGCACGCAATATGCTGAAACCATTCACGGTGGTGATGGTGATGACCTTCTGTTGGCCAATGGCGGCGCAGACGAGCTCACTGGCGGAGCGGGCAGTGATATCTTCGTCATCGATATCGATGAGGCGATAGACCTCGGATGCCTCACCGACATGTCTGATTTTGAAAAAGCACTGATCAGTGGCAAGACCAACCTCGACATTGCCCATATCACCGACTTCAACGCAATGGAAGGCGATTCAATCGCTTTAAGAGGACAGAGCATTGGCATTACTGACAGAGCTCAAGATTTGTTTGCCTATGGCGCATCACAAGCTGAGATGGACAAACAGGTACTGTTGCTCTCAAATTTCAACGAATTCTTTTTCTCTGGCGTCGTAGAGGCCAAGGAGGGATATGCATTGCTGGAAGACACAAATATGCTTCTTCAAATCACGGACGACCAACACCTAAAACTACTGGGCTATGTCAATGCCGATGTGGCACCAGCCAATGGCATGGTTTACACAACGGACATGTCACTGCAAGCCTGAGCAGGGAAAGAAGGCTTCAGGACAAGGCCAGCGCGTGGCCATGCTGGATACTTTCAAGTGTCAGAGTCTAGTGAACTAGAACTGACTCACTTTGTCCTTTGGATTATCAAAGATTCTCGTCAACATCGAAATAATTGGCTTCTCACCAACCTTGACAAGCGCTGTGACACCCATGCCGGATCTCAGTGGGATGTGCTTGCCGCTGATTTTGATGGACTGGCTTAGAAGCTTGACCTTGCCTGGGAAGTAGGACGAGCGCGGTGAGAATCGATCAGGGGGAAGTAAATTATTACCAACCTCAAGTAGACGCCCCTTGAGAGAACCAAAATCAGAATAAGAATAAGCATCCAAACGAAGCTGGACAGACATACCAGGCGTTAGGAAGCCCACATTCATGTCTGGAATCGTAAGCTTAGCGATATCCTTATCATCAGGTACAACCTGGAGCAATTCCTCGCCAGCTGCAACGAGCTGGCCAGGGCCTTTCGCGAGATTAAATACCTTACCCGAG
>JAIXOF010000198.1 GCA_027486935.1 Cyanobium sp. C1_MAG_00004 | reverse complement strand
CTCGATGACCTCGAATCGGCCACCCTGCGGCGCCCCAAGCCCAAGCTGCTGACCCGCACCTTTCAACACCGCGCCAACCTGCGCACGATCCGCAGCCAGATCTGGCCCCTGCGCCACCAGATCAGGGTGCTGCTGCGCCAGCGCCAACAGCTCCTGGGCCCCGAGGCCTTGGGCGGCTTTCGCGAGATGGGCGAGCTGGTCGAGCTGCTGTTCGAGCACATCGAACTGCTGCGGGGCCAGTGCGATGCGATCACCCAGGCCTATGCGGCGGGGGTGGGCAACCGCATGAACCAGGTGATGAAGACGTTGACGATCCTGACGAGCATCTTTGCGCCGCTCACCTTCATCGCCGGCATCTATGGCATGAACTTCGACAACATGCCCGAGCTGCACTGGCGCTTCGGTTACGGGGGGGCGCTGACGGTGATGCTGGTGATCGCAGCAGTGCAGGTGATTTGGCTGTGGCGGCGTGGTTGGTTCGAAGACTGGACCCTTCCCCGGTAACAGCCTTCCCCGGTAACAGCCAGTCCCGCTGACAACCTGGCCTTAACCCCGGCTGGTGCGCACCTGACCCAGGATTTCGGTGAAGCGAGCTGATCATGCGCCTCTCCCTGGTTGCCTCTGCCCTGGTGTTGTCGAGCTTGCCGGCGGTGATGCCGCAGGCCCCGGTCAGGGCCCAAGGCGCTCCGCCGCGGGTGCGCATCGGCGGCTCGAGCACGGTCTTTCCGATCATGCAGCAGGCGATCGCCGCCTATCAGCAGGGGGGGCGCAACCGCGAGTTGCGCTTTGAGCTCAAGGAGACGGGCACCTCGGCCGGCTTTCGCCAGTTCTGCAAGGGCGAGCTGGCGATCGCCAACGCCTCGCGCCCGATCAACCGCAAAGAACTGAGCCAGTGCGCCAAACAGGGCGTGCGCTTTGTCGAGCTGCCGATCGCCTTTGACGCCCTGACGGTGGTGGTCAACCCCGCCAACACCTGGGCCCGCCACATCAGCATCGCCGAGCTGGGCCGCCTGTGGAGCCGCAAGGCCCAGGGCGTGGTCACCACCTGGCAGCAGGTCAACCCTGCGTGGCCCAAGCGGCCGATCCGGCTGTGCGGCCCCGGTGCCGATTCAGGCACCTATGACTACTTCAACAAAGCGGTCAACGGCACTAGCGACAACGCCCGCACCGACATCACCAGCAGCGAAGACGACGCAGTGCTGGTGCGTTGTGTGGCCAAGGATCCCCAGGCCCTGGGCTATTTCGGCTATGCCTATTACGCCGCCAACGCCGCGTCCCTGAAGCCCCTGTGGATTCTGGGTGGCAAGGGTTTGGTGGCCCCGTCGGTGGCCAGCGTGCAGAACGAGACCTACGTGCCCCTGTCGCGGCCGCTGTTCCTTTATGTCAACGACGAAATGGTGCGCGATCAGCCCCAGACCCGCCGTTTTCTGACGACGACCCTTCAGAACGGATTGCAACTGGTGCAGCAGGCCCGCTACATCCCCCTGCCGTCCAGCACCTACCGGTTGGTGGAGTCCAAGCTCTACCGCCATGTGCTGGGCAGTGCCTTTGGCGGTGAGTTGACCCCCGGCATGAGCCTGGGTCTGGCCCTGCAGCGCAGCCTGGAGCAGACCAAACGCCCCGAGTTCCGTTGACCCGCGCCGCCAACCTGGCCAACGGCGAGCTCGTCGTCGGCCTGATCGAGCGCCAGGTGCGCGCGTTGGTGGATTGGCATGCGCCGGTGCTGGCCGACAAGGACCCTGAGCCCCTGCATCAGATGCGGGTGTCCCTGCGCAAGCTGCGGGTCACCCTGGTGCAGTTCGGGCCGCTGTTGCGCCTGGGCGAGCCGCTGACCTGCCGGCCCTTGATCAAGACCGGCCGGCGCCTGGGTCTGGCCCGGGATCTGGACGTGCTCCAGGAACGCCTGCACCAGCGCCTGCTGCCCCAGCTGCCGGATGCCGAGCTCGAGCTGCTGCAGCCGGTCCTGCGCCAGCTCAAGCGCGAACGCCAGCAGGCCCACCTGCAGGCCTGCGAGCAGCTGCGGCGGGCCAGTTATCTGAGCTGGCTGGCCCAGATGCAGCGCTGGCTGCGTCACCCGCGCCTGACCCCCCTGGCTGACGAACCCCTGGCCGACTGGCTGCCCCAGTGGCAGCTGGGCTGGCTGGCGACCCTGTTTGTCCAGCCCGGGTGGCGGTTGGAGCAGCTGCGCAAGGAGCGCCACCGCGAGCAGCTCCATGACCTGCGCAAGCAGATCAAAAACGCCCGCTATCAGCTGGACAACTGCAAGCCGCTGCTGGGGCGCCAGAGCCGCAGGGCGATCAGCGGCTTCAAGCAGATGCAGGAGCTGCTGGGCGAGCTCAACGACCTGCAGGTGCTGCAGCAGGCATTAGACGATCAGCTGCCGGGGGCCCTGGCCAGCGACCTGCCCCAGCTGCACGGCCTGCTGCTGCAGGGCGAGGCCGACTGCTGGCAGCAGTGGCGCCTCCTGGCCCAGCGCCAGAACGGCGCCCAGGCCTACCAGCAGCTGCTGGGGTCGCTGCAGCGGGACCGGCTGCGGGCCCGCCTGCAACGCCGATCGATGATTTTGTATTCCTCGCTACAGCGCGCTGTGTTCTGCGATTGGCGCACAGTGCTGCAGCACCGATAAGTTCCGGCCAGATCCCCTGTCTGGGGATTGATACCTATCGGTGTGAGGACCCGATGAAACTCTTTAAGCAACTTCTCGTTGCGCCTGCTGCCCTGGGCCTTGTTGCCCCGATGGCCGCTTCGGCCCAGCAGGTCGCCTCGCTGACCGGCATGTCCGCCGTCAACGAGTACATGAACCAGCAGGACGTGGACCGCTTCCGCGCCTGGGAATCCAAGAACCAGGTGACCAGCGTCAACCAGTTCTCTGACGTCAAGCCCACCGACTGGGCTTACCAGGCCCTGAGCAACCTGGTCGACAAGTACGGCTGCGTCGCCGGCTACCCCAACGGCACCTACAAAGGCGGCCAGGCCATGACCCGCTACGAAGCGGCTGCCCTGCTGAATGCCTGCCTCGACCGCGTTACCGAACAGACCGACGAGCTGAAGCGCCTGCTCGACGAGTTCCAGCAGGAGCTGACCGTGCTGCGCGGCCGCGTTGACGGCCTCGAGAAGAAAGTCGGCAAGCTGGAAGCCCAGCAGTTCAGCACCACCACCAAGCTCAAGGGTGAGCTGAACATGGTGCTGGGTGGGGTGGCCTACACGGGTTCAGCGTTCACCAGGGGCAATGGCAACAACAGCTACCTGAATAATGGCTCCAACGTTGTTGCTCGTAACGCAGTCAGCTTCAACTACGACCTGCGCCTGAACCTCAACACGAGCTTCACCGGCAAGGATCTGCTTTTCACCCGTCTGCGTGCCGGCAACTGGTCAAACAGTGCCTTTGGGGGTACTCCGGTGAACATGGCGGCTCTTGACAAGGCCACCAGCTACAACACCGACGTCGTCAACATTGACCGTCTTTACTATCAGTTCCCGATCGGTAAGGAGTTCACGGCGACCATCGGTCCTAAGCTCCGGAACACCGAAATGATCGCGTTCCGTCCCCAGGCCTACAACCCTGAAATCCTCGATTTCTTCACCCTGGCGGGCGCCCCTGGCGCTTACAACAAAGCAACCGGTGGCGGCTTTGGTCTGACCTGGAAGCAGAATGTCAAGAAGGGTAATCCCTACATGACTGTTTCCGCTAACTTCATCAGCGAAGATTCGGCGAGCGGCAACCCCAACGACGGTGGTATGTTCAGTGCCACTGGCCGCAACAACGTGACTGTCCAGGTTGGCGGTCGCGGTAATAACTGGGGCATCGCTGCCTTGTATCGCTATGGCACCTGTGGTACCGACCTCAGGCGCGGCACCCCGATGGCTGCCTCTGACCTGATGTGCAACTTGGCCACCACTGCCACCACCACAGGTCTGGCAAATAACAATGCCTCGTCCAACTCGATCGGACTTGGTGCCTTCTGGCAGCCTGTTCAGACTGGCTGGATCCCTTCCATCAGTCTCGGTTGGGGCTACAGCGGCCTGAGTCAAGCCGGTACAGTCAGCGGCCCCAACACCATTGCTAACGTTGCTGCCGCCCAGTCCTGGTCGGCAATGTTCCAGTGGGATGATGCCTTCGCCAAGGGCAACTCTGCTGGTTTCGCCTTCGGCCAAGGCGTGATGACCACTTCAACCCGCAGTGGTATCGGTGCCAACGACGCCAACTATGCGTTTGAGTGGTTCTACCGCTTCCGCGTGAGCGACAACATCTCGATCACGCCTGCTGTCTTCTACCTGTCGAACCCCCTGGGTCAACAGCAGAACACCCAAAGCACCGTGTTGAACAACACCGGCATCCTGGTGAACACCCGCTTCACCTTCTGATCTCGGCTATCTCACTCCTCACCGCCGTCCTCGGCACAACTCACACAGTCCCTGGCCCCTCGGAAACGAGGGGCTTTTTTTTGGCTGGGTGCGTGTGCAGTTTTGTTGTATTGAGGATTGCAAGTTGAGGGCTGAAATCCGGATCTTGATCGGTTCTTAACCGTTTCATAACGACCTCACATTTTGTGGCTTGCTATTCAAGATGTGCCCCCTAAACGGCCCAATTCATGACCTTCGCTAAGAAGGCCTTCACCACCGCAGCCGTCAGCGCTGCAGCCGCTGGCATCGCCCTGCCGGTGCTGGCCCAGGCCACCATCAAT